>NZ_JBHVWW010000006.1:83610-195332 GCF_042882025.1 Kitasatospora sp. NPDC058243
GGGGCGTTTTTTGAGAAAAGGTTGTGTTGCACCTGGAACATTGGGCCCCCTTAACCCTGTGCTTTTTTTGACTCTTGCTTCTGTTCGCCCCGAAGAAAACCCCCCCCGCCCCCCCCCCCCGACCTCCCCGGGCCGGTGGTGGTCCGGCGGCCTGTCGGTCAGCCGAGCAGGCGCTTCAGCCGCTCGCCGGCCGCGCCCAGCACCGAGCGGGCCTCGGCCAGCTTGTCGGTGCTCACGCCGCCGTCCCGGGCCGCGTCGCGGACCTGGTCGCGGAAGCGGTCGAGCAGCCGCTCCAGTTCGCGGGCCGGGTCGCCGGCCGGGTCGGTCCGCGCCCACGGCGGCAGGTCGGCCGGGGCGGTCGGGGTGGTCGGCTCGTCCTTGTCCAGGTCGATCCGGGTGACGGTGACCTCCTCGGCCGACCCGTCGGCCGGCTGGCCCCAGCGGGCCGCGTCGGCCAGCCCGGACAGGCCCTTGGTCAGCTCGGCCAGGCCCTCGGCGAGGCCGGTCGGCCAGTCGCCCTTCGCGGCGTGCTCGCGCACCTGCTGCTCGACCCGGCGCTTGATCCGCAGCGCCTCCTGCTGCGCGGCCGTCCGCGAGGCCTTGGCCTGCTCGCGGAGCCTGCGGGCCTCCTCCTCGGCGGCCTTCGCCTTGGCCTTGGCGGCCTTCTCCTGCTCCCGGGCGCGCTTGGCCTGGTCCTTGGCCTGCCGCTTGAACTGGGCGAACTCCTCCTTGGCGCGCTGCCAGGACTCGTTGTCGCCCCACGGGCCGGACCACGGGTCCCCGCCCTCGGCGCGGTCCGGTCGGGGGGCCTGCCGGGCGGCCTGCCACAGCTCCTCGCGCAGGTCCTTGGCGCTGTCCCGGACGTCCTCGCGGATCGCCCCGGCCAACTGCGCCACGGAGTCGTGGATCTCCACTTCCAGGTCGTCCAACTCGCCCTGGCGGGCTTCCAGTTCGGCACGCCCTGCGTCGGTCAGCCGGTAGACCTTGCGGCCGCCCTCGGTGTTGTGGGCGACCAGGCCCTCCTGCTCCAGCTTGGCGAGCCGGGGGTAGACCGTCCCGGCGGAGGGCGCGTACAGGCCCTGGAAGCGCTCCTCCAGCAGGCGGATCACCTCGTAGCCGTGCCGCGGGGCCTCGTCGAGCAGCTTCAGCAGGTAGAGCCGGAGCCGGCCGTGGCCGAACACGGGCGTCATCTCACGCCTCCTTGGTGAGGTCGGGCTTGCCGAGTCCGGCCGGGAGCTCCTTGACGACCACCGGCGACTCGTCCTCGGGGTCGGGGCGGCGCAGCACGGTGACGCCGCCGGAGACGGTGGTCACGGCGAGGCTGCCCCGGCCGTCGCCGAGCTGGCCGGACAGGCGCTTGGCGCCCCAGCTGCCGCTGAGCTTGAGGCCGTCGAAGGTGCTGGAGATGTCGCCGCTGGTGGAGCCGGCCTCGACCTTGGCGTCGGCCAGCGAGGGGATCCGGATGACGACCGGGCCGCTGACGGTGGTGACCTTGATGTCGGCCGGGTTGGCGACGTCGAGGTCCAGGGTGACGGCGCCGGTGACGGCGTTGGCCTGGATCCGGTCGGCGGTGCCGGCGACGACGGTGAGCTGGCCGGAGACGGTGTTGACCTTGAGCTGGCCGGCCACCGACTGGGCGTCGACGTCGCCGGTGACGGTGTTGGCCTCGGTGCGGCCGGTCAGGCCGACCAGGGTGGCGTCGCCGCTGGCGCTCTGCACCGAGACGTGCCCGGTGATCCCGGAGACGGTGGCGTCGGCCGAGACGGTGCCGACCTTGACCTCGGCGTCGGCCGGGACGGTCAGGGTGACGCCGGCGACCCGCTTGCGCTTGAAGGAGCTGAAGAAGCCCTTGACCGCGTCGACCGACTTGAGCCGGTCGCCGAACTCGCCCCAGCTGTTGATGTCCTTGTAGGTGACCGTCAGGACGCCGTCCACCAGGGTCACGTGCAGCGGCTCGCCCTGGAGCTCGGTGACCTCCAGGCGGGCCGGGCCCTCGGCCGCCACCACGTTCACCGTGCCCTCGATGATCCGCACGTGCAGCGCCCGGACCGTCTCGTCGATGGTGATCCTCTCGGGTCCCTCGACCGTCCACTGGCTCATCTCTGCCGCCTCCCGTTGCCGATCGCGATGTATCGCGTTCTCTTTTAAAGACGATATATCGCGTGACGCGCAAGTCAAGCGTGCCGTCCCGGATCCCGCCCCTGAGCCGCCCCGGAGCGGCCCCCGAGGCGCCCCCTACGGGCGGGCGCGGATACGTGAGGGGCCCGGCAGGCGATCGCCTCCCGGGCCCCTCATCAGCGGTTCAGTGCAACGGCACCGCACCGGTCACTCGTCGTCCTCGTCGTCGAGCCGGGCCAGCCAGGTGGCCAGCCGCTCGACGGGGATCTCGAAGTCCGGGTTGAGGTCGACGAACTCGCGCAGTCGCTCGGCCAGCCACTCGAAGGTGACCTCCTCGTCGCCGCGCCGGTTCTGCAGCTCCTCGATGCCGCGGTCGGTGAAGTACACGGGTTCACTCCGGTCCGATGGGGATTGACCTGGTCAGGATAGTCGGGGACGCCCGCGGCCCCCGTCTCCCAGGGGAGGACGGGGGCCGCGGGCTTCGGTGCTCCAGCGCTTCGGGGCCTCAGGGCCTCAGAGCGAGTAGACCTCTTCGATCAGCGCCTGCTGCTCGGCGGCGTGCCGCTTGGCCGAGCCGACCGCCGGGGACGAGGCCGTCGTGCGGGCGACGCGGCGCAGCCGCGAGCCGTTGGCGCTGCGGCCGACGACGACCTGGAGGTGGTCGACCAGGTTCATCGCGATGAACGGCCAGGCGCCCTGGTTGTCCGGCTCCTCCTGCGCCCAGACGAACTGGACGTCGTCGCCGTAGCGGGCGAGCTCCTCCTGGAGCTCGGCCACCGGCAGCGGGTAGAGCCGCTCGACCCGGACGATCGCGGTGTCGGTGACGCCGCGCTCGGTGCGGGCCGCCGCCAGGTCGTAGTAGAACTTGCCGGCGGTGATGACGACCTTGCGCACCTGTGCCGGGTCGACGGTGTTGTCGCCGATGACCGGGCGGAAGGAGCCGGACAGGAACTCCTCGGTCGCACTCGCCGCGGCCTTGAGACGCAGCATCGACTTCGGGGTGAAGACGACCAGCGGCTTGTGGTGCGGGTTGTGCGCCTGCCAGCGCAGCAGGTGGAAGTAGTTCGACGGCAGGGTCGGCATGGCGACCGTCATGTTGTTCTGCGCGCACAGCTGCAGGAAGCGCTCCGGGCGGGCGGACGAGTGGTCCGGGCCCTGGCCCTCGTAGCCGTGCGGCAGCAGCAGGGTGACGCCCGAGTGCTGGCCCCACTTCTGCTCGGCGGAGGCGATGTACTCGTCCACCACGGTCTGCGCGCCGTTGACGAAGTCGCCGAACTGCGCCTCCCACATGACCAGCGAGTTCGGGCGGGTCAGCGAGTAGCCGTACTCGAAGCCCATCGCCGCGTACTCCGACAGCAGGCTGTCGTAGACGGTGTAGCGGGCCTGGTCCTCGGTGAGGTACTGCAGCGGGGTGTAGTCCTCGCCGGTGTTGCGGTCGATCAGGACGGCGTGCCGCTGGCCGAAGGTGCCGCGGCGGCTGTCCTGGCCGGCCAGGCGGACCGGGTGGCCCTCCATGAGCAGCGAGCCGATGGCGAGGGTCTCGCCCGTCGCCCAGTCGATGGTGTTGTCCTCGACGGAGGCGGCGCGGCGCTGGAGCTGCGGCAGCAGGCGCGGGTGGACGGTCAGCCAGTCCGGCAGGTTGACCTGCGAGGCGGCGATCCGCTTGACCATCTCCTGGGAGATGCCGGTCTGGATGTTGACCGGGAAGTCGGCGACCGGCTTGCCGGCGATGGCCGGGGCGGGGGTCTGGGCGGCGTCGCGGACCTCGGCGAAGACCTTCTCCAGCTGGCCCTGGAAGTCCTGGAGCGCCTGCTCCGCCTCTTCCATGGTGATGTCGCCGCGACCGATCAGGCCCTCGGTGTACAGCTTGCGCACCGAGCGCTTCTTGTCGATCAGGTCGTACATCAGCGGCTGGGTGAACGACGGGTTGTCGGCCTCGTTGTGACCGCGGCGGCGGTAGCAGATGAGGTCGATCACGACGTCCTTGTGGAACGCCTGGCGGAACTCGAAGGCGAGCCGCGCGACGCGGACCACGGCCTCCGGGTCGTCGCCGTTCACGTGGAAGATCGGGGCCTCGATCATCCGGGCCACGTCGGTGCAGTACATCGAGGAGCGCGAGGACGCCGGGGCGGCGGTGAAGCCGACCTGGTTGTTGACCACCAGGTGGATCGTGCCGCCGGTGCGGTAGCCGCGCAGCTGCGACATGTTCAGGGTCTCCGCGACGACGCCCTGGCCGGCGAAGGCCGCGTCGCCGTGGATCTGGATCGGCAGCACCGGGAAGGTGGTGCCGCCCTGGTCCAGGATGTCCTGCTTGGCGCGGGCGATGCCCTCGACGACCGGGTCGACCGTCTCCAGGTGGGAGGGGTTCGCGGCGAGCGAGACCTTGATGGTCTCGCCGTCCAGGCCGGTGAAGGTGCCCTCGGAGCCGAGGTGGTACTTCACGTCGCCGGAGCCGTGCATCGACTTCGGGTCGAGGTTGCCCTCGAACTCGCCGAAGATCTTGCCGTACGGCTTGCCGACGATGTTGGCCAGCACGTTCAGACGGCCGCGGTGGGCCATGCCGATGACGGCCTCGTCGAGGCGGTGCTCGGCGGCGGCGTCGATGGTGGCGTCCAGCAGCGGGATGAGCGACTCGCCGCCCTCCAGCGAGAAGCGCTTCTGCCCGACGTACTTGGTCTGCAGGAAGGTCTCGAAGGCCTCGGCCGAGTTCAGCCGGCGCAGGATGCGCAGCTGCTCCTCGCGCTCGGGCTTGGAGTACGGCTTCTCCAGGCGCTCCTGCAGCCACTTGCGCTGCTTCGGGTCCTGGATGTGCATGTACTCGACGCCGACGGTGCGGCAGTACGTGTTGCGCAGCAGGCCGAGGATGTCGCGGAGCTTCATCATCTTCTGGCCGCCGAAGCCGCCGACCGCGAACTCGCGCTCCAGGTCCCACAGGGTGAGGCCGTGGGTGGTGACGTCCAGGTCGGGGTGCTTGCGCTGCTTGTACTCCAGCGGGTCCGTGTCGGCCATCAGGTGGCCGCGCACACGGTACGCGTGGATCAGCTCCATGACGCGGGCGGTCTTGTTGACCTCGTCGTCGTGGGTGGTGGCGACGTCGGTGGCCCAGCGGACCGGCTCGTACGGGATCCGCAGCGACTCGAAGATCTCGTCGTAGAAGCCCTTCTCGCCGAGGAGGAGGCGGTGGATCTCGCGCAGGAACTCGCCGGACGCCGCGCCCTGGATGACGCGGTGGTCGTAGGTCGAGGTCAGCGTCATGATCTTGGAGACGCCCAGCCGGGACAGGGTCTCCGGGGCGGAGCCCTGGAACTCGGCCGGGTACTCCATGGCGCCGACGCCGACGATGGTGCCCTGGTTCTGCATCAGGCGCGGCACGGAGTGCACGGTGCCGATGCCGCCGGGGTTGGTCAGCGAGACCGTGACGCCGGTGAAGTCGTCCATGGTCAGCTTGTTGGCGCGGGCCCGGCGGACGATGTCCTCGTAGGCCTGCCAGAAGCCGAAGAAGTCGAGGGTCTCGGCCTTCTTGATGGCCGCGACGACGAGCTGGCGGTCGCCGTTCGGCTTGACCAGGTCGATGGCCAGGCCGAGGTTGACGTGCTCGGGCTTGACCAGGAAGGCCTTGCCGTTCTCCACCTTGTAGCTGTAGTTCATGCCCGGGGCGGCCTTGATGGCCTGGACCAGGGCGTAGCCGATCAGGTGGGTGAAGGAGACCTTGCCGCCGCGGGCGCGCTGCAGGTGGTTGTTGATGACGATGCGGTTGTCGATCAACAGCTTCGCGGGCACCGCGCGGACCGAGGTCGCGGTCGGCACCTCCAGCGAGGCGTCCATGTTGGTGGCGACGGCCTTGGCCGGGCCGCGCAGCTGGATCAGCTCGGGGCCGGCGGGCGCGTCCGCCGCGGCGGCGGCCGGAGCGGCCGCAGGGGCCGGGGCGGCGGCCTTGGGGGCCGGGGCCGGAGCCGGGGGCGCGACGGGAGCTGCGGCGAGCGGCGCGGGCGCCGGCGCCGGAGCGGCCGGGGCGGCCGGTGCGGCGGGGGCGGTCGCGGCCGGAGCAGCAGCAGCGGGCGCGGGGGCAGCGGCAGGGGTCGGCGTGGGGCCGGCCTGGGTCGCGGCCTGGGTCACTGGGGTCACCTCGGTACCGGGCTTGTAGTCGGCGAAAAAGTCCCACCAGGCTCGGTCGACCGAGTTCGGGTCCTGGAGGTACTGCTGGTAGATCTCATCGACGAGCCACTCATTGGGACCGAAGCCAGTGGAGCTAGCCGAGCTATTGGGGGTTTCAGGGGACTGTGGCGACACGGCGGCAACCGCCCTCTTCCGCTTCCTTTTGGGATGTTTGGACAGCGGGGATTAAGGCTACGCCCCTGACCAGTGATCGCGCAGTCCCCGGGCCCCAGGCGTCGCCCAGATCACAGTCCTGACCTGCAGTTTGGCTGAAAATGTGCGTTAGAAAGCCGTATCTGAGGGGAAGTGATCACGCCCACCCATAGGGCATATCCGGGCAAAACCGGACAAAGGCGCATGTAGATCATCCAATGATCTTCGTGTACGTCTGTGTCGCTTCTGTGACACATCCGACCCTCAGCGCTGCCCCGGCAGCCGGACCTCGATCCGGCAGCCGCGCGGCGACTCGGCGACCGCGATCCGACCTCCGTGCAGGTCCACCGCCCAGCGGGCGATGGCCAGGCCGAGGCCGGTGCCGCCGTCCGAGCCGGGCCCCTGGGCGGTCGCGGTGCCGCTGCGGCTGAACCGCTCGAACACCCGGCCGCGGTCGGCCGGCGGGATGCCCGGGCCCTCGTCCTCGACCTCCAGCAGCAGGCCGCCGGGCCCGCCGTCGGGCCGCGCGCGCACCGTCACGGTGCCGCCGGGCGGGGAGTGCTTGCAGGCGTTGTCGACCAGGTTGGCGACCACCTGGTGGAGCCGTTCCGGGTCCGCCACGCCGGTCAGACCGGTCGGGCTGACCTCCAGCGCCAGCCGGACGTCGCCGCGCCGGGAGAACGCCCCGCCGGCCGTCGCGCCGTCCACGGTGACCCCGCGCAGCACGCCGTCCAGGAACTCGCGCACCTCGAAGGGGCGGGCGTCCAGGTCGACCACGCCGTCGTCGATCTTGGAGAGGTCCAGCAGGTGGGTGACCAGGCGGCCGAGCCGCTCGGTCTGCTCCAGGGCGGCCCCCAGGGTCGCCGGATTGGGCTGGACGACGCCGTCCACCACGTTCTCCAGCACGGCGCGCAGCGCGGCGATGGGCGTGCGCAGCTCGTGCGAGACGTTGGCGACCAGCTCGCGGCGGTGCCGGTCGGCGGCCCCCAGGTCGGCGGCCATCTGGTTGAAGGTGGTCGCCAGCTCGCCGATCTCGTCGCGCGAGTTCACCTCGACCCGGCGGCTGTAGTCGCCGGAGGCCATCGCGCGGGCGGCGGCCGTCATCTCGCGCAGGGGGGCGGTCAGCCCGTGCGCGAGGAACTGCATGAAGAGCAGCGAGGCGATCATGGAGAAGACCATGATGATCCGGATCTGGGTCTCGGACCGGATCGCCACGACGACCATGCCGGTGGCCAGGAAGACGGAGACGATCACCAGCAGGGCGAGCTTGCCCTTGATCGAGCGGACCGGGTCGAGCGGCCTGATGTCGGCCCAGACCCGGCGGGCGGCGCGGGCGGCCAACGTCTGCGACCGCGTGCCGCCGGTGTCCCCGTTGCGTTGCTGTGGAAAGGTCATTGGTCCCCTGTGATCCCCGCGTACGTCCCCCGCGTGGTGCGCGGCAGTTCGGGACACGGGCCCCCCGGAGGCCCGTCGCCCGAGGCTCGCCGCTAGGAGAGCGGGGCCTCCAGCGCGTACCCGACGCCGTGGACGGTACGGATCCAGCTCGCGCCGATCTTGCGGCGCAGCGCCTTGACGTGGCTGTCCACGGTGCGGGTGCCGGACGCGTCCGTCCAGTCCCAGACCTCGGCCAGCAGCTGCTCGCGGGTCAGCACGGCGCGCGGCTGCGCGGCCAGGCAGGCGAGCAGGTCGAACTCGGTGGGCGTCAGGTGGACGTCGCCCGAGGCGAGCCGGACCCGGCGCTGCACGTGGTCGATCTCCAGCTCGCCGAAGCGCAGCGAGCCGAGCGCGGGCGTGCGGGCCGCCTGCTGGGCGCGCTCGACGCGGCGCAGCAGCACGTTGACCCGGGCGGCCAGTTCGCGCATCGAGAACGGTTTGGTCATGTAGTCGTCGGCGCCCACGCCGAGGCCGACCAGCAGGTCCGTCTCGTCGTCGCGCGCGGTCAGCATCAGCACCGGCACCGGGCGCTGCGCCTGGATCCGGCGGCACACCTCAAGGCCGTCGAAGCCGGGCAGCATGATGTCGAGGACCACCAGGTCCGGCTGCCAGGTGTGGAAGCCGTCGACCGCGCCCGGCCCGTCGTGGGCCACGGCGACCTTGAAGCCCTCCGCGCCCAGCCGGGCCGCGATCGACTCCGCGATCGTCGGCTCGTCCTCCACCACCAGCACTCTGCGTTGGCTGCTCACCGTGCCGCCGCTGTGGTTGTTGTCCTGCTGAAGTTCTGTCACGGTCACGCCACCGCCCCCAGGGCTGCGGGCCGGCCACCTGTGGGGATGGCGGGCTCCGCTCGTAGTCTTGTTCCGTCGTGGACTGTGCCGGGTCCGCCGTCCCGTCGTGCGTGCGGGTCGGCGGGCGGATTGTCGCCCGCCCACTTCTCCCGCGCACTTCGCAGCGTACGGACAGCGGATGCCTCCCGGCAGGTGGACCGGACGTTTCCGGCCCGTGGGCCGGCTGTCGGGCCGCCCTCGGAGCCCACTGCACGAGTGGGCACGGGCCGATACCTTACCCGGCGATTTTTCTCTGCGTAACGGTACGTATGCAGTCGAGTTGACGCCAAGTCGCCGGTCAGAGCCCCTGCCGGCGCGCCCGCCGGAAGAAGGTCTGGACCAATATCGGGAATCCGGTCGACCGGTTTCCTGACGGTCTTCACCGGCTTTTCTCAGATGCCTCTCAGAACCTCGACGTAACGTGGCCACGACAACGCCCCGCAGGGCGGGATCCGCGGCGCGCGCCGGTACGTTGGGCACCTGGTGAGGGGCCGGTGGCTGCCGGCGTGGAGCGGAGGGCGGCATGGCTGGACTGCGGCGAGGTGCCGGACGGGTCGGGGCGTCGCCCGCCGGCCCGCCGTACGGCATGCTCCGGCACGGTCTGCGCACCGGCGTCGTCGAGTGGCTGCTGGCGCGGGTGCCGACACCCCGGCGAAACCCCTTCACCCTCGGCTATCTCGCCGTGGTGGGCGCCACCACGACCTTTGCCAAACTCGCCGATCCGGAACTCGTGCAGCGGCTGCAGGAGGCCTCCAGTTCCGACGGCCACAACCTCCTGCAGCACCCCCTGCGTGCGCTGCTGCTCAGCGGTTTCTGGGTGGCCGGCGAGGTGTGGATGCCCTACCTGTGGGGATTCGCCGTCACCCTCGCGCCGCTGGAGCGCCGGATCGGCCCCGCCCGGGCGGCGGCGGTCTTCGCGATCGGGCACGTCACGGCCACGCTGCTGTCCCAGGGCGTGGTGATCACCGCGGTGGAGACCGGGCGGATGGAGACCGCGGCGCTGGACTACCTGGACATCGGCGTCAGCTACGGCGTGCTCACCTGCCTGGGTGCGGTGGCCGGGCTGCTGCCGTGGCGCGGTCGGCTGGTCGCGCTCGGCGGCGCCGGGCTGCTGATCGCCGAGCAGATCCTCACCGAGCGGGACCTGGTCACCGCCGTGGGGCACCCCGCCGCGGTGCTCACCGGGGTGGCGCTGTGGCGCTGGCTGCGCCGGGCCCAGGCCCGCCGGCCGCGGCCGAAGCCGCGGACGCGCCGGGTCGAGGCGCCGGCCGCGGGCTCCTCGCCCGCGCCGGGCGGCGCTCCGGTCCTGGACGCGCGCTGACCCTTCCGGGTGCCGCTCCCGCGTGCTTTTGACGGCGCTTCCCGCACCCTCCCCCCGTTCGCTCCACACCCTCCTCCTGTTCGCTCATGGCGAACACCGCCCCGGGAACATCCGGCGCACGCCAGGCCTTAGTCAGGTCGACTCAACTTCACTGACTGGGGAGAGATCATGGCATCGACGTCCACACCGCTCACCCTGCCCGTGCTGCCGCTCGACGACGAGGTCGTCCTGCCGGGCATGGTCGTCCCGCTGGACCTGAAGGACACCGAGGTGCGCGCCGCGGTCGAGGCCGCCCGCGCGGCGGCCACCGGCACCGGCAAGCCGCAGGTCCTGCTGGTCCCGCGGGTGGACGGCTCGTACGCGGCGGTCGGCACCCTGGCCGCCGTCGAGCAGGTCGGCCGGCTGGCCGACGGGGAGCCGGCCGCGCTGGTGCGCGCCGTGCGCCGGGTCCGCATCGGGGTCGGCACCACCGGCCCCGGCGCCGCCCTCTGGGTGGAGACCACGCCCTTCCGGGAGTCCTCGGTGGACACCCCGGTGGCCGGCCGGGCCGCCGAGCTGGTCAAGGAGTACAAGGCGCTGTCCACCCAGTGGCTGCGCAGGCGCGGCGCCTGGCAGATCGTCGACCGGGTGGCCCAGATCGAGGGCGTCGGCGAGCTCGCCGACAACATCGGCTACGCGCCCTTCGCCACCGCCGAGCAGAAGCTCAAGGTGCTGCTGGAGGCCGACCAGGTCGCCCGCCTGGAGTACGCGCTGACCCTGCTGCGCGACCACCTCGCCGAGGAGGAGGTCAACGACACCATCCGCAAGGACGTCGAGGAGGGCGTGGCCAAGCAGCAGAAGGAGTTCCTGCTCCGCCGCCAGCTGGAGGCCGTCCGCAAGGAACTGGCCGAGCTCAACGGCGACCCGGCCGACGAGGAGGGCGACTACCGTGCCCGGGTCGAGGCCGCCGACCTGCCCGAGAAGGTCCGCGACGCGGCCCTCAAGGAGGTCGACAAGCTGGAGCGGGCCTCCGAGCAGTCCCCCGAGGGCCCCTGGATCCGCACCTGACTGGACACCGTCCTGGAGCTGCCCTGGAACGAGCGCACCGAGGACGCGTACGACATCGCCGGTGCCCGCGCCGTGCTGGACGCCGACCACGCCGGCCTCGCCGACGTGAAGGACCGCATCGTCGAGTACCTCGCGGTGCGCAAGCGCCGGGCCGACCAGGGGCTCGGACTGGTCGGCGGCCGGCGCGGAGGCGCGGTGCTGGCACTCGTCGGCCCGCCCGGCGTCGGCAAGACCTCGCTCGGCGAGAGCGTGGCCCGCGCCATGGGCCGCACCTTCGTCCGGGTCGCGCTCGGCGGCGTCCGGGACGAGGCCGAGATCCGCGGCCACCGGCGCACCTACGTCGGCGCGCAGCCCGGCCGGCTCGTGCGGGCGATCAAGGAGGCCGGCTCGATGAACCCGGTCGTCCTGCTCGACGAGATCGACAAGGTCGGCTCCGACTACCGGGGCGACCCGGCCGCCGCCCTCCTGGAGGTGCTGGACCCGGCGCAGAACCACACCTTCCGGGACCACTACCTGGAGGTCGAGCTCGACCTCTCGGACGTCGTCTTCCTCGCCACCGCCAACGTGCTGGAGGCCATCCCCGAGGCGCTGCTCGACCGGATGGAGCTCGTCCGCCTCGACGGCTACACCGAGGACGAGAAGGTCGTCATCGCCCGCGACCACCTGCTCCCGCGCCAGCGCGAGAAGGCCGGACTGGGCGGCGAGCAGGTCAGCGTCGACGAGGCGGTGCTGCGCCGGCTGGCCGGGGAGTACACCCGGGAGGCCGGCGTACGGAACCTGGAGCGCTCGATCGCCCGGGTGCTGCGCAGGATCGCCGCCCAGGCCGAGCTCGGCGAGCGCGAACTGCCCGCCGCGATCGGCCCGGACGAGCTGCGCGCCCTGATCGGTCGGCCCCACCACGTGCCGGAGGCCGCCCAGGCGCCGGCCGAGCGGCGCACCGCCGTCCCCGGCGTGGCCACCGGCCTCGCCGTGACCGGCGCCGGCGGCGACGTCCTCTACATCGAGGCCTCGCTCGCCGACGCCGAGACCGGCGGCACCGGGCTCACCCTCACCGGGCAGCTGGGCGACGTGATGAAGGAGTCCGCGCACATCGCGCTCTCCTACCTGCGCTCGCGCGGCGCCGAACTGGAGCTGCCGGTCACCTCGCTGCGCGACCGCGGCGTGCACCTGCACGTCCCCGCCGGGGCCGTCCCCAAGGACGGGCCGAGCGCCGGCATCACCATGACCACGGCGCTCGCCTCGCTGCTGTCCGGCCGCAAGGTGCGCACCGACCTGGCGATGACCGGGGAGGTGTCGCTGACCGGGCGGGTGCTGCCGATCGGTGGGGTGAAGCAGAAGCTGCTCGCCGCCGACCGGGCCGGCGTCACCACGGTGATCATCCCCAAGCGCAACGAGGCCGACCTGGACGACGTCCCGGCCGAGGTGCTGGAGCGGCTCACCGTGCACCCGGTGGCGGACGTGCGGGAGGTGCTGGAGCTGGCCCTGGAGCCGGCCAAGGTCCTGGCCGCGGCGGCCTGACCCGGCCGCGCCGGGTCGGCGGGAGGATCGACGGGAGGACGGCGTCTGCGCGTGCCACACTGCGGAGATGCCGTCCCCCACGCAGCGCGCCCTGGCCCGGGTGCCGGCCCGGCTGCGTCCGTTCCTGCTGCGGCACCGCCGGCTGGTGAAGTTCCTGCTGGTCGGCGGCGCCTGCTTCGTGCTCACCACGGTGACCGACTTCGAGCTGAAGTTCACCGTGCTGGAGCACAAGCCGGTGGTCGCGCTGACGGTCGCGACCGTGATCTCGACCGTCGTCTCCTACGTGCTCAACCGTCGCTGGGCCTTCCGGACGGCCGGGCACCCGCGCGAGGCACTGCTGTTCTTCCTGGTCAGCGCCATGGCGATCGCCGTCAACGACCTGCCGCTGGCACTCTCCCGCTACGCCCTGGACCTGCGCGAGCCGTACGTCGGCCCGTTCGTCCAGGAGACCGCGGACTTCCTCAGCGGGATGGTCGTCGGCACCTTCGTCGCGATGCTGTTCCGCTTCTGGGCGATGCAGCGGTGGGTCTTCACCCGGCCCGCCGAACGGGCGCACCCGAGGTACGAACCCGGTTACGCTGCACCCGAGATGCCACGGGATGCCCCATAAGGCCGTGAGGTGAGGGTTATGCGCGGGGAACCGGACGCGGTTCGGAGCGGGCCCGCCAGCCAGCAGGGGATGCGCCGGGCCAACCTGGCCCTGGTGCTCGGGGTGATCGCGCGCGCCCCGCGCTCCCGGGCCGAGGTGGCCGCCGAGACCGGGCTGACCAGGGCCGCCGTCTCCTCGCTCGCCGAGCAGCTGATCGCCGGCGGCCTGGTCGTCGAGGAGGGCCCGGCCGCGCCCAGCGGCAAGGTCGGCCGCCCCGGCACCGCGCTCGGGCTCAACCCGCTCGGGCCCGGCGGCCTCGGCGCCGAGATCGGCGTGGAGCACCTCGGCGCCTGCGTGGTCGACCTGAGCGGGGAGGTCCGGACCTGGCGCCGCCGCGAGGTCCGCAACCGGGGCCGCCGGCCCGCCGCGGTCATGGCCGACCTCGCCGAACTGCTGCACGCGGCCGTCGCCGAGGCGGGCCTGCGCCCGGCCGGGCTGACCCTGGCCGTCCCCGGGCTGGTCGGCACCTCCGGCGGGGTGCTCCAGCGGGCCGCCAACCTGGGCTGGCGGGATGTCCCGCTGGCGGCCGAACTGCGCCCGGCGCTGCGCGCGGCCGGCGCGGCCGAACTGGCCGAGCTGCCGGTCGAGGCGGACAACGAGGCCAACCTGGGCGGGCTGGCCGAACGGTGGCTGGGCGGCGGGCCGGAGGACTTCCTGTACGTCTCGGCCGAGGCCGGCGTCGGCGCGGCGATCGTGGTCGGCGGGCGGCTGCTGCGCGGGGCGCGCGGCTACGCGGGCGAGTTCGGCCACGTACCGGTCCACCCGGACGGCCACCGCTGCGCCTGCGGCGCGCACGGCTGCCTGGAGCAGTACGCGGGGGAGGCGGCCGTGCTGCGGGCGGCCGGGCCGGCGGGCGCGCGGGGCGACTGGGTGACGCTGCTCGCCGGGCGGGCCGGGGCCGGGGACGAGCCGGCCCTCGCGGTGCTGGCCGGGGCCGGTTCGGCGCTGGGCATCGCGGCCGCCGGGGCGGTCAACCTGCTGGACCCGGCCGAGGTGGTGCTGGGCGGCGGCTACGCCCGGCTGGCGCCCTGGCTGCTGCCGGCGATGCGGGCCGAGCTGGCCGCCCGGGTGACGGTGCGGCCCTGGTCGGACGAGCGGCTGACGGTGTCCCGGCTGGGCCGGCGCGGGCCGCTGCTGGGCGCCGCGGTGGGCGTGGTGCGGGCCGTCGTCGCGGACCCGGGCCGGCTCGCCGGCGGCTGACCTCCCGGCCCGGGGCGCGCCCGAGCCCCCGGCCGGGCGGCCGGGGGCTCGGGCGCAGGAACGCGGGGGATCAGGCCTCGGAGGGCGCCTCGGCGGCGACGATCTCGCGGCCGCCGGAGCGCGGGCCGCGCAGTACGGCCAGGTAGGCGACGCCGATGCCGATCAGCGCCCAGACCACCAGGACCACGATCGGCATGCCCAGGTTGGTGGAGCCGAAGTAGGCGATCGACTTGGTGGCACTGGTCCCGGCGCCGTTCGGGATCAGCGAGCCGATGGCCCGCCAGAACGGCGGCATCATCGGTGCCGGGTAGACGCCGCCGGCGCTCGGGTTGCCCAGCACCACGAAGATCAGCACCGCGACGCCGATGCCGATGACGTCGAACAGGCACTGCAGCGCCATGGTGAACGCGCCGACCGTGAACACCACCAGGGCGCCGATGCCGGTCAGGGCCAGGATCGAGCCGGGCAGCGCGTCCAGCACCGGTCCGGCGATGATCGTGCCGCCGAGGCCGGCGCCGACCGAGTACAGCGCCAGCACACCGAGGCGGATCAGCAGGCGGTGGACGTTGGCGGGCTTGGAGCCGGCGCTGATGCCGAGGATCGAGGCGACCAGGTAGCCGCCGACGCACCAGCCGATGACCAGGTAGAACGCGGAGAGGCCGTTGGTGTCGCCCTTGGCGAGCGGCACGACGTCCTCGACCTTGACGGTGCGGCCCTGGGCCTTGTCCAGCGCGGTGGTGATGGACTCGGCGGCCTTGGCGGCGGAGGTGCCGCGGGCGCCGCCGACCAGCAGGGTGTCCTCGGTGCCGGTCGGGTTCACGACCAGCGCGGCGTAGATCTTCTGGTCCTTGATCTGCTGGGTGGCCGTCTCGGCGTCCGGGGCGGTGACGGCCTTGACGGCGTCGTCCGGCACGGATTCCAGCGCCTGGACCAGCTTGGGGGCGACCTGCGGCGGGGCGACCACCGCGATCGACAGCTCGTGCGGGGCCGGGTGGTGCAGCGCCCCGACGTACGAGGTGATGAAGCCGAGCTGCAGCAGCAGCACGCCGATCACGAGCAGTGCCGCACGCGGTGTGACCGCGCCCTTCAGTTCAGCGACGAAACCCTGCCCCGGGGCGGCCATCCACATCTCCTTGTGTATTGGGGGAAAACGGATACTTCATACCATGAACTAGTTAGCTTGTCGCACCCCACGCGCCGCCTTCCAGCCAGTGCGGCTGCGGGATACTGGCGCGGTGAGTGACGAGGAATCCCTGCTGGCGGTGGAGCGCGAGGTCGCGCTGATGTTCCGGCGGGGCCGGGCCCGAGTGGCGGAGCTCTCACGCCGGGTGCACCCCGAGCTGGAGGGGATGGCGTACAGCATGCTCGGCTACATCGAGCAGGCCGGGCGGGTGCGGGTGACGGACGTCGGCGTGCACTTCGCGGTCGGCAAGGCCACGGTGAGCCGGCAGATCCGGGCGCTGGAGGAGCTGGGCCTGGTGGCCCGGGAGACGGATCCGCTGGACCGCCGGGCCGCGCTGGTCTCGCTGACCGAGGACGGGCGGCGGCGCTACCTGGCGGCCCGGGACGTCCGGATGCGGCGGGTGCGGGAGCTGCTGGGCAGCTGGTCGCCGGAGGACGTGGACCGCTTCGCGGTGCTGCTGCACCGCTTCAACGACGTGATCGGGGAGCCGCCGGCGGAGTGACCGGGGGGCGGGTCGCGGCGGCTGGATCCAGGCCTGGGGGCGAGGCCTTTACTTGGGCTTGAAGAAAGTTGCCTTAGTCAACCATCGGGCCTATGGTTGCGTAAGGCAACGAAATTCCCCTGCCCGCGCACCCCCACTCCCCGCTCACTCCTCCCGCCGAAGGACCCAGATGACCGTCACAGCCGAGGCGACCGTCGGAGCCGCCGTCGACGATCAACCGATGACCCACCGGCAGGTGATGGAGGCGCTGTCCGGCCTGCTGCTCGGCCTCTTCGTGGCCGTGCTCTCCTCGACCGTCGTCTCCAACGCCCTGCCGCACATCCTCACCGACCTGCACGGCGGCCAGTCCGCCTACACCTGGGTGATCACCGCGGCCCTGCTGACCCTGACCGCCTCCACCCCGATCTGGGGCAAGCTCTCCGACCTCGTCAGCAAGAAGCTGCTGCTCCAGATAGCCCTGCTGATCTACATCGCCACCTCCGCCCTGGCCGGCCTCTCCCAGAACACCGCCGAGCTGATCGCCTGCCGCGCCCTCCAGGGCATCGGCGCCGGCGGTGTGGTCGCGCTGGGCCAGATCTGCCTGGCCGCGATGGTCCCGCCGCGCGAGCGCGGCCGTTACAGCGGCTACTTCGGCGCGGTCTTCGCGCTGGCCACCATCGGCGGACCGCTGATCGGCGGCGTCATCGTGGACACCTCGTGGCTGGGCTGGCGCTGGTGCTTCTACGTCGGCATCCCGTTCGCGCTGGCCGCGATCCTGGTGGTGCAGCGCACCCTCAAGCTGCCGGTGGTCAAGCGCAAGGCGAAGATCGACTACCTGGGCGCGCTGGTCATCACCGGCGCCGTCAGCCTGCTGATGATCTGGATCACGCTGGCCGGCACGAACTACGACTGGCTGTCCTGGCAGACCGCCGCGATGGTCGGCGGCGGCCTGCTGCTGGGCGCCCTCGCCGTGGTGATCGAACGCCGCGCCGCCGAGCCGATCATCCCGCCGGACCTCTTCAAGTACCGCACCGTCACCCTGGCCGCGGTGGCCAGCGTGCTGGTCGGCGTCGGGATGTACGGCGCGACCACCTTCCTCAGCCAGTACTTCCAGCTGGCCCGCGCCAAGTCCCCGACCATGGCCGGCCTGATGACCCTGCCGATGATCCTCGGCCTGGCGCTCGCCTCCACCGTCGCCGGCCGGCTGATCACCAAGTACGGCAAGTGGAAGGCCTACCTGGTCGCCGGCACGGCGCTGCTCGCGATCGGCTTCGGCCTGCTCGCCACCGCCCGCGCCGACACCGACTACAAGCTGCTCTGCGTCTACATGGCGATCACCGGCATCGGCCTCGGCCTGACCAGCCAGAACCTGGTGCTCGCGGTGCAGAACACGGTGCCGCGCCACGAGCTCGGCGCGGCCAGCTCCGTGGTGACGTTCTTCCGCACCATGGGCGGCGCGATGGGCGTCTCCGCGCTCGGCGCGCTGATGAACAGCAAGGTGACCCACTACCTCGCGGAGAACCTGGCCGCCGCGCACATCCCGGCCGCGAGCGCGGCCGGCGGCGGGGGCATCCCGGACCTGCACAAGCTGCCCGCCCCGATCGTCCCGCTGGTGACGGACGCGTTCGGGCACGGCGTCGGCACCGTCTTCCTGTGGGCCGCGCCGTTCGCGGCGCTGGCCTTCGTCACGGTGCTGTTCATCCGGGAGACCGCGCTGAAGACCAGCCAGCAGGGCTGACTCCGGGCGGGGATGCGCGAACGGGCCGGGGAGTGTGGATCACACTCCCCGGCCCGTTCGGTTCGTCCCGCGCGCGCGGACGGCGGGAACCGTCGGCCACGCGCTACGGCGCGGCGACCAGGACCACGCGCTACGGTGCGGCGATCAGGACCAGGCCGTAGACGACGGCCGCGGCGCAGAGGCCGAAGCAGGCGTAGGCGCCGGCCAGGGCCAGCCGGCCGCCGCCCGGCTCCTGGGCGGCCTCGCCCTCGCGGGCGCTCAGCGCGGCCTCGCGGCGGGACAGGGCCAGGATGCCGAGTGCGAAGACGGAGACCACGGCGACGGTGATGCCGAAGCTGGCACCGGCGGTCTGGGCCAGGGCGTTCCACTTGATGTGCATGGCGGGTGCTCCTCAGCCTGCGGCGCTCAGGCCGCGACCGTGGTCGAGGCGGGGGTGGGGGCGTTCGCGGGGGCGGCGGTGGTGGGGACCTCCACCGGGGTGACGTCGTTGACGTCGTTGACGTTGTCCGCGCTGATCGGCTGGCGGCGGGAGATCAGCCACATCGCGCCGGAGCCGGCCACCAGCACGGCGCCCACCAGGACGATGCCCCAGGTGCCCTGGCGGACCAGCAGCGCCGCGCCGCCCGAGACCAGCGCGGCGGCCGGCAGGGTCAGCGCCCAGGTGTAGACCATGCGGCGCACCAGGCTCCAGCGCAGCTCGGCCTTCGGGCCGCCGAGGCCGGCGCCCATGATGCCGCCGGAGCAGACCTGGGTGGTGGAGAGGCCGAAGCCCATGTGCGAGGAGGTCAGGATGACGGTCGCGGCGGCCGACTCGGAGGCGAAGCCCTGCGGCGCCTTGATGTCGGCGAGGCCCTTGCCCATCGAGCGGATGATCCGCCAGCCGCCCATGTAGGTGCCGAGCGCGATCGCGGCGCCCGCGGAGATGATCACCCAGGTGGGCGGCAGCGCGCCGTGCGGCAGGGCGCCGACCGACACCAGGGTCAGGGTGATGATGCCCATCGTCTTCTGGGCGTCGTTGGTGCCGTGCGCGAGCGAGATCAGCGAGGACGAGAAGATCTGGCCGGTCTTGAAGCCCTTGGTGGCGGTGGTCTCGTTGCCCTTGCGGGTGATCGCGTAGGCCAGCTTGGTGGCGCCCCAGGAGGCCAGGCCGGCGACCAGCGGGGAGGCGATCGCGGGGATCAGGATCTTGGAGAGGACGGTGTCGAAGTTGACGCCGTTCATGCCGACACCGACGACGGTGGCGCCGATCAGGCCGCCGTACAGCGCGTGCGAGGAACTGGACGGCAGGCCGCGCAGCCAGGTCAGCAGGTTCCAGAGGATCGCGCCCGCCAGTGCGGCGAAGATGATCTCGGGGTGGATGCCGCTCTTCTCGTTGACGATGCCGCCGGAGATGGTGGTGGCGACCTTCACGGACAGGAACGCGCCCGCGAAGTTGAGGACGGCCGCGATGGTGACCGCGACCTTCGGCCGGAGGGCTCCCGTCGCGATGGAGGTGGCCATCGCATTGGCGGTGTCGTGGAACCCGTTGGTGAAGTCGAAGGCGAGCGCCGTGATGATCACAACGGCTACCAGGAACGAGATGTGTTCCATACCCAAACAATCGTCGTAGTTGTCGCACGGACGTTGGTGTCGTCGCGACCGTAGGTCTGTTTGGTAAACGGAAGGTGAACTGAGCCGGGAATCGTGGTTCCGCTGGTGTCCCGGTGGTGTCCGGAAGCTTTCGGAAGGGTGTCGGCGGTCGCGCTGAGCTGGACATTAGCGAAGTTCGCCCCGGTTCGCTCCGGTTTGCTGAGAGCTGTCTCACAGATCAACCGAGAATTAACCTCCCAGTCCGGATGCGCCCTGTTTCCGGTGAGTAACCCGTGGGAGGATCTGCGGGATCCGGGGACGCCGGTGACAGGCTGGGGCGGGGAGGACCAACCCATGGGCGGGGCTGCACAGCGCACTGAAACGGCAGTCGTACGGCCCTGGCTGCGGGCGGCACTGCGCTGCGGAGCCGCCCTCGCGGCCGCCGCGCTCGCCCTCCCGCTCGCCGCGCAGGCCGCGTACGCCGCCCCCGACCCGGGCGCCTCGATCACCGCGGCCAGTCCGGGCGACGACCCGCTCGCCGCCGCCAAGGCCACCCTCGGCCCGCTGCTCGACCAGCTGCACGCGCTCTACCAGAGCGCCGAGACCGCCACCGAGCAGTACAACGGCGCCGTCGCCAAGGTCGCCGAGCAGCAGGCCGCGCTCACCGACCTCCAGGGCCGGATGGACCGCCAGCAGAAGCAGGTCGACGCCGGCACCGACATCGCCTCCCAGCTCGCCGCCGCCCAGTATCGCAACGGCGCCGCCTCCGCCTACGCCGAACTGCTGCTCTCCAAGGACCCGTACGAGGCCGTCACCATCGCGGAACTGCTCACCGCCGCCAGCCGCTCGCAGTCCGAGTTCCTGGACCGGCTGAAGACCGACCGCGAGGCCCTCGCCGGCCTGACGAAGCAGACCGAGGACGCGCTCAAGACCTCCCAGACGCTGGTCACCCAGCAGGACGCCGCCAAGGCCAAGGTCGCCACCGACCTCGCCTCCGTCGAGCAGCTGGTCTCCTCGCTCACCGGCGCCCAGCGCACCGAACTGGAGAAGCTGGAGAAGGCCAAGGCCGACGAGGCCCAGCTCGCCTTCCTCGCCTCCGGCGCCCTCGGCAAGGGCGAGCGCACCCCGTCGGCGGCCGGCCGCACCGCCATCGCCTTCGCGCTCGCCCAGCTCAACAAGCCGTACCTGTGGGGCGGCGCGGGGCCGGACTCCTACGACTGCTCGGGCCTCACCTCGCAGGCCTGGCTGCACGCCGGGCTGCCGATCCCGCGCACCAGCCAGGAGCAGTGGGCCCAGCTCCCGCACATCGCGCTGAACCAGCTCCGCCCCGGCGACCTGGTCATCTACTTCGAGGGCGCCACGCACGTCGCGATGTACATCGGCGGCGGGCTGGTCGTCCAGGCACCCCGGCCGGGCGCCGTCATCAAGGTGTCGCCGATCGGCTCGATGCCGATCCTCGGGGCGGTGCGGCCCGACCCGTCCGGCGCGGCGGACGAGGCCGGCGGCAGCTGGAAGGTGCCCGACCTGCCCGCCGGCTGGGACACCGTCACCCCGATCGCGCCCAGCCCGGCCAACCAGGTCCCGGCCGCCCCGGCCCCCGGCACACCCGCCAACCCGCCGGCCACCCCGGGCACGCCGTCCACCACCCCGGGCACGCCCGCGGACACCGGCACCGGTACGCCGTCCGGCACCGGGAGCGGAACGCCCGCCGACCCGGGGACGCCGTCCGGCACCGGCACCACCGCCCCCGGCACGCCCACGCCCACGCCGACCCCGACCGGGACGGGCACGCCCACCCCGACCGGGACGGGCACGCCCACCCCGACCGGGACGGGCACCCCGGCGCCGACCGGCACTGGCCCGGCGACGCCCGCCCCGACCGGCACCGGCACCGGCACCGGCACCCCGGGTTCCACCGGCACCGCGGCCTCCACCACCACCGGCTCGGCGAGCGCCGGGGCCCCGGGCAGCGCCACCGCGACACTGCCGCTCGGCAGCAACTAGGCCCTAGGTCCGGACAGGGCCTGAGCCATGACGAAGGCCGCCCGGCGTCCACGGACACCGGGCGGCCTTCGCGTGCGTCACGCCGGGGCGCCGGTGTCCGGCTCGAAGCGGACGACCACGGCCTTGGAGGTCGGCGTGTTGCTGATGTCGGCGGTGGAGTCCAGCGGGACGAGCACGTTGGTCTCCGGGTAGTAGGCCGCCGCGCCGCCGCGGGCCACCGGGTAGTGGACCACCCGGAAGTGCGGGGCGCGCCGCTCGACGCCGTCCCGCCACTCGCTCACCAGGTCGACGAAGGCGCCCTCGGCCAGGCCCAGTTCGGCGGCGTCGGCCGGGTTGACCAGGACGACCCGGCGGCCGCCCTTGATGCCCCGGTAGCGGTCGTCCAGGCCGTAGATGGTGGTGTTGTACTGGTCGTGCGAGCGCAGCGTCTGCAACAGCAGGCGGCCCGGCGGGACCTCGGGGGCGGTGAGCGGGTTGACGGTGAAGTTGGCCTTCCCGGTCGCGGTGGGGAAGGTCCGGGAGTCGCGCGGGCCGTGCGGCAGGGTGAAGCCGCCGGGGCGGCGGACCTTCTCGTTGTAGTCCTCGAAGCCGGGGACGACCCGGGCGATCCGGTCCCGCAGGGTGTCGTAGTCGGCGGCGAAGTCCTCCCACGGCACGGTGTCCCCGGGGCCGAGGACGCTGCGGGCGAGTCGGCAGACGATCGCGGTCTCGGAGAGCAGGCCCGGGGCGGGCGGGCGCAGGCCGCCGCGCGAGGAGTGCACCTGGCCCATCGAGTCCTCGACGCTGACGAACTGGGCGCCGGCGCCGCTGACGTCCCGGTCGGTGCGGCCCAGGGTGGGCAGGATCAGTGCGCGGGCGCCGGTGACCACGTGCGAGCGGTTGAGCTTGGTGGAGACGTGCACGGTCAGCCGGCAGCGGCGCATCGCCGCCTCGGTGACGTCGGTGTCCGGGGTGGCCGCGACGAAGTTGCCGCCCATCGCGAAGAACACCCCGACCCGGCCGTCGCGCATCGCCCGGATGGTGTCCACCGAGTCGAGGCCGTGCGCGCGCGGCGGCTCGAAGCCGAACTCCTTGCCGAGCGCGTCCAGGAAGGCCGTCGAGGGCCGCTCGAAGATGCCCATCGTCCGGTCGCCCTGGACGTTGCTGTGCCCGCGTACCGGGCAGACCCCGGCGCCCGGGCGGCCGACGTTGCCGCGCAGCAGCAGGAAGTTGACCACCTCGCGGATGGTCGGGACGGCGTGCTTGTGCTGGGTGAGGCCCATCGCCCAGCAGACGATGATCTTCCGGGAGCCCAGCACCAGCCGGCCGAGCTCCTCGATCTGCTCCCACGGCAGGCCGGTCGCGGCGAGCACCTCGGCGCGGTCGGTCGTGCCCGCCTGCGCCTCGAACTCCTCGAAGCCGTGGCAGTGTTCGGTGACGAAGGCGCGGTCGACGCCGTCCTGCTCCAGGATCATCCGGTTGAGCGCGCGGAACAGCGCCAGGTCCCCGCCGAGGCGGATCTGCAGGAACAGGTCGGTCAGCTTGGTGCCGTGGCCGACCAGGCCGCGCGCGTGCTGCGGGTTCTTGAAGCGCTCCAGGCCGGCCTCCGGCAGCGGGTTCACGCTCACGATGGTGGCGCCGGCCCGCTTGGCGCGCTCCAGCGCGGAGAGCATCCGGGGGTGGTTGGTGCCCGGGTTCTGGCCGGCCACGATGATCAGGTCGGCCTGGTAGAGGTCCTTGAGGCTGACGCTGCCCTTGCCGACGCCGAGCGTCTCGGTGAGCGCCGAGCCGGACGACTCGTGGCACATGTTGGAGCAGTCCGGCAGGTTGTTGGTGCCCAGCCGGCGGGCGAACAGCTGGTACGCGAAGGCGGCCTCGTTGCTGGTCCGCCCGGAGGTGTAGAAGGCGGCGCCGTCCGGGGTGTCCAGGGCGCGCAGCTCCTCGGCGATCAGCGCGAAGGCGTCGTCCCAGGAGACCGGCGTGTAGTGGGTGGCGCCCTCGTCGAGCAGCATCGGCTGGGTGAGGCGGCCCTGCTGGCCCAGCCAGTAGCCGGAGCGCTCGGCCAGCTCGGCGACCGGGTGGGCGGCGAAGAACTCGGCGCGGATCCGGCGCTCGGTGGCCTCCTCGGCGACGGCCTTGGCGCCGTTCTCGCAGAACTCCGCCGTGTGCGTCTTGCCCGGCTCCGGCCAGGCGCAGCCGGGGCAGTCGAAGCCGTCCGGCTGGTTGACCTTGCGCAGCGTGGCGAGGGTGCGCAGGGGGCCCATCTGCTCGGCGGCCATCCGCAGGCTGTGGCCGACCGCGGGCAGCCCGGCCGCCGCGTGCTGGGGCGCGGACACCTCGGGGGCGTCCTGCGCCGGGTCGCTCTGCGGGGCCTGCTTGGCCATGACCGCTTCTCCTCGGCTCTGCTCGTCCGGCGGCCGTGACACCGGGGTGACACCGGGCCCGCCGGGCCCGCCGCTTCGGCGCGGGGGCTGAGGGCCCATCCTTCCACCCGGGTACGGACGGGGGGAGGGGGGTCGAACGGGTCTTCGGGCCCCGAACCTGCGACCGGGCCGCTCCCGGGGCCCGCCGTCAGGCCCCCCTCGTCCGGCCGGAGGGCGGGCGCGGCGGTGGCGGGGTGCGCTGACCGCACGGCGGAGCAGGGGCGGCGACCGCCGACCGCGCGGCGAGGCGGGTGCCTTGGCGGCGGCGGGCGGGCGGGGGATCGACGACGGGCGCCGGGGCGGCGGCCGGGAGCGCGGCCAGTGCCCGCAGCAGCGCGCGGGCGGCGGCGTCGTTCTGTCGGAATCCCGGGGAATCGGTGCGGGGCCGGGCGAAGGCGGCGGCGGCGCGCAGGCTGGTGTGCGGGCCGAGTGCGGTGCGCCGCGGGTGCGGGGCGCCGCCCAGGGCCGGGTCGAGCAGTCGGCTGTCGCCGGGGGCGATGGTGACCAGGCCGGAGCGGTGGGTGTACTCCTCGTCGGCGACCACCTCCTCCACGAGCCGCCCGGCGCGGTGCAGTTCGCGCAGCACCGGGTCGAGGGTGCGGGTCAGCTGGTGCTTGGGCAGGTACGCCTCGACCAGGGCGG
Source organism: Kitasatospora sp. NPDC058243 (assembly GCF_042882025.1). Taxonomy (NCBI): domain Bacteria; kingdom Bacillati; phylum Actinomycetota; class Actinomycetes; order Kitasatosporales; family Streptomycetaceae; genus Kitasatospora; species Kitasatospora sp. NPDC058243. The sequence continues at coordinate 108,055 of NZ_JBHVWW010000006.1, forward strand.
TGGCGGTGATGCGGTGGCCCGGCACGGTGTCGCCGCCGGCCCGCCAGGTGCCGGTGGTCTCGTCCCGTTCGACCCGGACGCCCGCGCCCAGGAAGTGCACGATCCCGGCCTCGGAGAGGGCGAGCAGCTGGCGCAGCCGGAAGCCGGGCGGGCCGGAGGCGAGGTAGCTGAAGTAGCCGAAGAACCACCCGTCCACCTCTTCGGCGACCGAGCGGGCGGTGAGCCGGCCGGTCGCGAGGATGCGCGGGAGCTGGCCGAACAGCGAGAGCAGGGCGAGGAAGGCGCCGAGGTCGGCGCTGTGCGCGGGGTCGGCGCGGCGGTCGGCGTCGGCGGTGACGTAGGCGCGCAGGTGCTGCTGGAGTTCCTCGGCGGAGCCGAGTTCGAGGCCGGCCAGCGGGTGGTCGAGCCGTTCGAAGTCGATCCGGTCGGCCGGGTCGGGTACCGCCTCGGCGACCAGGGCGGCCAGGTCGGGGGAGTACCAGTCGTGCCGGTCGAACCGGGCCAGAAACTCCGGCCAGGGCAGCGCGGTGCGTTCGGGGTGGGCGTGGAACAGCTCGTGGTAGTGCCCGAAGGCGGTCTCCTTGGCCATCAACGGCCAGAAGTCGCGCCGGAGTTCGAGCGGCCCGTCGGTGGCGAGGACGGCGTCCACGGCGGCCGCGTCGAAGTACCGGGGGAGCGGGGCGGGCGGCCCCTGGAGGCGGTAGTCGGTCTTGGAGTGGTACGGGACGCCGCGCCGGGAGCCGAGGTGCAGCACCGGTTCGCGGCCGGACGGGCGGTAGCGCAGCCCGTCCCCGGTGGGCTCGAAGCGGCCGCCGCGCCCTTCGGTGAGCAGGGCGACCAGGTCGACGGAGGCCAGGCCGAGGCCGCGCAGCACGACGTGCTCGCCAGGGGCGATGCCGTCCAGGTCGGCGTCGGCGGAGTAGGCGGGCGGGAGGTGGAAGCGGCCGTGCCGGGCGGCGAAGTCGGCGTCGGCGGCGTACCGGGGGTGCGGGGTGGAGTCGAGGTGGCCGAGGGTGAGGGCGACGTGGTCGGCGGTGAGCGTCCGGCCGGTGAGGTGGACGGTCTGCGGGCCGTCGGGCGGGCCGTCGATCCGCCGGACGGTGTCCCGGTGCACGGTGACCGTGACGTGCGGCGGCAGGTCGGCGACGGCGCGGCGGAACGCCCAGTCCAGGTAGGCGCTCTGGGCCCGGCGGGTGGGGAAGTCGGTGGGCGCGAGGGTGTCCAGTTCGGCCCGGACGGCCGGGTCGGCGACCTCCCGGTAGGGCGCGAACTCCCGCCGCCGGAGCGCCCATTGGGCCAGCGAGGGGCCCGGGCGGACCGGCCCGTCGATGGTCGAGCGCTCGTCGGTGAACATGGTGACGTCCTCGGCCATCGAGTTCATCCGCAGCAGCGGGGACTGCTCGTGGCGCCAGATCCGGCCCGCGCCGGGCGGGTGCGGGTCGACCAGGTGGACGTGCAACGGGCTTTCGGCGGGCAGGAGTTCGGCCGCGTTGGCGGCGATCCGTTCCAGCAGCCCGGTGCCCCGCGGGCCCGCGCCGACGATCACGAGGGTGTTCATGCCGCCACCTCGCGCAGCCGTCGCAGGGCGGCCCGGGTCCGCTGGAGCGGGGTGGGCGGCAGGCCGTCCCGGGTGGCGCCCTTGGCGTAGTGGCGCTCGACGTAGTACTGGCCGACGGACAGCAGGGTGGTGACCACCAGGTACCAGATGGTGGCGACCACCAGCATCGGGATGACCCGGTACGACTGCAGGTAGACCAGCTGTACCGAGTAGAGCAGGTCGGAGACGGCCAGCACGCTGACGATGCTGGTGCCCTTGAGCGCGCTGATCAGCATGTTCCCGGCGGTCGGCACGATCGAGCGCATCGCCTGCGGGACGACGATCCGGCGCAGCACCCGCCACCGGCCGAGGCCGAGCGCCGAGGCGGCCTCCAGCTGGCCGCGGTCGACGGACAGGATGCCGCCGCGGATCACCTCGGCGGCGTACGCGGTCTCCAGCAGGGTGAGGCCGATGACGGCGGTGAGGGTGGGGCCGATCAGGTTGACGGTCTTGACGGTGACGAACTCGGGGCCGAACGGGATGCCGAGGCCGAGGGTCGGGTAGAGCGCGCCGATGTTGAAGAAGAACAGCAGCTGCACCAGCGGCGGGGTGGAGCGGAAGATCCAGATGTAGCCCCAACTCAGGGTGCGCAGCACCGGGTTGCCGGACATCCGCATGACGGCGAGGCCGGTGCCGAGGACGAAGCCGAGGGCGAGGGTGACGGCGGTGAGCCAGAGGGTCAGGGTGAGGCCGTTGAGCACCGACCCGGCGGTGAACCAGTCGGCGACCACGTCCCACTGGAAGGCCTTGTTGCGCACCACGGAGTTGACGGCCATCGCGGTCAGCAGCAGCGCGATCCCGGCGCAGACCCACTGCCCGGGTCGGCGGCGGGCGACGATCCGGGCGCCGGGGTCGGGCGGTGGGCCGGGGAGGTCGGGGGCTGAGGTGGAGGCGGGGGTGGGCGTGGAGCGGGCGGGGAGGAGGTCCTGCGGGCTGGCCATGGCGGCGGCTCCTGGCGGAGGTGCGGGCGGGCGGGAGGTACGGGTGTGGTCACGTACGGCCGTCGCACCGGCCCGTGTCCCTCAACACGGCCGGCGCTGTGCACTGCACTCCGCCGTGATCGTACGCATGCGCGATCGACGGCTGTCAAGGGTGGTCCGGGCCCTGGCCGGGGCCCGGCGCGGACCGGTCGCAGGGCGACAGGAGATCGCAACAGAGCGGCAATGATGGGTGGTTGACGGACCACTTGGCAGGCTGTTCAACTTGAGGCCATGTACGCCGAGCAGCCCCTGGTCACCCGCGACCACATCGACTTCGGTCGGGTGTGGTCCGCGGCGTGTCGCGGCTGACCCGGCAGCGGGCCGCCCGTCCGGCCCTCTGATCTCCCGCGGGGAGCCCTCCCTCGGTCTGCCCCGCCGCGGGCCGGGACCAGCCGTCCGCAGCTGACGGCGTCCCAGGCGCACGCTGCCGTCCGACGACCGCGCACTGAACTCCGGCAGTACTCCCTCGTCCACGCCTGCCTCCCACCTCCTCCCGCCGCGCGAGCGCCGACCCCACCGTCGGCGCGGCCGCCGCGCACCCGTGCTCACGGCCGCCCCGCCCCGGCCGGCTCCGGCCTGCCCACCCGCAGTCCACCGGACTCCGCTCACCCCGAAAGGTTCCGCCATGCCCGTCGAATTCCTCGGTATCGCCGCCACCGGCGACGGCTCGGAGACCACCCCCCGCTCCACCGCCGCCTTCGACCGCGACTACACCCTGCGGCTGGCCCGGGCCCACGAGGACCACGGCTGGGACCGGGTGCTCTTCGCGTACGGCGCCGGCTCCCCGGAACCCGCGGCCGCGGCGGCCTTCCTCGTCTCGCACCTGGACCGGCTGCAGATCCTGCTGGCGCACCGGCCGAACGTCTCCTACCCGACCTTCGCCGCCAAGACCTTCGCGACCCTGGACCAGATCAGCGACGGGCGGCTGACCGTCCACTTCATCACCGGCGGCAGCGACCACGAGCAGCAGCGCGAGGGCGACTTCCTGTCCAAGGACGAGCGCTACGAGCGCACCCGTGAGTACATCGGCATCGTCAAGAAGGCGTGGACCAGCCGGGAGCCCTTCGACCACGAGGGCGCCCACTACCGCTTCAACGACTTCGTCTCCGACGTCTTCCCCGTCCAGCAGCCGCGCCCCGGGGTCTCCTTCGGCGGCTCCTCGGACGCCGCCTACGCGGCCGGCGGCGCCGAGGCGGACGTCTACTGCCTGTGGGGCGAGCCGCTGGCCCGCACCGCCGAGCAGATCGAGCGGGTGAAGGAGGCGGCCCGGGCCGCCGGGCGCACCGACGTGCCGCGGATCCAGGTGGCGTTCCGGCCGATCATCGCGCCGACCGAGGAACTGGCCTGGGAGAAGGCGCACCGGACGGTGGCCGCGATCAAGGCCCGCCGGGAGTCCGGGGATCTCGTCCGCCGGGGCCGCCCGCTCGGCGCCGCAGCGCCCGAAAACACTGGTTCCCAGCGGCTGATCGAGATCGCCGAGGCCGGCGAGCGCTACGACCGCGCGCTGTGGACCCCGACCGCCGCGGCCACCGGCGGGGCCGGCAACTCCAACGCCCTGGTCGGCACCCCGGAGACGGTCGCCGAGGCGCTGCTCGACTACTACGACCTCGGCGTGGACATCCTCTCCGCCCGCGGCTACCACCTGCTCGACGACGCGATCGACTTCGGCCGCCACGTCATCCCGATCGTCCGCGAGGAGGTCGCCAAGCGCGACGCCGCCAAGGCCGCGGCGGTGGCCGAGCGCGCCGAGCGGGACCGGCACCAGCTGATCGCGGTGCAGGCGTGAGCGCTCCGGACCGGGAGGCGGGCCCGGCGGCCGGGTTCCGCCGGGTCACCATCGACGACCCGCTGGTCGAGCCGCTGCTACGCGAGCTCACCCACGAGTACGTCAGCCGCTACGGCCCCGAGGCGCGCCAGGAGATGACCCGCTACCCCCGGGACGCCTTCGCCGAGCCGCACGGCGTCCTGCTGCTCCTGCTGGAGGACGGCGAGCCCGTCGCCGGCGGCGCGTACAAGCGGTACGACGAGCGCACCGCCGAGCTGAAGCGGATGTGGACGCACTCCGCGCACCGCCGCCGCGGCCTGGCCCGCCGGGTGCTGGCCGAGCTGGAGCGGACGGCGGCCGCCGCCGGCTACGCCCGGATCTACCTCACCACCGGTCCGCGCCAGCCCGAGGCCAGGGGCCTCTACCTGGCGTCCGGCTACACCCCGCTGTTCGACGTCGCCGCCGATCCCCTGACCATCGGCCCGCTCCCCTTCGAGAAGCACCTGCCGGTGCTGGCTCCGACCTCCTGAAAGGCCCCCCGTGAGAAGCACCACCGTCCGCCGCCGCCTGCTCGCGGCCACCGCCCTGCTGCCGGTGCTGGCGCTGGCCGCGTGCGGCTCGGACCCGAAGATCGCGGGCCCGGCGGGGGCGAGCGGGCCCGCCGCCACCGCCGTCTCCCAGGACGTCGTCTCCGGCCTCGCGAAGTCGGACGCCGCCGCCGCGCTGCTGCCCGAGGAGGTCCGCAAGGCCGGCACGCTGACCTTCGGCGCGTCCTTCGGCTCGCCGCCCACCGCCTTCTACGCCGACCAGGCCACCAAGAAGCCGGCCGGGATCGACGTGGACTTCACCGATGCGGTGGCCAGGCTGCTCGGGCTGACCGTGCAGCGCCAGGAGGCCGCCTTCGAGACCATCCTGCCCGCCCTGGACAGCGGCAAGTTCGACGTCGGCACCGGCAACTTCGGGGTCACCACGGCCCGGTTGAAGACCATCGACTTCGTCACCTACATCGACGACGGCCAGGGCTTCGCGGTCCGCAAGGACAATCAGGGCGTCCAGCCGGTCACCGACCTGCTCCAGCTCTGCGGGCTGACCATCGGCACCGGCGCCGGCACCACCTTCGAGACCACGCTGAACGCGAAGCGCACCGTCTGCACCGACGCCGGGAAGAAGCCGTACGAGGTCAAGGCGTTCAGCGACCCCGGGGCCGTGCTCACCGGCCTCCAGCAGGGCCGGGTCGACGTCCTGATGTCCACCATCAACGGCCTGCGCTACCAGGCCGCGCAGGAGGCCTCCGGGACGCGCTTCCTCGGCGAGTTCCACCGGCTGGACGTCGGCTTCGCGTTCAAGAAGGGCTCGAAGCTCACCCCGGCCTTCCAGGCGGCGGTCAACCAGCTGATCAAGGACGGGACGTACGAGCGGATCCTCAAGAAGTGGGGGGTCGCCGAATCGGCGATCAAGGAGTCCCTGATCAGCCCGCCCGAACACCAGTGATCCCCGGGTCTGCCGAAGGAGCCCCCCGATGACTGTCAGCACCACCGCGACGTCCCAAGCCCAAGCCCAAGCCCAGGCCCAGGCCCAAGCCCAGGCCCCGGTCCGGGCCGAGCGGGCACCGGCGACCGGACCCGATCCCGGTCCGGGCACCGGCCCCCGCCTGGACCTCGACGAACTGGCCGCTCTGCGGGCCGTCCCCGCCCGGCACCCCTGGCGCTGGGGGATCGGGGTCGCCGCCCTCGTCGTGCTCGCCCAGTTCGCCCACGGCCTGGCCACCAACCCCGGCTGGGACTGGGCCACCTTCCGGCTCTACTTCACCGCCGACACGATCGTCCAGGCGGTCGGCCGCACCCTCGAACTCACCGTCTACGGCACCGGGCTGGGCTTCCTGCTGGGCGCCGTGGTGGCCGCGATGCGGCTGTCCCGCAGCGCGATCCTCCAGTCCATCGCCTGGGCGTACGTGTGGGTGTTCCGCTCGATCCCGCTGATCGTCCAGCTGGTGTTCTGGTTCAACCTGTCGTACCTCTACAAGCGGTTCGGGATCGGCATCCCGTTCGGCCCGACCTTCGGGGACTTCGAGACGGTCGGCGTGCTGAGCGCGCTCGGCGCCGCCGTGCTCGGCCTCGGGCTGCACCAGGCCGCGTTCGCCGCCGAGATCATCCGCGGCGGCGTCATCGCGGTGGACGCCGGCCAGCGGGAGGCCGCCACCGCGCTCGGCATCCCGCGCTGGCGCCAGAGCCGGCGGATCGTGCTGCCGCAGGCGATGCGCGGCATCCTGCCGGCCGCCGCCAACGAGGTGATCTCGCTGCTCAAGGGCACCTCGGTGGTCTACGTGATGGCCATCGGCGAGCTCTTTTACCAGGCCCAGGTGGTCTACGGCCGGACCGGCCGGGTGGTGCCGCTGCTGATGGTCGCCACCGTCTGGTACGTGCTGCTGACCACGGTGCTGTCCATCGGCCAGTACTACGTCGAGCGCTACTTCGCCCGCGGCGCGCAGCGCACCCCGCCGCCCACCCCGCTCCAGCGCGCCCGGGCCTTCGTCCGGAGCCTGCCCGCCCGCACGCCGACCACCCGCACGCCGACCACCTGCACGCCGACCGCCCGCGCAGCGACCGCCCGCACCACCGGAGGACGTCGATGACCACGCTCACCAGGACCGAACCGGCGGCCGCACCGATGGTGCAGGTCCGCGGCCTGCACAAGAGCTTCGGGCCACTGGAGGTGCTGCGCGGCGTCGACCTGGACGTCCCGGCCGGCTCGGTCACCGTGGTGCTCGGCCCGTCCGGCTCCGGCAAGTCCACGCTGCTGCGCGCGATCAACCACCTGGAGAAGCTCGACGGCGGCTACGTCGCCATCGACGGCGAGCTGATCGGCTACCGGCGCTCCGGCGACCGGCTGTACGAGCTCAAGGAGCGCGAGGTGCTGCGCCAGCGCACCCACATCGGCTTCGTGTTCCAGAACTTCAACCTGTTCCCGCACCTCACCGTGCTGGAGAACCTGGTCGAGGCACCGATCGCCGCGCTGCGCCGCCCCAGGGCCGAGGCCAGGGCTACGGCGCTGGCGCTGCTGGAGCGGGTCGGGCTGGCGGACAAGGCCGCCGCGTACCCCCGGCAGCTCTCCGGCGGCCAGCAGCAGCGGGTGGCGATCGCCCGGGCGCTGGCCCTGGAGCCGAAGGTGCTGCTGTTCGACGAGCCCACCTCGGCGCTCGACCCGGAGCTGGTCGGCGAGGTGCTGGACGTCATCAAGGACCTCGCCCGGACCGGCACCACCATGATCGTGGTCACCCACGAGATCGGCTTCGCCCGCGAGGTCGCCGACACCGTCGTCTTCATGGACGGCGGCGTGGTGGTCGAGCAGGGCCCGCCGGCCGAAGTCCTGGACCGCCCCCGGCACGAACGCACCCGGGCCTTCCTCGCCAAGGTGCTCTGAGCCGAGGTGCTCTGAGCCGAGGTGCTCTGAGCCGAGGTGCTCCGAGCCGAGCTGCCCCGAGCCGATCTGCCCTGAGCCGAGGGCCTCCAGCCCTTCCCGCCGCACCGAAACCCCCTTCACCGAGCAGGAGTTCCGCCATGCCCCTACCCCGTCGCGCCCTCGTGACCGCCGCCGGCTCGCTCGCCGCCGCCCTCGCCCTGACCGCCTGCGGCGGCGCGTCCTCGGGGGCCACGGCGGAACTCGCCCCGGCCAAGGGCAGCACCGCGCCGAACGGCGCCGTGGTGAACCTGACGGCCGACCAGAAGCGGGTGACCACGGCCAAGGTCGACGCGATCGCGGCGCTCGTCCCGGAGGAGATCAGGAGGAGGGGGACCCTGGCCGTCGTCGACTCCCTCGGCACCACCCCGCCGCTGGACTTCTACGCCAACGACGACAGGACCATCATCGGCGTCGAGCCGGACATCGCCGCCCTGGTCGGCAACGTGCTCGGCCTCAAGGTCGAGTTCAACCCGGTCTCCTGGGAGAACATCTTCGTCGGCCTGGACAGCGGCAAGTACGACGTCGGCCTCTCCAACATCACCGTCACCGAGGCGCGCAAGGAGAAGTACGACTTCGCCACCTACCGGCTGGACGTCCTCGGCTTCGAGGCCAGGAAGGGCAGCGGTCTCAAGGTCACCGGCGCCAAGGACCTGGCGGGCAGGTCGGTGGGCGTCTCCTCCGGCACCAACCAGGAGAAGCTGCTGATCTCCTGGAGCGAGGAGAACACCAGGAACGGCCTCAAGCCGATCGACATCAAGTACTTCCAGGGCGCCGAGTTCTACCTGGCGCTCTCCTCCGGCCGGATCGACGCCTACGTCGGCCCCAATCCCAACCTGGCCTTCCACGTCGCGCAGACCGGCGAGACCGAGATCGTCGGCACCTACTCGGGCGGCGGCGCGGACGTCCTCGGCAAGATCGCCGCGACCACCCGCAAGGGCAACGGGCTGGTCCAGGCGCTCAACGGGGCGCTGAACGAGGTGATCAGGAACGGCAGTTACGGCCAGGTGCTCAAGCGCTGGGGCCTGGACAACGAGGCGGTGCCGACCTCCGAGGTCAACCCGCCCGGGTTGCCCAAGCCGTAGGGCCCGTCCGTTCACCCGTTCGCCGCCCCCCGCCGCTATGGTGACCCCTCCGATCCGACGGCGAACACCGCCCGGACACGGCGGACTTGGGGGAGGACATGCAGCAGGGGGAGGTGCTCGACGGCCGGTACCGGCTGGACGAGTGGCTGGGCAGGGGCGGCTTCGGGGTGGTCTGGAAGGCGACCGACCAGCGGCTCGACCGCGAGGTCGCGGTCAAGCTGCTGCTGGCGGAGCACGCCGCCGACCGGGAGGCCGTCGGGCGGTTCGTCCGCGAGGCCCGCACGGCCGGCGGCCTCTCCAATCCGCACATCGTGACCGTGTACGACTACGGCCTGGTCGCGACCGCCACCGGGGGGACCCACTACCTGGTGCTGGAACTGGTCCGCGGCCGGGCCCTGTCCGACATCCTCAAGGACGGCGTCCCGGATCAGGAGGCCGCGCTGAAGTGGATGCGCCAGGTCTGCAAGGCCCTGGACGCCGCGCACCGCTCGGGCGTCGTCCACCGCGACATCAAGCCCGAGAACGTGATGGTCGACGCGGGCGGCAAGGCCAAGGTGCTGGACTTCGGCATCGCCCGGCTGCTCACCCAGTCCGCGGTGCTCACCTCCACCGGCAGCGTGGTCGGCACCGTCCCGTACCTGGCGCCCGAGTGCTGGTCCGGCGCCGCCGTGGACGGTCGGGCCGACCTCTACGCGCTCGGCGTCATGCTGTACGAACTCTGCACCGGGCGGCGCCCGTTCCGCGCCTCCTCGGCCGCCGAGTACATGTACAAGCACCTGGAGGAGACCCCGCCCCGGGTGCGCAGCACCGATCCGGCGCTGGCCGACCTGGTCGCCGGGCTGCTCGCCAAACGGCCCGCGGACCGGCCGGCCACCGCCGCCGAGGTGCTGGAACGGCTGCGCCGGATCCGGCCCGGGGTGCTCCGCCCGGACGACCCCAGCCCGGAGCAGCTGCGCCGCCGGGCCGACCAGGCCTGGCTACGCGGCGCGCAGGGCGCCCCCGGGGAGGCCGTCGAGATGCTCACCGCGCTCATCCCCGACCTCGCCCGGATCTGCGGCCCGGCCGACCCGCGCACCCTGCGCACCTGCCACGACCTGGCCCTGTGGCTGGCCCAGGACGGCAGCCCGGGCGCCGCCGTCGCGCTGCTGCGCGAGCTGGCCGCGGAGCCGGCCGCCGAGCCGGACGTCCGGGCCGACGCGCTGCGCGACCTCGACCGCTGGCACCGGGAGGCGGCCCGGAGCGGGCCGGGCCGGCCGCGGGCGCTGAGCCTGGCCGGCCTGCTCGGCGGCGGTCCGCAGGGCGGCTGAGGGCCCTCGGCGCCGTACGGGCGGGAGGCTGTCAACCGTGCGGGCCGCTGATTCGGCGTCTGCGGCGACTGTGGGAATTGAGAGGAATCCGCCCACCGGGACGGTCTGGTTCACGGCCGGCGGCGTTGATATACCTCGTTGCCAGAGTCGGGTGCGGTGTCTTCGGCCGCCCCGGTGAGCTGCGACGAAAAGGCTGGTGACGGATCGATGAAGCTCCTCCGCGTCGGACCCCCGGGCGCCGAGCGCCCGGTCGTGCTGGGCCAGGACGGCATCGGGTACGACCTCTCCGGGCGTGCCCGGGACATTGACGGGGCCTTCCTGGCCGGGCTGGACGCCGCCGCCCTGGCGCGGGACGTGGCCGCCGGGGCGCTGCCCCGGGTGGACCTCGCCGGGCAGCGGGTGGGCGCGCCGGTCGCCCGCCCGGGCAAGGTGGTCGGCATCGGGCTCAACTACCGCGACCACGCCGCCGAGGCCGGGGTCGCGCCCCCGGACGAGCCGGTGATCTTCCTCAAGCCGAGCTGCACCGTGGTCGGCCCGTACGACGAGGTGCTGGTGCCGCGTGGCGGCGAGAAGACCGACTACGAGGCCGAGCTGGCCGTCGTGATCGGCCGCACCGCCCGCTACCTGGCCGGGCACGAGGAGGCCGCGGCGGTGATCGCCGGCTACACGATCGCCAACGACGTCACCGAACGGGCCTTCCAGTTCGAGCGCGGCGGCCAGTGGGACAAGGGCAAGTCGGCGGAGACCTTCACCCCGCTGGGGCCCTGGCTGGTCACCGCGGACGAGGTGGCCGACCCGCAGCAACTGCCGCTGCGGCTGTGGGTCAACGGCGGCCTGCGGCAGGACGGCAACACCGGCAAGATGATCTTCCCGGTGCTCGAACTGGTCCGCTACGTCAGCCAGTTCATGGTCCTGGAGCCGGGCGACGTGATCGTCACCGGCACCCCGGCCGGCGTCACCCTGGGCCACCCCGGCACGCCGTTCCTGGCCCCGGGCGACATCGTCGAGATCGAGATCGAGGGCCTCGGCCGCCAGCGGCAGGTCCTCGGCAAGGCGTAGGGCGTGCCTGACACTCCCTGACAACCCCGCCGGCGCGGCACCGGCCGCCCCGACCCCGGGCACGGGGGTCGGGTCACCGGGCCGCCAGCACCTCGCGCAGCCGCTCGGCCCGCGACGCCTGCGGCCCTTCCAGCGCGAGCAGCAGGGCCAGCACCTGCGCGGTCTGCGGGTCGTGCAGCGCGGTCGCCGCCGCCATCGCCGTGAACTGGTCCACCAGCCAGTCGCGCAGCTCGCCCACCGGCAGCGTGCGCCCCTCGTCCAGCCAGGTCAGCGACGCGCCCTCGACCACCGCGATCCACGAGCGCACCAGCAGTGTCAGCCGGGGCCCGGCCTCCCGCACGCCGAGGTGCCGCAGGGTCCGCTTGAGCGCCGCCCGCCGGACGTCGTCGACGATCGCCGAGGTGCGGGCCGTCTCCACCACCGAACCGCCGCGCAGCAGCGCCGAGTAGCCGGCGTCGTGCTCGGCCACGAAGGCGAAGTAGCCGTCCAGGACGGCCGCCAGTTGCTCGGACGGGGTCCCGGCCAGCGGGACGGTGAAGCGGCTGGTCAGCTCGTCGGCCGCGCTGCGCAGCGCGGCCTCGTACAACTGCTGCTTGCCGCCCGCGAAGTAGCGGTAGACCAGCGGGCGGGAGGCCCCGGCGGCCTCGGCGACGTCGTCCAGGCCCACCTCCTCGGGCGGCCGGGCGGCGAACAGTTCCAGGGCGACCGCGATCAGCTGTTCGCGGCGCTGCTGCACCGGCAGCCGCCGGTAGCCGGTGCGGCGCGGGCGGGGGCCGGGTGCGGCCGGGGCGGGCACCTGGTCGGTTGCCGTGGCGGGGCGGGCTTCCATGGCGGTCAGCGTAATGGGCGTGGGCCCGATCGGATCCTGTCGCGCGCGGCGGTTTCCCGAACGTGTGTTTGTGTGGGCCCGCCCGGCGGCGGTCGGCCGGTGCATGTCACCGATCGCCCGGTAAAGGCTTGCAATCGGCCCTCGCCGCGCCATGATGTCCGAATGGTTGAAGAACTGATCACCTCCGACGCCACCACCCCGCGCCGCGTCGCCGACGGTTACGTCCGGGCCCTGGCCGAACTCGACCCGCTGACCGCGGTCTACCTGGGGTTCAGCCCCGAGGACGACCGGCTGCCCGACCTCTCGCCGGTCGGCGCCGAGGCGATCGCCGACCTCGGCCGCCGCACCCTGGCGGCCCTCGCCGAGGCCGAACGCTCCGACGCCGCGCAGGACGAGGCGGAGCGCCGCTGCGCCCGGCTGCTGCGCGAGCGGCTGACCGCCTCCCTCGCCGTCCACGAGGCCGGGGAGAACTTCCGCGCGGTGCGCAACCTGGGCTCCCCGGTGCACGAGGTCCGGGACGTCTTCACCCTGATGGGGACGGACACCGAGGCCGAGTGGCAGGTGGTCGGCCGCCGGCTGGCCCGCGTCCCGCTCGCGCTGGCGCAGTACAGGGAGACGCTGGCCGCCGGCATCGAGCGCGGCCTGCTGTCCGGCCCGCGCCAGGTGGCCACCGTGGTCGGGCAGCTCGGCGAGTGGCTGGAGGGGGACGTGCCCGGCGGCTGGTTCGGCGCGTTCGTCCAGGGCGCGCCGGAGGGCCTGCGCGCCGAGCTGTCCGGGCCCGCGCTGGCCGCCGGGGAGGCGCTGGCCGCCCTGCGCGACTGGCTGCGCGACGTCTACGGCCCGGCCGCCGCCGACACCCCCGACACCACCGGCCGCGAGCGCTACCGCCGCTTCGTCCGCTTCTGGACCGGCTCCGACCTGGACCTGGACGAGGCCTACGCATGGGCCTGGGGCGAGTTCCGCGACCTGCTCGCGCAGATGGAGGCCGAGGCCGAGAAGGTCCGCCCCGGCGCCGGCCCGATGGCGGCGATGAAGTGGCTGGAGGCGGACGGCCCGGCCGTGGAGGGCGCCGAGGCCACCCGGGTGTACCTCCAGGAGCTGATGGACCAGGCGGTCCGGGACCTCCAGGGCACCCACTTCGACCTGGCCGAGCCGATCACCCGGGTCGAGTCGAGGATCGCCCCGCCCGGCAGTGCGGCCGCGCCGTACTACAGCGCGCCCTCGCTGGACTTCAGCCGCCCCGGGCGGACCTGGCTGCCGGCGCTCGGCCGGGAGCGCTTCCCGGTCTGGGACCTGGTCTCCACCTGGTACCACGAGGGCGTCCCGGGCCACCACCTGCAGCTCGCGCAGTGGAACTACGTCGCGGACCGGCTCTCCACCTACCAGGTCAGCCTGGGCGGGGTGAGCGCCAACCTGGAGGGCTGGGCGCTGTACGCCGAGCGCCTGATGGACGAGCTCGGCTACCTCACCGACCCGGGCCACCGCCTCGGCTACCTCAACGCGCAGATGATGCGCGCGCTGCGGGTGATCGTCGACATCGGCATGCACGCGGGCCTGGACTTCCCGGCCGACTCCCCGTACCTGCCGGGCGAGCCGGTGAGTCCGGAGGCGGCCCGGGAGTTCTTCGGCCGGTACTGCGGCCTGACCCCCGACTACCTGGACAGCGAGCTGGTCCGCTACCTGGGCATGCCCGGCCAGGCGATCGGCTACAAGCTGGGCGAGCGCGCCTGGCTGCGCGGCCGGGCGGCGGCGCGGGCGGCGCACGAGGCGCGCGGCGAGGAGTTCGACCTCAAGGCCTGGCACATGGCGGCGCTCTCGCAGGGCTCGCTGGGGCTGGACGACCTGGTCGAGGAGCTGTCCGCACTGTAGGTCGGCCGCCGGCCCCGGGCCTCGTCCGCGAGTCCCGGGGCCGCTGGTCCTTTGGCCCGAAAAGGTCGATTTGGTGAGGTTTTTCCTTGCCATCCGTCCGTGCGGGAGCTTCGCTTGAAGGCGACTGCGTGACTTCCCCGACTGCGTGACCCCTCCGTACCCCTCCGGAAGGCTGACCAGTGTCTGCGCGAACCGCCACCGGTCATGAGAACGCGGACAGCCGCCGCTGGTGGGCGCTGGCGGTCATCGCCGTCGCCCAGCTCATGATCGTCCTCGACGTCACCATCGTGAACATCGCGCTGCCGTCGGCCCAGCGGGACCTGGGCATCTCCGACGCCGACCGGCAATGGGTGATCACCGCCTACACGCTCGCCTTCGGCGGCCTGCTGCTGCTCGGCGGACGGCTGGGCGACCTCTTCGGCCGCAAACGCGTCTTCACCGTCGGCCTGCTGGGTTTCGCCGCCGCCTCCGCCCTCGGCGGCTCGGCGGACGGCCCGGCCATGCTCTTCGGTGCCCGCGCCCTCCAGGGCGGGTTCAGCGCCCTGCTCGCCCCCTCGGCCCTGGGACTGCTCTCCACCACCTTCACGGACCCCAGGGAGCGCAGTACGGCCTTCGGCGTCTTCGGCGCGATCGCCGCCGGCGGCTCCGCCCTCGGCCTGATCCTGGGCGGGCTGCTGACCGAGTACCTGGACTGGCGCTGGTGCCTGTTCGTCAACGTCCCGATCGCCGCCGCCGCGGCCCTCGCGGCCACCTGCCTCCTGGAGCGCGACCACGCCGCCGGGGGGCGCCGGGTCCGGCTCGACCTGCCCGGCGCGCTGCTCGGCTGCGGCGGCCTGCTGGCGATCGTCTTCGGCACCTCCGAGGCCGTCACCCGGACCTGGGGCGACGGGCTGGTGCTCGGCTCGCTGGCCCTCGGCCTGGTGCTGCTCGCGGTGTTCGTCCTGGTCGAGAGGCGCACCGCGCACCCGCTGCTGCCGCTGCACATCGTCGCCGACCGCAACCGCGGCGGGGCCGCCCTCTCGGTCGGCCTGGCCATGATCGGCATGTTCGGCCTGTTCCTCTTCCTCACCTACTACCTCCAGGTCATCAAGCACTTCTCGCCGGTGCTGTCGGGCGTCTCCTTCCTGCCCATGACGGCCGCCATCGTGCTCAGCTCGACCGGCTTCGCGGCCCGGCTGATGACCAGGGTGCCGACCCGGAACCTGGTCTGCCCCGGGCTGCTGCTCGCCGCGGCCGGCATGGCCTGGCTGACCCGGATGACGGTGGACAGCCCATGGGCCGGCACGGTACTGCCCGCCGAGCTGCTGCTCGGCTCCGGCATGGGCCTGGTCTTCATGCCGTCGATGAACCTGGCCACCCTCGGGGTCTCCCCGCGCGAGGCGGGCGCGGCCTCGGCCACCATCAACTCGGCCCAGCAGGTGGGTGGTTCGTTCGGCACGGCGTTGCTGAACACGGTCGCGGCCAGTGCCACCGCGTCGTTCCTGGCGACCCGGATCGCCTCGTCGCCGGTGGTGCGGGCCCAGGCCACGGTGCACGGCTACGTGGTCGCGAACTGGGTGTCGACGGGCGTCCTGCTGCTGGCCGCGCTGATCGCCTTCCGGGTGATCGACCACCGGCCGGCGCCCGCCGTGACGACCGTCGCCCCGGTCGAGGCGCAGGCGGGGGCCCACCCGGCCGTCCCGGCAGAGCCCCGACGAGAACCCTGAAATTTTCAGCAAGACCTTGCAGTCAACCTCCGGCGCCTGCTTGACTCCTGGCCACCGTCCAGGGACCGAGGAGGCGCCGTCGTGCTGCCCGAGTTCGACCTGCTCGTCGTCGGCGGCTCCGGCGTCGACACCATCGTCCGGGTGGACCGGCTGGAGGTCCCGCCCGGCGACTCGCTGTTCGTCGGACCCGTCCGCGACTACGTCGGCCACACCGGCAACGGCGTCGCCCTCGGCGCCCACCGCCTCGGCCTGCGCACCGCCTTCCTCGACTTCCTCGGCGACGACCCGCAGGGCGCCCTGGTCCGCGCCTCCTACGAGCACCACGGCCTGCACTTCGCGCACCTGGTGAGCCCGCACGGCACCCCGCGCGGGGTCAACCTGGTGGACGCCGCCGGCCGCCGGTTCTCCTTCTTCGACGGCCGCCACCCCGCCGACCTGCGGCTGCCGCCCGAGTTCTACCTGCCGTACGCGCGGCGCAGCCGGCACGTCCACCTCTCCATCACCGGCGTCAACCGGGACATGTACGCCGACCTCCACCGGCTCGGCCGCACCACCTCCACCGACCTGCACGACTGGGACGGCAGCAACCCGCACCACCGCGACTACGCGCTCGGCTCGGACCTGGTGTTCCTCTCGGTGGCCGGCTGCCGCGGCCGGCACGAGCAGGTGATGCGCGCGATCCTCGCCGAGGGCCGCGCCGGTGTCGTCACCGCCACCGCGGGCGCCGACGGCTGCTACCTGCTCACCCGCGACGACGACGAGGTGCGCCACCTGCCGGCCGTCGACCCGGGCCGCCCGGTGGTGGACACCAACGGCGCCGGGGACGCCTTCGTCGCGGGCTTCCTCGCCTCCTGGTTCCGGGGCCGCCCGCCGCTGGAGTGCGCCCGGGCCGGCTCGGTCGCCGGTGCCTTCACCTGCACCGTCGCCGGGACGCACACCGCCTTCATCGGGGCCGAGGAACTGGGGAGCGCGCTGGACCGCTTACGCGCCGACGGGTGAGCTTTTTCTCATGGATATCCCAGCCACCGGTAACGACCTTTCCAGGCTGAAGCGGCATAGTCGTTGATCGCACGCAGCCCCCGGGAAGCCGTCGATCACTGGCAGGAGAGACAGACATGGGTCAGCACAGCCGCCCGACGTCGCGCCGCCGCCGCAGCCTTCTGGGGCCGACCCTGTTCACCGCGCTCTCGGCGGTGGTGGTGGCCGCCGTGGTCACCGGCACGCACGGGCTGAGCCTGTCCGACGCGACGGCCGCCGGGAAGGCGGCCCGCAGCTCCCGGGCCGCCGTCGCGCCGGCCGCGACCGCGCCCGCGTCCGAGGCGCCCGCCGCACCCGCACCGGTCGACGCCCCCGCTCCGACCGACAGCCCCTCCGCCGCCCCGACGGACGGCCCGACGGACGGCCCGACGGACGGCCCGACCGGCAGTGCGAGCGCCGGCGCGAGCGCCGACCCGGGCAGCGCCCCGGCGGCCACCCCGACGCCCTCCGCGCCGGCCACCCCCGATACCCGCGGCGTCGTCCTCGGCACCACCGCCACCGCCGCCGCCACCCCCGAAGCGGCCACCGTGGGCGCGCTGTTCAGCGGCGCCGCGGCGGCCGGCAACCACTTCTGCACCGCCAGCGTGCTGCACAGTCCCGGCGGCAACCTGCTGCTGACCGCCGCGCACTGCCTCGGCAGCGCCGGCGGCGTCACCTTCGTCCCCGGCTACCGGGACGGCTCCGCCCCGTACGGCAGCTGGCAGGTCACCGCGGTCCACACCACCACCGGCTGGTCCCAGAAGGGCGACCAGGACGAGGACTTCGCCATCCTGGAGACGGCCCCGAACAACGGCCGCAACGTCGAGGACGTGGTCGGCGGCAACCGGCTCGGCGCCGACGAGCCCTTCGGTGCCACCGTCCGCCTCTACGGCTACCCCGGCGACGCCGAGGAGCCCATCCTGTGCACCAACACCACCGGCCGGCAGAGCACCTACCAGCGCGTCATCGACTGCCCCGCCTACCCGTCCGGCACCAGCGGCGGCCCCTGGATCAACGTCGCCACCGGCGACGTGGTCGGCGCCATCGGCGGCTACCAGCAGGGCGGCGACAGCGACGACGTGTCCTACAGCGCCTACTTCGACCACACCATCGCCGGGCTGGTCTCCCAGGTCGAGGGCACCTCGTCCTGAGCCCGGTCGGGCCCGCAGCGCGCGCCGCCGACCGGGTCCGGACATGACGAAGGCCCAGATCCGCGGATCAACTCCACTGATCTGGGCCTCAGTTGCACTTCTTGCGAAGTGCCCCCGGTAGGATTCGAACCTACGCACCCGCCTCCGGAGGGCGGTGCTCTATCCCCTGAGCTACGGGGGCCTGCTCGATGTCGTCGGCGTTTCGGCCTCCGACGTGAAGAACACTACCAGGCTCGGGGCGTGGTCCGTGCACGGGTTTGCGGCAGGGGTGCCGGCGCGGGTGCGGGGTGCGCCGGCGGCGGGCGGCGGGGGTGGTGGAAGTGCCCAAAGGCCGGACGGGGCGGCGGGGGCGCCGATACCCTCGGTGAGGTGTCGGGAGTGTCCGGGCGGGTCCTCGTGGTGGACGACAGCGAGGTGATCCGCCAGCTGATCAGGGTCAACCTGGAGCTTGAGGGCTTCGAGGTGGTGACCGCCGCCGACGGCGCCGAGTGCCTGGAGGTGGTCCGCCGGGTGAAGCCGGACGTGGTGACGCTGGACGTGATGATGCCGCGCCTGGACGGCCTGCGGACGGCGGCCCGGCTGCGCGCGACCCCGGGGACCAGCCGGCTGCCGATCGCGATCGTGAGCGCCTGCACCCCGGCCGATCTGGACCTGGGGGAGGCCGTCGGGGTGGACGGCTACCTCGGCAAGCCCTTCGACCCGGCCGATCTGGTGGCGCTGGTGCGGCGGCTGATGACCCTGGGCGGACAGCCGAGCGGGTTTCGCCCTGAGCGAACAGAGCGGACGGATCGAGGCTGACACCGCTGACGGGAGCGCCCGCAGGCGTCCCGACCGGCAAACCGGGTGGCGGGCGGGTACCCCGTCTCGCCTACGCTTGGCGTCGTGACACCCGCAGAGCTTTCCCAGGCAGTCCAGGCCGCAGTGAGCGCCGCCGTCGAGGCGGGCGAGCTGACCGTCGCCGTGCCCGAGCACGTGACGGTCGAGCGACCCAAGAACAGGGACCACGGCGACTACGCGATCAACGTGGCCCTCCAGCTCGCCAAGGCGGCCGGCCGCCCGCCGCGAGCCGTGGCGGAACTGCTGGCCGACCGCCTGCGAGGGATCACCGGCGTCGCCAAGGTCGACATCGCCGGGCCGGGCTTCCTGAACATCACCATGGACGCCGCGACCCAGGGCGCGCTGGCGCGCACCATCGTCGAGACGGGCGAGGCCTACGGACGCAACGAGGCGCTCAAGGGTCTGAAGATCAACCTGGAGTTCGTCTCCGCCAACCCGACCGGCCCGATCCACATCGGCGGCGTCCGCTGGGCCGCCGTCGGCGACTCGCTGGCGCGCGTGCTGCGGGCCAGCGGCGCCGACGTCACCACCGAGTACTACCTGAACGACGCCGGCGTGCAGATCTCCAAGTTCGCCGGCTCGCTGAAGGCCGCCGCGAACGGTCAGCCCGTCCCCGCCGACGGCTACGTGGGCGAGTACATCGGCGACATCGCCAAGGCCATCACCGACGGCGTCCCGGGCGTGCTCGACCTGCCCGACGCCGAGCAGCTGGAGGCCTTCCGCACCGAGGGCCTCAAGCTCATGGTGGCCGAGATCCAGCGCTCGATGCAGGAGTTCGGCACCCACTTCGACGTCTGGTTCTCGGAGAAGTCGCTGCACGACTCCGGCGCGGTCGAGAAGGCCATGGACCGGCTGCGCGAGCAGGGCCACG
The DNA here is from genome assembly GCF_042882025.1 of Kitasatospora sp. NPDC058243. Lineage (NCBI taxonomy): Bacteria > Bacillati > Actinomycetota > Actinomycetes > Kitasatosporales > Streptomycetaceae > Kitasatospora > Kitasatospora sp. NPDC058243. The sequence goes on from NZ_JBHVWW010000006.1 coordinate 127,584, forward strand.
TCTTCGAGCAGGACGGCGCGGTCTTCCTGCGCACCACCGACTTCGGCGACGACAAGGACCGCGTCCTGGTCAAGGCCGACGGCGAGACCACCTACTTCGCCGCCGACGCCGCGTACTACCTGTCGAAGCGGGACCGCGGTGCCGAGGTCTCCGTCTACATGCTGGGCGCCGACCACCACGGCTACGTCAACCGGCTGAAGGCCATCGTGGCCTGCGCGGGCGACGACATGGACCGCAACATCGAGGTCAAGATCGGCCAGTTCGTGAAGATGCTTCGCGACGGCGAAGAGGTCCGCATGTCCAAGCGGGCCGGCAACATCATCACGATCGACGACGTGATCGAGTGGATCGGCGTGGACGCCGCCCGCTACACCCTGACGCGGTCCCCCACGGACTCCACCATCACGCTCGACATCAACGTGCTGACCAGCCAGTCCAACGAGAACCCGGTCTACTACGTCCAGTACGCGCACACCCGGATGTGCGGCGTGGCCCGCAAGGCCGCGCAGCTCGGCGTCGACAAGGGCGCGGCGCAGGACTTCAAGCCCGAGCTGCTCGCCACCGAGTGGGAGAACGACATCCTCGGTGCCCTCGGCGAGTTCCCGCGGGTCCTGGCCACGGCCGGCGAACTGCGCGAGCCGCACCGGGTCGCCCGCTACCTGGAGGTCCTGGCGGGCAAGTACCACCGCCTGTACGAGAACTGCATGTTCCTGCCCAAGGGCGACGAGGAGCTCACGGACACGCACCGCGCCCGGCTCTGGCTGGTCGAGGCCACGCGAACGGTGATGGCCAACGGCCTGACGCTCCTGGGCGTCACGGCGCCCGAGCGGATGTAGGCACCACCCCCAAGTGCGCAGCGGGGGCGGCTGACGGTCAACGGAGACCGTCGCCGCCCCTCGCCATAGGTCAAGGAAGCAGGACATGTCTCGCTCCGCACACCCCGCAGGCCCCCGTCACGGTGACGTGCTGCCCGAGGGCCACTACTCCGCCCCGCCGGCCGACCTGAACGCGCTCGACCCCAAGGTCTGGTCGTGCACCGTCGCCCGCGACGCCGAGGGCGTGGCCACCGTCGGCGGGATCGACGTCAAGTCCCTGGCGGCCGAGTTCGGCACGCCGGCCTACGTGCTCGACGAGGACGACTTCCGGGCCCGGGCGCGGGCCTGGCGCGACGCCTTCGGCACCGAGGCGGACGTCTTCTACGCCGGCAAGGCGTTCCTCTCCAAGGCGATCGTGCGCTGGTTGCACGAGGAGGGCCTGAACCTCGACGTGTGCAGCTCCGGCGAGCTGACGGTGGCGCTGGCCGCCGGGATGCCGCCGCAGCGGATCGCGCTGCACGGCAACAACAAGACGGCGGACGAGCTCGAACACGCGGTGAAGACCGGCGTCGGGCGCATCGTGGTCGACTCCTACGAGGAGATCGAGCGGCTGGCCGCCATCACGGCCCGCCAGGGCGTCCGCCAGCAGGTGCTGATCCGGATCACCGTCGGCGTCGAGGCGCACACCCACGAGTTCATCGCCACGGCGCACGAGGACCAGAAGTTCGGGTTGTCGCTGGGCAACGGGTCCGCGGCCGAGGCGGTGCGCCGGGTGCTCGGGCACGAGGGCCTGGAGCTGCGCGGCATCCACTCGCACATCGGCTCGCAGATCTTCGACACCGCCGGTTTCGAGGTGGCCGCCCGCCGGGTGGTCGGCCTGCTGGCCGAGATCCGCGACGAGCACGGCGTCGAGCTGCCCGAGATCGACCTGGGCGGCGGCCTGGGCATCGCGTACACCAGCGAGGACGACCCGCGCGAGCCGGCCGAGATCGCGGCCGCGCTGGCCGACATCGTGCGCCGCGAGTGCGCCGCCGCGAACCTGGACACCCCCCGGCTGAGCGTGGAGCCGGGCCGGGCGATCGTCGGCCCGACGGCGTTCACGCTGTACGAGGTCGGCACCGTCAAGCCGCTGGAGGGCCTGCGCACCTACGTCAGCGTGGACGGCGGGATGTCCGACAACATCCGGACCGCGCTGTACGACGCCGAGTACTCGGTGGCCCTGGTGTCGCGCCGCAGCGACGCCGAGCCGATGCTGGTGCGGGTGGTCGGCAAGCACTGCGAGTCCGGCGACATCGTGGTCCGGGACGCCTTCCTGCCGGCCGACCTGGCCCCGGGCGACCTGGTCGCGGTGCCCGCCACCGGCGCGTACTGCCGCTCGATGGCGAGCAATTACAACCACGCCCTGAAGCCTCCCGTGCTGGCCGTCAAGGACGGTGCCGCGCGGGTGATCGTCCGGCGCGAGACGGAGGAGGATCTCCTGCGTCTCGATATCGGATGACGAAATCCTTGTCTCAGATCATGGAACGACCGTAGATCCGTGCGGGAAGTCCCCGAGACTGGTACGGACCGAAGTTCCCGGCGGCCCCCAGAATCCCGCCGGAATTACCGAAGCACGAAGAATGCAGAGCGGAGTCGGATGATGCGTACGCGCCCGCTGAAGGTGGCGTTGCTGGGTTGTGGTGTGGTGGGCTCCGAGGTGGCGCGCATCATGACGACGACGGCCGACGACCTCGCCGCGCGCATCGGTGCCCCGGTCGAGCTCGCCGGGATCGCGGTCCGCCGGGCCGGCCGGGTGCGTCCGGGCGTGCCCGAGCACCTGATCACCACCGACGCCGAGGCCCTGGTCAATCGGGGCGACATCGACGTGGTGGTCGAGGTCGTCGGCGGCATCGAGCCGTCCAAACACCTCATCCTGTCGGCGTTCGAGCGGGGCGCCTCGGTGGTCAGCGCCAACAAGGCGCTGCTCGCCAAGGACGGCACCGAGCTGCACGCCGCGGCCGCCGGGGCCGGGGTGGACCTGTACTACGAGGCCGCGGTGGCGGGCGCGATCCCGCTGCTGCGCCCGCTGCGCGAGTCCCTCGCGGGGGACAAGGTCAACCGGGTGCTGGGCATCGTCAACGGCACCACCAACTTCATCCTCGACAAGATGGACACCACCGGCGCCGGCTACTCGGAGGCGCTGGAGGAGGCCACCGCGCTGGGCTACGCCGAGGCCGACCCGACGGCCGACGTCGAGGGCTTCGACGCCGCCGCCAAGGCCGCGATCCTGGCCGGCATCGCCTTCCACACCAAGGTCACCGCGGCGGACGTCTACCGCGAGGGCATCACCGAGGTGACCGCCGCCGACATCGCCTCCGCCAAGGAGATGGGCTGCGTGGTCAAGCTGCTCGCGATCTGCGAGCGGGCGGCGGACGGCGAGTCCGTCACCGCGCGGGTCCACCCGGCGATGATCCCGCTGTCGCACCCGCTGGCCTCCGTCCGCGAGGCGTACAACGCGGTGTTCGTCGAGGCCGAGGCGGCCGGCCGGCTGATGTTCTACGGCCCGGGCGCGGGCGGCTCGCCGACCGCCTCCGCGGTGCTCGGCGACCTGGTCGCGGTCTGTCGCAACAAGCTGGCCGGCGCCACCGGTCCCGGTGACTCGGTGTACACGCAGCTGCCCGCCAAGCCGATGGACGAGGTGGTCACCCGCTACCACGTCAGCCTGGACGTGGACGACCGTGCGGGCGTCCTCGCCCAGGTCGCGTCCGTCTTCGCGGAGCACGGCGTCTCCATCGACACCGTGCGCCAGCAGGGCCGCGACGGCGACGCCTCGCTCGTCGTGGTCACTCACCGTGCCACCGACGCCGCGCTGTCGGCGACGGTCGACAAGCTCCGCGCGCTGGACAGCGTGCGGGACGTGGCCAGCATCATGCGGGTCGAAGGGGAGTAAGGAACAGCCATGAACGCCGTTGCCGAGAACGTCGTCCGAGGCGCGCACACCCACCAGTGGCGCGGCCTGATCGAGGAGTACCGGGACCGCCTGCCGGTCACCGCGGCCACCCCGGTGGTCACCCTGCTGGAGGGCGGCACGCCGCTGGTCCCCGCCCAGGTGCTGTCCGAGCGCACCGGCTGCGAGGTCTACCTCAAGGTCGAGGGCGCCAACCCGACGGGCTCCTTCAAGGACCGCGGGATGACGATGGCCATCTCCAAGGCCAAGGAGGAGGGGGCGCAGGCCGTCATCTGCGCCTCCACCGGCAACACCTCGGCCTCCGCCGCCGCGTACGCGGTGCGGGCCGGGATGGTCTGCGCGGTGCTCGTCCCGCAGGGCAAGATCGCCCTCGGCAAGATGGGCCAGGCGCTGGTGCACGGCGCCAAGATCCTCCAGGTGGACGGGAACTTCGACGACTGCCTCACCCTCGCGCGTGAACTGTCCGAGAAGTACCCGGTGGCGCTGGTCAACTCGGTGAACCCGGTGCGGATCGAGGGTCAGAAGACCGCGGCCTTCGAGATCGTCGACATGCTCGGCGACGCCCCGGACATCCACGTCCTGCCGGTCGGCAACGCGGGCAACATCACCGCGTACTGGAAGGGCTACCGCGAGTACTCCGCCGACGGCCTGGCCACGCGCACCCCGCGGATGTGGGGCTTCCAGGCCTCCGGCTCGGCCCCGATCGTGGACGGCGCGCCGGTGCTCAAGCCGCAGACCATCGCCACCGCGATCCGGATCGGCAACCCCGCCTCCTGGGACTTCGCGCTCGCCGCGCGGGACGAGTCGGGCGGCCTCATCGACAAGGTGACGGATCGTCAGATCCTGTCCGCCTACCGGCTGTTGGCCGCGCAGGAGGGCGTCTTCGTGGAGCCCGCCTCGGCCGCCTCGGTGGCCGGCCTGCTGGCCAAGGCGGAGGCCGGCCTGGTCGACCCGGGCCAGCGCATCGTCTGCACCGTGACCGGCAACGGCCTCAAGGACCCGGACTGGGCGGTGGCCGGCGCACCGCAGCCGCAGATCGTCCCGATCGACCCGGAGGCGGCGGCGCAGCGCCTGGGCCTGCTGGACTGACCTGCCGTCGGGCCCCGCGGGCGCCCGACGCCTCGACGGGCCGACCCTTTCGGGGGTCGGCCCGTCGATGTTCTCCGGTGACACTTTTGTGTCAATTACGCCGCGCATTCCGATCCGATTCCGGTACGCATTCCGGCCAGAAGCGGCAACACACCAGATCGGAGGACCACGGGGTGTACCACTGGGGAACCTCTCTTCGATACTCTGGGTTCGGCCGTGTGGCACATGCCCCGGGTCCGGCCTTCTCCAGGCCGCGCCAACGACCGTGACCGCCCGCCCCGCCGGGGCCTGCGGTCCATTCCCCGCCTTCGCACCGACGACGCGATCCGCGCCGCCCGATTTCCCCAGGAGAGTCCACCGCATGGCCGGTCCCGCGTTCCGTGCCGCCGCCGTCCGGGTCCGGGTTCCCGCGACCAGCGCCAACCTCGGCCCGGGCTTCGACGCCTTCGGCCTCGCGCTGGGCCTGTACGACGACGTGGTCGTCCGGGTCGCCGACTCCGGGCTCTCCATCGACATCGCCGGCGAGGGCGCCGAGACGCTGCCCCGCGACGAGCGCCACCTGCTGGTCCGCTCGATGCGCGCCGCCTTCGACCGCCTCGGCGGCCAGCCGCGCGGCCTCGAAGTGGTCTGTGCCAACCGGATACCGCACGGCCGTGGCCTCGGCTCCTCCTCGGCCGCGATCTGCGCCGGCATCGTGGCCGCCCGCGCGGTCACCATCGGCGGCCCGTCCGCGCTGGACGACGACGCGCTGCTGGCCCTCGCCTCCGAGCTGGAGGGCCACCCCGACAACGTCGCGGCCTGCCTGCGCGGCAACTTCACCATCGCCTGGACGGACGAGGAGTCGGCCAAGGCGGTCAGCCTGGAGCCCTCCGACCAGGTCGTCCCGGTGGTGTTCGTCCCCGCCGACGAGGTGCTCACCGAGACCGCCCGCGGCCTGCTGCCGAAGACCGTCCCGCTGACCGACGCCGCCGTCAACGCCGGCCGCGCCGCGCTGCTGGTCGAGGCGCTGACCAGGCGGCCCGAGCTGCTGCTCGCCGCCACCGAGGACCGCCTGCACCAGGACTACCGCTCCTCCGCCATGCCCGACAGCGCCGCCCTGGTGGGCGCGCTGCGCGCGGAGGGCGTCCCCGCGGTGATCTCCGGGGCCGGCCCGACCGTCCTCGCGCTCACCGACGAGGCGGGCGCCGACAAGGTGCTCTCCTTCGCCGGGCACCACGGCCACGGCGGCGACCCGGCGTTCGCCGCGCACCGCCTGGAGCTCGACCGGATCGGGGCCACCGTGCTCCCGCTGGACGGCTGAACGGCCCGTCCGGGCTGCTCGTCCGGCCCGGCCCGGCCACCTGCCGAGCCGGGCCGTCCGGACACGATTGGCAAGCGCAAGGCTGGGGAATGTCTGAGGGGGTCGGTAGTGTTAACCTCATTGCTGCACCAGGTGCCCTCCGGGGCTCGGTGCGCCGCGTCCCGATCCCAGCACTCCACTGCCGTGGAGTCGCGGCGATGCACGGGGCGACGATTCTCCGGGAGCCCACCGCAGCGCGTACGCAGCCTGCCTGCGCGACACGCGGCCGCATCCCGAAGCCGTGACGGCACCTGACTCCCACTCGCGGCCTCCCACCTTGAGGCCAGGACGGGCGGAGCGCGGTCCACCGTCACGCGACGGGGGCCCGGGATTCGCAGGCAAGCGTGGGGGTACGCCCGGTCGGCACACGACCGACCGGCCCGCCGCGCCACTCAGTACCACCGTGCTTCACGCACCGCACCTCGCAGCTCTCCCTCGACCGGCTTCCGCCTTTCGGGGGATCACCGCCTCGGACCGACGCAGTCGAGCGTCGGTCAGGACAGCACAACCGGTCGCCGAGCCAGACAGGCCGACGTCCGCTCCAGGGAAGGACCCTTAGTGAGCGACTCCACCGATCTGATGGGCGCGCGCCAGGACGCCGAGGCGTCGGACGCAGCCGCCGCCCCCGCGACCCCGGCGCGGCGCCGCCGTACCGCCGCCGCTGGCCTGGACGGCATGGTCCTGGCCGAGCTGCAGAAGCTCGCCGGGGACCTGGGCATCACCGGTACCGGACGCATGCGCAAGAGCCAGCTGATCGAGACCATCAAGGAGAAGAGCGGCGGAGACCCGCTGCTCGCCGCCGGTGGTGCTCCGGCCGCCGCCACCAAGCGCACCGCCGCCAAGGCGGACGCCGCCGAGGCGCCGGCCGAGAAGCCGGCCCGCCGCACCAAGGCCGCCGCCGCTGCGGCCGCCGCGGCCCCGGCCGCCGCCGAGTCGCAGGCCCAGATCGAGATCCCGGTCCAGGCCGCCGCCGAGACCGCCGCGCCCGCCCGTGCCGAGCGCACCCGCCGCCGCGCCACCTCGGCCGCCGGCGCCCCGACCGCCGACGTCACGGCCGACGCCGCCGTCGTCGTGGCCGAGCCCAAGCAGGCCGAGACCCGCCAGGCCGAGACCCGCGCCTTCGAGGGCCGCGAGGAGGGCCGCACCGAGACCCGTCGCGACCGCCGGGACCGCCGGGACCGCAGCGACCGCCCGGAGCGGGCGGAGCGCCCCGAGCGCGCCGAGCGCCAGGACGGCGGCGAGGCCCAGGACGGCGACTCCCGCGAGTCGCGCCGCGACCGCCGCAACCGCCGCGAGCGCACCGACCGCCAGCCCCAGCAGGGCGGCGGCCAGCAGCAGGCCGCTCAGGGCGACGGCCAGCAGGCCCGCCAGGGCGGCCAGCAGACCCAGCAGCCGCAGGTCCAGCAGGGCGGCTACGACGACGACGAGTTCGGTGACGGCCGCCGCGGCCGCCGTGGCCGCTACCGCGACCGCCGGGGCCGTGGCGCCCGCCGCGAGGGCTTCGAGGCCGGCCCCGCCGAGCCGCAGGTCGGCGAGGACGACGTCCTGATCCCGGTCGCGGGCATCCTCGACATCCTCGACAACTACGCGTTCGTGCGCACCTCCGGCTACCTGCCGGGCCAGAACGACGTCTACGTCTCGCTCGCCCAGGTCCGCAAGAACGGCCTGCGCAAGGGCGATGCCATCACCGGCGCGGTGCGCCAGCCCAAGGACGGCGAGCGCCGCGAGAAGTTCAACGCCATGGTGCGGCTGGACTCCGTCAACGGCATGGACCCGGAGAGCGGCCGCGGCCGCCCCGAGTTCAACAAGCTCACCCCGCTCTACCCGCAGGACCGGCTGCGCCTGGAGACCGAGGCGGGCATCCTGACCACCCGGATCATCGACCTGGTGTCGCCGATCGGCAAGGGCCAGCGCGGTCTGATCGTCGCGCCGCCGAAGACCGGCAAGACGATGGTGCTGCAGGCGGTCGCCAACGCGATCACCCACAACAACCCCGAGTGCCACCTGATGGTCGTCCTGGTCGACGAGCGTCCGGAAGAGGTCACCGACATGCAGCGGTCGGTGAAGGGCGAGGTCATCTCCTCGACCTTCGACCGCCCGGCCGAGGACCACACCACCGTCGCCGAGCTGGCCATCGAGCGCGCCAAGCGCCTGGTGGAGCTGGGCCACGACGTGGTCATCCTGCTGGACTCGATCACCCGCCTCGGCCGCGCCTACAACCTGGCGGCGCCGGCCTCCGGCCGCATCCTGTCCGGTGGTGTCGACTCGACCGCGCTGTACCCGCCGAAGAAGTTCTTCGGCGCCGCGCGCAACATCGAGAACGGCGGCTCGCTGACCATCCTGGCCACCGCGCTGGTCGAGACCGGCTCGCGCATGGACGAGGTGATCTTCGAGGAGTTCAAGGGCACCGGCAACATGGAGCTCAAGCTCGACCGCAAGCTCTCGGACAAGCGCATCTTCCCGGCCGTCGACGTGGACGCCTCCAGCACCCGCAAGGAGGAGATCCTGCTCGGCAGCGAGGAGTTGGCCATCGTCTGGAAGCTGCGCCGGGTGCTGCACGCGCTCGACTCGCAGCAGGCGATCGAGCTGCTCCTGGACAAGATGAAGCAGACCAAGAGCAACGCCGAGTTCCTGATGCAGATCGCCAAGACCACCCCCGGCTCCAACGACTGACCGTAGCCGGACGGTTGTCGCCCACCGAACCCCGGATCGCGCGAGCGGTCCGGGGTTCGGTGCGTCCACCCGGCTTTGTTCCAGAGTTGGGACATCATGAGGCTTTTTGATCATCTTGTCCGTTTTACTCTGGACCGTATGGCCGAGCACAAGAGGGTCCTGACCCGCCGCCGCAAGATCCTGCGGGCGGCCGCCTGCGCGTTCGCCGCGCTCGTCGTCCTCGGCGCCGGAGCGGCCGGCTACGCGTACGTCAAACTCAACGGCAACATCAAGAGCGTCGACATCAACGCCCGCCTCGGCGACGCCCGCCCGCCGGCCGCCACCGACGGCTCGTTCAACGTCCTGGTGCTGGGCTCCGACTCGCGCAACGGCGAGAACGGCGACCTGGCCGGCGGCGACACCGGCGACACCGCCCGCTCGGACACCGCGATGGTGCTGCACGTCAACCAGGACCACTCGCACGCCGAGGTCGTCTCGATCCCGCGCGACACCCTGGTCACCCGGCCCGACTGCACCGACGCCGGCGGCAAGGCGGTGGCCGGCGCCAAGCGCGCGATGTACAACAGCGCCTTCGAGGCCGGCGGCGCGGCCTGCGCGGTCAAGACCACCGAGCAGCTCACCGGGCTGCGGATGGACCACTACGTGCAGATCGACTTCGCCGGCTTCGCCCGCGTCGTGGACGCGATAGGCGGGGCCACCGTGAGCACCACGGTGGCCATCCACGACAAGGACAGCGGGCTCGACCTGGCACCGGGCGAGCACCACCTCGACGGACAGCAGTCGCTGGCCTTCGTCCGCACCCGGCACGGCGTCGGCGACGGCAGCGACCTCGGCCGGATCGAACTCCAGAAGCAGATGGTGAAGTCGCTGCTCCAGCAGGCCGGCGGGATCGGGCTCTACTCCAACCCGGTCAAGCTCTGGTCGATCGGCGACACCATGACCCGCAGCATCACCACCGACTCCGCGCTGGGCTCGGTGAACGCCCTGGTGGGGCTCGTCCAGGAGCTCAAGGGGATCGGGCCGGACCAGCTCGGCATGGTGACCCTGCCGGTGGTGACCGCGCCCAGCGACCCCAACCGGGTGGTCGAGCAGCAGCCGCAGGCGGACCAGCTCTGGGCGGCCCTCAAGGCCGACCAGCCGGTCCCGCAGGCGATCGTCTCGGCGCAGCCCGAGAACCCCGCCCGGGCCGCCCCCACGGCCGCCCCCACGGCCCCGGCGAAGGCTCCCGCCCGGCGCTGAGCTGCGCCCGGAATATCCCGGAACACGACCCGGTTTGGGAAGATGCGGCCGGTCCTGGCAGACTGGTCCGTCGGTCCCGGTTCACGTGCGGCGCTCCCGCCGCCGACCCGGTGCCCTCCCGAACCTAGGAGAACCCCTTGAAGCCCAACGTTCACCCCCAGTACGTGGTCACCCGTGTGACCTGCACCTGCGGTGCCGAGTTCACGACCCGCTCGACCGAGGCCAGTGGCGAGATCCGCGCCGAGGTCTGCTCGCAGTGCCACCCGTTCTACACCGGCAAGCAGAAGATCCTCGACACCGGTGGCCGCGTGGCCCGCTTCGAGGCCCGCTTCGGCAAGCAGCACAGCGCGAAGGCCTAGCGCTCCCACGGCGCCGGTTCCCGGTGCCCCCGTACTCGTTCCGGGGGCGCTGGGGGCCGGCGCCGTTCGCATCCCCCCAGCACCCCCTCCAGCGGTTCGCACGACCGGCCGGTCCTCACCGGCTCCCAACGGTTCTCACGGGAAGAAGGCCCACTCCATGTTCGAGGCAGTCGAAGAGCTCCTCGTCGAGCACGCCGACCTCGAGAAGAGGCTGGCCGACCCGTCCGTCCACGCCGACCAGGCCAACGCTCGCAAGCTGGCCAAGCGGTACGCCGAGCTGACCCCGATCACCCGGGTCTACCGGCAGTGGCGACAGGCCGGCGAGGACATCGAGGCCGCGCGCGAACTCGCCGCCGAGGAACCGGAGTTCCTCGCCGAGGTGAAGGAGGGCGAGCAGCGCCGCGAGGGGCTGACCGAGGAGCTGCGGATGCTGCTCGTGCCGCGCGACCCGAGCGACGACAAGGACGTCATCTTGGAGATCAAGGCGGGTGAGGGCGGCGAGGAGTCCGCGCTGTTCGCCGGCGACCTGCTCCGGATGTACCTGCGCTTCGCCGAGCGGATCGGCTGGAAGACCGAGATCATCGACGCCAACGAGTCCGACCTCGGCGGCTACAAGGACGTCTCGGTGGCCGTGAAGACCAAGGGCAACGCCGAGCCCGGGCAGGGCGTCTGGGCCCGGCTGAAGTACGAGGGCGGCGTGCACCGCGTGCAGCGCGTCCCCGCCACCGAGTCCCAGGGCCGCATCCACACCTCCGCGGCGGGCGTGCTGGTCACCCCCGAGGCGGAGGAGGTCGAGGTCGAGATCGTCGCCAACGACCTGCGGATCGACGTCTACCGTTCGTCCGGCCCCGGCGGCCAGTCGGTCAACACCACCGACTCCGCGGTCCGGATCACCCACCTGCCGACCGGTATCGTGGCGTCCTGCCAGAACGAGAAGAGCCAGCTGCAGAACAAGGAGCAGGCGATGCGCATCCTGCGGTCGCGCCTGTTGGCCGCCGCGCAGGAGGAGGCCGAGCGCGAGGCCTCGGACGCGCGTCGCAGCCAGGTCCGTACGGTGGACCGCTCCGAGCGGATCCGGACGTACAACTACCCGGAGAACCGCATCTCGGACCACCGCACGGGGTTCAAGTCGTACAACCTGGACCAGGTCCTGGACGGCGAACTGAACGCGGTGATCCAGTCCTGCGTCGACGCGGACGCGGCGGCCAAGCTCGCCTCGGCCCAACAGAACTGAGACCGGCGCGCCCCAGCCCGAGCGACGGCGCGAGCCGGAGCGCAGAAACAAGAGGTCGTACGGATGAACCTGCTGCTCGCCGAGGTGGCCCAGGCCACCCAGCGGTTGGCCGCGGCCGGCGTGCCGTCGCCGCGCTTCGACGCGGAGGAACTCGCCGCCTACGTCCACAACGTCAAGCGCAGCCAGCTGCACTCGGTGAAGGACGCCGACTTCGACGCCCGCTACTGGGAGGCCGTCTCCCGCCGCGAGGCGCGCGAACCGCTCCAGCACATCACCGGGCGGGCGTTCTTCCGCTACCTCGAACTGGAGGTCGGCCCCGGGGTGTTCGTGCCCCGGCCGGAGACCGAGACGGTCGTCGAGTGGGCCATAGACGCCGTCCGCGACATGGACGTGGCCGAGCCGCTGGTCGTCGACCTGTGCTCCGGCTCCGGCGCCATCGCGCTCGCCCTGGCCCAGGAGCTGCCGCGCTCGACCGTGCACGCCTTCGAACTCGACGAGGGCGCGCTGCAGTACACCCGGCGCAACATCGAGGCCAGCCCCGACCGCGCCCGGGTCACCCTGCACGCCGGTGACGCCACCCGGGCCTTCGCCGACGACCGCTCCTGGGACGGCCGCTTCGACCTGGTGATCTCCAACCCGCCGTACATCCCGCTCACCGAGTGGGAGTACGTCGCCCCGGAGGCCCGCGACCACGACCCGCAGATGTCGCTGTTCTCCGGCGAGGACGGCCTGGACACCATCCGCGGCATCGAGCGGGTGGCCGCCCGGCTGCTGCGCCCCGGCGGCGCGGTGGTGATCGAGCACGCCGACCAGCAGGGCGGGCAGGTCCCGTGGATCTTCAACGAGGAACGCGGCTGGACGGACACCGCCGACCACCGCGACCTGAACAACCGACCGCGCTTCACGACAGCCCGCAGGGCGTCGTTGTGACCAGCCGGGCCGCGGCCGCGCCGCTCGCCCGGCCGCGCCGTGAAGACCGTGCTGTGAACGCTGTGATGAGCCATTCCGGAAGGGGACCGCACCGATGAGCCGCCGTTACGACTGTGCCGACGCCGGGGACCGCGCCACCGGCCTGCGCGAGGCCGCCTCGGCCATTCGCCGGGGCGAACTCGTCGTGCTGCCCACCGACACCCTGTACGGGGTCGGCGCGGACGCCTTCTCGCCGGAGGCCGTCGGCGACCTGCTGGCCGCCAAGGGCCGCGGCCGCAACATGCCCTCGCCCGTGCTGGTCGGCTCGCCGACCACCCTGCACGGCCTGGTCACCGACTTCTCCGAGCAGGCCTGGGAGCTGGTCGACGCGTTCTGGCCGGGCGGGCTCACCCTGGTCGCCAAGCACCAGCCCTCGCTGCGCTGGGACCTCGGCGAGACCCGCGGCACCGTCGCCGTCCGGATGCCGCTGCACCCGGTCGCCATCGAGCTGCTGAACGCCACCGGCCCGCTGGCCGTCTCCAGCGCCAACAAGACCGGCGGCCCGTCCCCGGCCACCTGCGACGAGGCGCAGGCGCAGCTCGGCGACGCCATCTCGGTCTACCTGGACGGCGGACAGGCGGACCACGCGACCGCCTCGTCCATCGTCGACGTCACGGGCAAGGTCCCGGTCCTGCTGCGGGCGGGCGCGATCAGCGTCGAGCAGCTGAGGGAGGTCGTCCCCGACCTGGAGGCCGGCAGTTGACGCCCATCGCCTCGCTCCATGCCGGGCCCGGCATAGCGCCGTACCTGAGTGTGGGCCCCAGGCCGCTGGACCACTTCCGGATCCTGTTCGTCTGTACCGGCAACATCTGCCGCTCGCCGATCGCCGAGCGGCTCACCCGGCGTGAGCTGGACACCCGGCTCAGCCCCCGGGTGGCCGGCCGGATCCTGGTGGAGAGCGCCGGCACCTGGGGCCACGTGGGCGCGCCGATGGAGGACCACGCCGTGACCGTCCTGGACGAGTACGGCGCGGACAGCGGCGGCTTCACCGGCCGCGAGCTGCTGGACGAGCACGTGGTCGAGGCCGACCTGGTGCTCACCGCGACCCTGGACCACCGCGCCCAGGTCATCTCGATGGGCCACGAGGCGGGGCTGCGCACCTTCACCCTGAAGGAGTTCACCCGCCTGGTGCGGACGATCGACCCGGGCACCCTGCCCGACCCGCGCCGCGGCGCCGACGTCACCGAGCGCGCCCGCGCCCTGGTCCGGGCGGCCGCCGCGCTGCGCGGCTGGCTGCTCGCCGCCACCCCGGAGTCTGACGAACTGGACGACCCGTACGGGGCCCCGATCGGCATGTTCCGCAACTGCGGCGAGGAGATATTCCACGCGGTCGACCCGGTGGTCACCGCGCTCACCGGCGTGCCCGCGCTGCGCTGACCGCCCGCGCCGCGAGCGGCCCGAAGGCCCCCCGGCGGCCCGGGGACGGCCCGCGGCGGCCGAGCGCCGAATGGCCCCGCGCCGACGAGCCGCCCGGCCCGGCCGGTCCTACGCTGGAGGAACCCACCCTTCCCGGCCCCCACGCCGGGAGGCGCCCCCACGCCGCCCCGGAGCCCCGCCATGACCGTCACCGACGCCCCGACCGGCCCGACCGCGACCAGAGGGCGCCCGTGGGCCTCCGAGGCACTGCACCGGGCCGATCCGCAGGTGGCCGACCTGCTGGCGGCCGAGGCCGAGCGGCGGGCCGAGACGGTCCAGCTGCTGGCGGGGGAGAACCTGACCTCCCCGGCCGTCCTGGCGGCGCTGAGCGGGCCGCTGATCGACAAGTACGCCGAGGGCTACCCGGGCCGCCGGCACCACACCGGCTGCGCCCTCGCGGACGCCGCCGAGCTGCTGGCGATCGACCGGGCCCGTGAGCTGTTCGCCGCCCCGCACGCCAACGTCCAGCCCCGGTCGGCGACTTCGGCGATGCTGGCGGCGTACGCGGCGCTGCTGCGGCCCGGCGACGGGGTGCTGGCGATGTCGCTGGAGCACGGCGGCCACCTCAGCTGCGGCTCGCGGGCGAACTTCTCCGGCCGCTGGTTCGCCTTCACGGGGTACGGGGTGCGCGAGGCCGACGGCCTGATCGACCTCGACCAGGTGCGCGACCTGGCCCGCGAGCACCGCCCGAAGGCGATCGTGGCGGGTTCGATCTCGCACCCCCGGCACCCGGACTGGGCCGCCTTCCGGGAGATCGCCGACGAGGTGGACGCCTACCTGATCGCCTCGGTCGCCCAGACCGCCGGCCTGGTCGCGGCCGGCGTGGCGCCCTCCCCGGTGCCGTACGCGGACGTCACCGTGGCGGCCACCCACAAGCTGCTGCGCGGCCCGCGCGGGGGCCTGCTGCTGTCCACCGCGGAGCTGGCCGAGCGGATCGACCGGGCGGTGTTCCCGTTCAGCCAGGGCGGGGCGGCGATGAACGAGGTGGCCGGCAAGGCGGTGGCGCTGGCCGAGGCGGCGACGCCCGGCTACCGGGCGTACGCGCAGCGGACGGTGGACGGGGCGCGGGTGCTGGCGACAGGGCTCGCGGCGGCCGGGATGCGCCTGCTGACCGGCGGCACCGACACCCACCTGGTGACGGCGGACGTGAGCCCGCTGGGCGTCACCGGTGCGGAGGCCGAGCGGCGCTGCGCCGTGGCCGGACTGCTGCTCGGCAAGTGCGCGCTGCCCTTCGACCCGGCTCCGGCGGCCGAGGCCTCCGGGATCCGGCTGGGCACCGGCACGGTGACCAGCCAGGGGATGGGCGAGGCGGAACTCGCCGAGCTCGCCGGGCTGATCGCTCAGGCGCTCGCCGGGGGCACGGGCGCGCGGGTGGCGAACCGGGTCCGGGAGCTGGCCCTGTCCTTCGCCGACCGGCGGTGACGAGAGCGTCGTCGACGGATATTCGGATCTCCTACCCGGGAGAGCGAACCGCGATGCGTGCCTTGAGCGTCCGACTCAATAAGGTGTGGGGCGTGGCGACGCACCTCGAACCCCGGGAACGCAGGGGAGTACCTTCGGTACCTCCCCGTTGGACAGTGACGCAGGAGGCCGGTGGTGCGTGAGTATCTGCTGGTGCTGTTCTGCACCGCCGCCGTCACCTACCTGTTGACCGGCCCGGTCCGGAAGTTCGCCATCGCGGCCGGCGCCATGCCGCCGGTCCGCGCCCGGGACGTGCACCGCGAGCCGACGCCGCGGCTCGGCGGGATCGCCATGTTCGGCGGGCTGTGCGCGGGCATCCTGGTCGCCTCGCAGCTGGACAACCTGAGCAAGGTGTTCTCCCAGGGCACCGACATCCGCGCGCTGCTGTCCGGCGCCGGGATCATGTGGCTGCTCGGGGTGCTCGACGACAAGTGGGGCGTGGACGCGCTGGTGAAGCTCGGCGGCCAGATGATCGCCGCCGGTGTGATGGTCTGGCAGGGCGTCACGGTGATCACCCTCCCGGTGCCCGGTGTCGGCGCGGTCGCGGTGAGCCCCACCCAGGGCATGGTCATCTCGGTCACCCTGGTCGTCGTCATGGTCAACGCGGTGAACTTCATCGACGGCCTGGACGGCCTGGCGGGCGGCATGGTCTGCATCGCCGCGATGGCGTTCTTCCTGTACAGCTACCGGCTCTGGTACGGCTACACGATCACCGACGCGGCGCCCGCGGTGCTGTTCAGCGTGCTGCTGATCGGCATGTGCCTGGGCTTCCTGGCGCACAACATGCACCCCGCGCGAATCTTCATGGGCGACTCCGGCTCGATGATGCTGGGCCTGATGCTGGCCGTGGCCGCGATCTCCATCACCGGCCGCGTCGACCCGGACCTGATCAGCAGCGAGACCGGTTCGCAGACCGCGACCGTGCACGCCCTGGTGCCGATCTACATCCCGCTGCTGCTGCCGCTGACGGTCATCGCGCTGCCGCTGGCGGACCTGCTGCTCGCGGTGGTGCGCCGCACCTGGGCCGGCCAGTCGCCGTTCGCCGCGGACAAGCGCCACCTGCACCACCGGCTGCTCCAGGTCGGGCACTCGCACAGCCGTGCGGTCCTGATCATGTACTTCTGGGCCGCGCTGATCGCCTTCGGCACGGTGGCCTTCTCGGTCACCAACACCGGCCGCACGGTGGTGCTGACGCTCGCCGGGCTCTGCCTGGTCGGCCTGGTGGTGCTGCTGACGCCGCAGTTCCGGCCGCGCGCGCCGAAGGCGGTGCAGGCCTTCGTCCCGCCGCGCTACCGGCGCCGTCCGCCCGCCCCCATGGCCGAACTGTCGGCAAAGGACAAGCAACTTCTCGGTGAAGCCGACCGGGGAGCCTCCGCGCTCGACGACCACGGCCGGACCACCGGCCGCCGCTAGCAAGGCAGTTGATGTTCCGTCGGATGGCCTCACCCGTTCGGCTGTACCGTTGCGCCGTCGGTGTGACAGGTGCCACACATTCATGGTAAAGCTCTCATCAAATAGTTTGTGATACCGTTCACGAGTACCGAGAACACGCCGAAAGACCTGACAGGTGGAGGACTTCCGTCCCTGGTCGGTCTCCCTCGACGGGCCCGCCGCTCCAGCGGGCGGCCCGGGCGGCGGCCTCTCGGTCCGGTGTCACCCACCACCTTCTGTGCCCCGTCCCCCCGTCTCATCGACATGCCGCCGGAGCTGCCGACATGCCGTCCACCGACGCCCGGATCCTCCGAGGCGCCGCGATTCCCACTGCGGCCGCCGGGATCATCGCCATGGCGATCTCGTTCGCCGTCGCCGGCGGGAAGGGGCTGCTCGGCGCCCTCTTCGGCGCGCTGCTGGTGATGGCCTTCTTCAGTTCCGGCCAGGTCGCGCTCGACCGCCTGACCAGGTCGAACCCGCAGATCATGATGGCCGCGGCGCTCCTGGTGTACACCACGCAGATCCTGCTGGTCGGCATCGTCCTGGCCGTCTTCAAGGACACCGAGCTCTTCAACCGGCAGGCCTTCGCCTTCACGCTGCTCGGCTGCGCGCTGATCTGGACGGGGTTCCAGGTGCGTGGCGCGCTGAAGGCCAAGACCTTCTACGTCGACCCCGACGCCTCGGAAAAGAAGGGTGACAAGCCTTCCGACTCGGGGCGTCAACAGTGACGAGGCCTGACTGTCCCCCCAACGAGGGGGGCGGTGTTTATGCCGCACTGACGGACTGCTATCGTCCGTCGCAACAACGGAGTACGGGAAGCGGCCAGGTCTGTCCGAACAGCGGACGGATCGCCCCCCGAATCCGCGCAGTCTTCGATGATCCCGCTGTGGTGCGGCGCACCGGCGCGCGGGATCCGCGAGAAACCCATCAAGTTTCAGTGCCGCTCCGTGGCCGCAGGCCACGCCGACACACCGAGGTTGCCGTAACCATGCGTCACGACGAAGGAGTCCGTGGTGAGTGCTGATCAGCTCACGTTCCTCGCCTCAGGCAGTTGCCACTTCGGGGACGCTGGCTGCGGCTTCCCGGCCCCGGGTCTGAACGAGTTCCAGTTCAAGCCGATCTTCTCGATCGGCAGCATCGAGTTCAACAAGCCGATGCTGCTGTCGGTCATCGTTGCGCTCCTGGTCGTCGTCTTCTTCTGGGCCGCCTTCGCCAAGCCGCGCCTGGTCCCCGGCAAGCTGCAGCTGGTCGGCGAGATCGGCTACGACTTCGTCAAGCGCTCCATCGTGCTGGAGACGATCGGCAAGAAGGGCGAGAAGTACGTCCCGATGCTCGTCTCGATGTTCTTCTTCATCTGGTTGATGAACATCATGTCGATCATCCCGTTCGCACAGTTCCCCGTGACGGCGGCGATCGCGTTCCCGGCCGGCCTCGCGGCGGTCGTGTGGATCACCTACATGACGCTGACCTTCAAGAAGCACGGCTTCGTCGGCGGTCTCAAGAACCTCTGCTGGCCCTCGGGCATCCCCGGCTGGGTCATGTTCATCCTGGTGCCGATCGAGTTCTTCTCGAACATCTTCGTGCGCCCCTTCACGCTCGCGGTCCGAGCCTTCGCGAACATGTTCGCGGGCCACCTGCTGGTCGTGATGTTCTCCGTTGCCTCCTGGTACCTGCTCAGCCCGACCCTGGGTGCGCTCTACGGCTCGGCCTCGTTCGTCGTCGCCGTCGGCCTGACCGCCTTCGAGCTGCTGGTCCAGTTCCTGCAGGCCTACATCTTCGTGATGCTCGCCAGCAGCTACATCGCCGGTGCCCTCGAAGAGGCGCACTGAGCCAGGGGGCCCCGGCCCTCCTGAACCACTCCCGGAACGCCCGGTGGCCAATCACCACCGGTACACCATCCCCGCAAAGGACACACTGCAATGAGCATGCTCGCTGAGGTCGGCGTCTACGGTTCCGTCGCTTCGATCGGTTACGGCCTCGCCGCGATCGGCCCCGGCATCGGTGTCGGTCTCATCTTCGGTAACGGTGTGCAGGCGATGGCCCGCCAGCCCGAGGCTGCCGGCCTGATCCGCTCCAACATGTTCATCGGCTTCGCGCTGACCGAGGCGCTCGCCCTCATCGGCATCGTCATGCCGTTCGTCTTCGGCCAGGGCCCCAAGTAATCCCCGGCGTAGACCCTTCGAGGAAGGTCCAGATATGAGCGTCGTGGCTCAGCTTGCGGAGACGGAGGAGATCATGAATCCTCTCCTGCCCGCGTGGCCCGAGATCATCATCGGCCTGCTCTGCTTCTTCATCGTCTTCGGCCTGCTCGGCAAGAAGCTCCTCCCCAGCATCGAGAAGGTGCTGTCGGAGCGTCGGGACGCCATCGAAGGCGGCATGGAGCGCGCCGAGGCCGCGCAGGCCGAGGCCCAGGCCCTGCTTGAGCAGTACCGCGCCGAGCTCGCCGAGGCGCGTCACGAGGCTGCCCGCATCGTCGAGCAGGCTCGCGAGCAGGGCGCTGCCCAGCTCACCGAGATGCGCGAGGAGGGCCAGCGTCAGCGCGAGGCCATCGTCGCCGCCGGCCACGCGCAGATCGAGGCCGACAAGAAGCAGGCGACCGCCGTCCTGCGCCAGGACGTGGGTTCGCTGGCCTCCCAGCTGGCTTCCCGCATCGTGGGTGAGTCCCTTGAGGACAGCGCTCGGCAGAGCGGCGTGATCGACCGTTTCCTGGACGAGCTGGAGGCCAAGGCCGCCGTTGCTCAGGGTGCGGCCAAGTGATCGGCGCCAGCCGCGAGGCCCTCGCCGCCGGCCGGCAGAACCTGGAGAGCCTGACCGACTCCACCTCGGTGGACGCGGCCAAGCTCGCCGAGGAGCTCACCGCCGTCACGGCCGTGCTGGACCGTGAGGTGTCGCTGCGCCGTGTCCTGACCGACCCGTCCCGGTCGGGTCAGGACAAGGCCCAGCTGGTCTCCTCGCTGCTGACCGGTCAGGTCTCCGGCGAGACCGTCGACCTCGTCTCCGGTCTGGTCCGCTCCCGCTGGTCGGGCTCGCGCGACCTGGTGGACGGGACCGAGGAGCTGGCCGCGTACGCCGAGGTCATCGCGGCGGACAGGGCAGGCGCCCTGGACGACGTCGAGGACGAGCTGTTCCGGTTCAGCCGGGTGGTGAGCGGCTCGCACGAGCTGCGCGCCGCGCTGACCGAGCCGAAGGCCGGCATCGCCCCGAAGGCCGCGCTGATCAACAAGCTGCTCGGCGGCCGCGCCCACGCGGGCACCGTCCGGCTGGTCACGGCCATCGTCAACGCGCCGCGTGGCCGTAGCCTGGAGCAGGGCCTGGAGTCCTACTCGAAGCTCGCCGCCGCGCGCCGCGGCCGCGTGGTGGCCCTGGTCACCACCGCGGTGCCGCTGTCGGACACCCAGAAGGAGCGCCTGTCCGGTGCTCTGGCCCGGATGTACGGCCGCCAGGTCCACCTGAACATCGACGTCGACCCCGAGGTCGTCGGCGGTGTCCGGGTGCAGGTCGGCGACGAGATCATCGACGGCACCGTGTCGAGCCGCCTCGAAGGCGCTCGCCAGTCGCTCGAAGGCTGAGCACCGAAGCAGCAGCACATCCGACCCTCGGTCGGGAAACCGGCTCCCCAAGGAGCCGGCACATCGGACGGCCGGTTCGGCAGACCCGGCCGAGAGTCGAATACTTGCGGCCCTCAATGGCGGGCCGAGGATCGCAAACTAGGAGAGCAGGGAAGCCTGATGGCGGAGCTTACGATCCGTCCGGAGGAGATCCGGGACGCGCTGGCCGACTTTGTCCAGTCGTACCAGCCGGACGCCGCTTCTGTGGAAGAGGTCGGCACGGTCACTGACGCGGCGGACGGCATCGCGCATGTCGAGGGCCTGCCCTCGGTCATGGCGAACGAGCTGCTGAGGTTCGAGGACGGCACGCTCGGCCTCGCGCTGAACCTCGACACCCGCGAGATCGGTGTCGTCATCCTCGGCGAGTTCGGTGGCATCGAAGAGGGCCAGACCGTGCGCCGCACCGGCGAGGTCCTCTCGGTTCCGGTCGGCGACGGCTACCTCGGCCGCGTCGTGGACCCGCTGGGCAACCCGATCGACGGTCTGGGTGACATCGCCTCCACCGGCCGTCGTGCCCTGGAGCTGCAGGCCCCCGGCGTCATGGCCCGCAAGTCGGTCAAGCAGCCGCTGCAGACCGGCATCAAGGCCATCGACTCGATGACCCCGATCGGCCGTGGCCAGCGTCAGCTGATCATCGGTGACCGCCAGACCGGCAAGACCGCGGTGGCCGTCGACACGATCATCAACCAGCGCGACAACTGGCGCTCGGGCGACCCGGAGAAGCAGGTCCGCTGCATCTACGTCGCCGTGGGCCAGAAGGGCTCCACCATCGCGTCCGTCCGCGGCGCCCTGGAGGAGGCCGGCGCGCTGGAGTACACCACCATCGTGGCTGCTCCCGCCTCCGACCCGGCCGGCTTCAAGTACCTCGCCCCGTACACCGGTTCGGCCATCGGCCAGGAGTGGATGTACGACGGCAAGCACGTCCTGATCATCTTCGACGACCTGTCGAAGCAGGCCGAGGCCTACCGCTCCGTGTCGCTGCTGCTGCGCCGTCCGCCGGGCCGCGAGGCCTACCCGGGCGACGTCTTCTACCTGCACTCCCGCCTGCTGGAGCGCTGCGCCAAGCTGAACGACGCCCTGGGCGGCGGCTCGATGACCGGTCTGCCGATCATCGAGACCAAGGCCAACGACGTCTCGGCGTACATCCCGACCAACGTCATCTCCATCACCGACGGCCAGTGCTTCCTGGAGTCCGACCTGTTCAACGCCGGCATCCGCCCGGCCGTGAACGTCGGCATCTCGGTCTCCCGCGTCGGTGGCTCCGCCCAGATCAAGGCCATGCGCTCGGTTGCCGGCCGTCTGCGTCTGGACCTCGCCCAGTACCGCGAGCTGGAGGCCTTCGCCGGCTTCGGTTCCGACCTGGACGCGGCCTCCAAGGCCCAGCTGGCGCGCGGTGCGCGCATGGTCGAGCTGCTGAAGCAGGGCCAGTACCAGCCGTTCCCGGTCGAGGAGCAGGTCGTCTCCATCTGGGCCGGCACCACCGGCAAGCTGGACGACGTCCCGGTCGCCGAGATCCGCCGCTTCGAGCGCGAGTTCCTGGACCACGTGCGCCTCCAGCACAAGGACCTGCTCGCGGGCATCGTCGAGACCGGTCTGCTCGCCGAGGGCACCGTCGACGCGCTGACCACGGCCATCGACGCCTTCAAGCAGGGGTACCAGACCGCCGACGGCAAGCTGCTCTCCGAGCAGGCCTGAGTCCGGTAGCGAGGGAAAGGACGTAACGACCCATGGGAGCACAGCTTCGGGTCTACAAGCGCCGGATCCGCTCTGTCACCGCGACGAAGAAGATCACCAAGGCGATGGAGATGATCTCCGCGGCGCGCATCGGCAAGGCGCAGCGCGCGGTGGCCGCCTCCGCCCCGTACGCCGATGAGCTCACCCGGGCGGTGACGGCGGTGGCCACCCGGTCCAACGCCAAGCACCCGCTCACCACCGAGAACCCGAACGCCACGCGTGCCGCCGTCCTGCTGATCACGGCGGACCGCGGCCTGGCGGGCGGTTACTCGTCCAACGCCATCAAGGCGGCGCTGGCGCTCACCGAGCGCCTGCGCGGCGAGGGCAAGGACGTGGTGACCTACATCGTCGGTCGGAAGGGTCTGTCGTACTACACCTTCCGTGACCTGGCGGTCGGGAACTCGTGGACGGGCTTCTCGGACAAGCCGACCTACGGTGACGCGAAGACGGTCGCGGGCGAGCTGATCGAGGCCTTCACGGCCGAGACCGGCGGCGTGGACGAACTCCACGTGGTCTCGACCGAGTTCGTGTCGATGCTGACGCAGGACGCGGTGGACGCCCGACTGCTGCCGCTGAAGCTGGACGAGGTCCAGCTCAGCGACCAGACGTCGGCCAAGGCCGAGATCTTCCCGCTGTACGACTTCGAGCCGTCGGCGGAGGGCGTCCTCGACGCGCTGCTGCCGCGGTACGTCGAGAGCCGGATCTACAACGCGCTGCTGCAGTCGGCCGCCTCCGAGCACGCCGCCCGCCGCCGCGCGATGAAGAGCGCGACGGACAACGCCGGCGAGCTCATCAAGTCGCTCACGCGGCTTGCCAACTCGGCCCGTCAGGCCGAGATCACCCAGGAAATCAGCGAGATCGTCGGCGGTGCCAACGCCCTCGCCGACGCTAGCCGCGGGAGCGAATGAGAATGACCACCACTGTTGAGCCGACCACGGCGACGGGCCGCGTCGCGCGGGTCATCGGCCCGGTCGTCGACGTGGAGTTCCCCGTCGACGCCATTCCGAACATGTTCAACGCCCTGCACGTCGAGGTGGAGAACCCCGACGGCTCGGGCAAGAAGACCCTGACCCTCGAGGTCGCCCAGCACCTGGGCGACGGCATGGTCCGCGGCATCTCGATGCAGCCGACCGACGGTCTGGTCCGTGGCACCCAGGTCACCGACACCGGTGCCGCCATCTCGGTGCCCGTCGGCCAGATCACCAAGGGCAAGGTCTTCAACGCCCTCGGCGACGTGCTGAACGTGGACCAGAAGGAGTTCGACCAGCAGGTCGAGGTCCGCTGGCCGATCCACCGCAAGGCGCCGGCGTTCAAGGACCTCGAGTCCAAGACCGAGATGTTCGAGACCGGCATCAAGGTCATCGACCTCCTCACCCCGTACGTCCAGGGTGGCAAGATCGGTCTGTTCGGTGGTGCCGGTGTCGGCAAGACCGTTCTGATCCAGGAGATGATCTACCGCGTCGCCGAGAACTTCGGTGGTGTGTCGGTGTTCGCCGGCGTCGGCGAGCGCACCCGTGAGGGCAACGACCTCATCGACGAGATGGTCGACTCGGGCGTTCTGGACAAGACCGCGCTGGTCTTCGGCCAGATGGACGAGCCGCCGGGCACCCGTCTGCGCGTCGCGCTCTCCGCGCTGACCATGGCGGAGTACTTCCGTGACGTCGAGAAGCAGGACGTGCTCCTCTTCATCGACAACATCTTCCGGTTCACCCAGGCCGGTTCCGAGGTGTCGACCCTGCTCGGCCGCATGCCCTCCGCGGTGGGCTACCAGCCGAACCTGGCCGACGAGATGGGCCTCCTCCAGGAGCGCATCACCTCGACCCGCGGTCACTCGATCACCTCGATGCAGGCGATCTACGTCCCCGCGGACGACCTGACCGACCCGGCCCCGGCCACCACCTTCGCCCACCTGGACGCGACGACCGTTCTGTCGCGCCCGATCTCGGAGAAGGGCATCTACCCGGCCGTCGACCCGCTGGACTCCACGTCCCGCATCCTCGACCCGCGGTACATCGCGCAGACCCACTACGACACGGCCCTCCGTATCAAGGGGATCCTGCAGAAGTACAAGGACCTCCAGGACATCATCGCCATCCTCGGCATGGACGAGCTGTCGGAGGAGGACAAGATCACGGTCCACCGGGCCCGTCGCATCGAGCGCTTCCTCTCGCAGAACACCTACGTGGCGAAGCAGTTCACCGGTGTCGAGGGTTCGACCGTGCCGCTGTCGGAGACCATCGAGGCCTTCAACTCGATCGCCGACGGCAAGTACGACTCCGTCCCGGAGCAGGCCTTCTTCATGTGCGGTGGCATCGAGGACCTCGAGAAGAACGCCGCCGAGCTGGCGAAGAAGTAATCGCGGCCGGTAGCAGCTGAGTGACCGTGAGGGGTGGCCCCGAGCCCGGGACCACCCCTCGCGTCGCATCGGCTGTGATTCCGGTCAAATCCGTGCCGCCGGTTTCATGCCGGGGGCGCGCGGCCGTTATTCTTACCGAAACTCCCGAGTAATCGGGGGTTGCATGAGCCTAGGAGCCCACGTTGGCTGAGCTGCACGTCGAGCTGGTCGCAGCCGACCGCAAGGTGTGGTCCGGTGCGGCCACCATCGTCGTCGCCCGTACGGCCTCCGGCGACACCGGCATCATGCCGGGTCACACCCCGGTGCTGAGTGTGCTGGAGACCGGTCCGGTCACCATCCGCACGACGGACGGCGGCACCGTGATCGCCGCGGTGCACGGCGGCTTCATCTCCTTCGCCGACAACAAGCTGTCTCTGCTCGCGGAGATCGCCGAGCTGGCGGACGAGATCGACGTCGCCCGCGCCGAGCGCGCGCTGGAGCAGGCCAAGTCGGGCCTGGACGAGCACGCCGAGCGGCGCGCCGAGGTCCGCCTGTTCGCGGCGCGCGGCCTCAAGGCCCACGTCTGAGTGCGCCGAGACCCCGGTTCAGCGGGGTCGACCGACGGTCCCGGGGACGCGTGAGCGTGACCCCGGGACTGTCGTCGTAGTTGGTAGGTCAACGCGGTCGCTTGATACGACCGATACGGGGAACGCGGGTAGCGAGGAGGTAGGTGAGCATGGTCCTCGCGCTTGTGGTGTGTGCGGCGGTCGTGGCGCTGGGTGTGATCGGCCTGGTGGCGTTCGCGGTACGACGCCGCCTGATCCAGCGGGTCGGCGGCACGTTCGACTGCAGTTACCGACTCAAAATGCCCGCCGACGCCTCGACGCAGCCCGACCTCGACGAGAACGGCAAACCCACCTCGGCCCCGGTCCCCCAGACCGACGGCAAGGGGTGGGTTTTTGGTATCGGCCGCTACAGCGGTGACTCGATCGAGTGGTTCCGGGTCTTCTCGTACGCCCCGCGCCCGCGCAGGGTGCTGCCGCGCCGGGAGATCGAGGTGCTCGGCCGGCGCTACCCGGAGGGCCAGGAGGAGCTCGCCCTGCTCTCCGGCTCGGTGGTGCTGCGCTGCCTGCACAACGGGGAGCCGCTGGAGCTGGCGATGAGCGAGGACGCGCTCACCGGCTTCCTCGCCTGGCTGGAGGCCGCCCCGCCCGGGCAGAGGGTCAACGTCGCGTAGCGACGGACCCTCGGGGTGGGGGTACCCCCGGCCGGAGGCTGGGGGAGGTGAACGTCGCGTAGCGACGGACCCTCGGGGTGGGGGCACCCCCGGCCGCCGGGCTGATCCCCGCTCGGGGTTAACGCCGCCTAACCCGTCCGGCTACGCTGGCCGCATGGTGAATCTGACGCGCATCTACACCCGTACCGGCGACGACGGCACCACCGCGCTCGGCGACATGAGCCGGACCACCAAGACCGATCCCCGCCTGGCGGCGTACGCCGACACCAACGAGGCGAACGCGGCGATCGGGGTGGCCGTCGCGGCCGGATCGCTGCCCGAGGACATCGTCACGGTGCTCGTCCGGATCCAGAACGACCTGTTCGACGTCGGCGCGGACCTGTCCACGCCGGTGGTCGAGGACCCGAAGTACCCGCCGCTGCGGGTGCTGCCGTCGTACATCGACCGGCTGGAGGGGGACTGCGACCACTACCTGGAGCAGTTGGAGAAGCTGCGTAGCTTCATCCTGCCCGGCGGCACGCCCGGCGCGGCTTACCTGCACCTGGCCTGCACGGTGGTGCGGCGGGCCGAGCGGGCCACCTGGGCGGCGATCGCGGAGCACGGGGACAGCGTCAACCCGCTGACCGCGAAGTACCTCAACCGGCTCTCCGACCTGCTGTTCATCCTGGCCCGGGCGGCCAACAAGGAGCGCGGCGACGTGCTCTGGGTGCCGGGCGAGAACCGCTAGGGAGAGTCCCTCAGAGCCGCTTCTCCGGGACGCCGGCGGCGGGCTGCTCGGCGATCGGGGCGTGCGCGTCCTGCTCGCCGGCCGGCGGCTGCTTGGGCCAGAGCGTGTAGCTGACGGCGATGACCACGTTGACCACGGCGGCGATGCCCAGCTTGAGGTACCACTGGAGGAAGGTGCCGAAGTGCGCGGAGCCTCCCGACAGCGGCACCAGCAGGGTGATCAGACTCAGCGTGATCACGGCCGAGACCACCGTGCGGCGGCAGATCTGCCACTCGTACCGGGACCGCTCCGCGCCGTACTTCGGCGAGCGCGGCGGCTTGGGGCCGCCGGCGAAGCGGTACATGAAGTGCCGGTCGGCCCAGCGGACCAGGGAGGGCCCGTATCCGATCGAGAAGCCCGCGTAGCTCGCCGCGAGGGCGTGCGTCCAGCTCGCGGCGGCGCCGCCGCGCAGGTCGAGCACGGTGAGCGCGTACAGGGTGAGGTCCACCACCGGCAGGCCGGCCAGCAGGGCGGTGCTGGTGCGGCGCCACCGCAGCAGGTAGCGGGCGGCGAGACCGAGGCCGAGCAGGATCCAGAAGGAGATCTCGGCCGCGACGATGAGGGTGACGATCACGTTGTGCTCCCGGGCGGTCGGCGGTGCCTCCAGCCTGGCGCGCGGGCGTGGCCGCGTCGTCGTCGCCGGGTGCCGTCCCGGCCTGCACCTTTCGATGTACGGCTGCTCCTCCGGGGACGGGAGCCGCCCGGCGCCCGGGGATGGTGAGATGGGGGTGTGCTGAGACCGACCCTCACCCCGCGCCAGGAGGACCGGGGGATCGCCCTGCTCGGTCTGTTCGGCGGAGCGCTGCTGATCGCGCTCCAGGTCTACGACAACTCCTCGCGGATCCCGCGCTGGGCGGTGGTGCCGTCGCTGCTGGTGATGGCGGTGCTGGAGCTGTTCCGCCGGACCAGGCCGGTGCTCACCACGACGCTGGGCGGGCTCGCCTTCGGGTACAGCATCTTCACCGGCGCCCTGCTGGCGACCAGTCTGATGTACACCGACCTGCTCTACGCGGCGGTGCTCTACGGCACCCCGAGGATGTCCCGGATCCTGCACCTGACCGGCACGGGCTCGGTGCTGGTGCTGTCCACCCTGGTGCTGATCTACAGCGACGCCTCGAACGCGGTGGCGGTGGTGGTGCTCACCGTGCTGATCTACCTGGCGCCGGTCTGGACCGGGGACGTGGTCCGCAAGCACCGCGACCGGGCGGTGAGCGAGCGGCTGCGGGCCGAACAGACCGCGCTGCTCTCGGAGATGGACCGGCGTGAGGCCGTCGTCGCCGAACGCGCGAGGATGGCACGGGAGTTGCACGACGTGGTGGCCAACCACCTGTCGGCGATCGCGATCCACGCGACCGGTGCGCAGTCCGTCGCCCGGCGCCGTCGGCTGGCCGGGGACGACCCGCTGGTGGAGGTGCTGGCGGTGATCCGGGAGAGCAGCGTCCAGGGTTTGGCCGAAATGCGTCGCATGATCGGACTGCTGCGCGACAGCGGCGGGGGAGAGGCGGACGAGTCGTACGCGGCGCCCGACCTGGCCGCCGTGGACGCCCTGCTGGCCAAGGCCCGGGCGGCCGGTCAGGACGTCGGGCTGGACTTCGAACTCGCCGAGCAGGGCGAGCGCGGGGAGGTCCCGGTGCCGGTCCGGCTGGCCGCGTACCGGATCGTCCAGGAGTCGCTGACCAACGCGCTCAAGCACGCCGGGCCCGGACTGGTCAGCGTGCGGATGGAGTTCGGCCCCGAGGAACTGCGGATCGCCGTCGACAGCCCGTACCGGCACGGACCGGGCCGCGAACTGCCCGGCGCCCGGGCCGGGCTGGTCGGCATGGCGGAGCGGGCCGGGCTGCTCGGCGGCAGCTTCGAGGCGGGGCCACGGAACGACTACTGGAGCGTGCGCGCGGTACTGCCGCGCGGGCGGGAGAGCGAGGCAGGGGCATGACGATCCGGGTGCTGGTGGCCGAGGACCAGGCGGCGGTACGGGCGGCGCTGGTGATGATCCTGCGGGTCGAACCGGACATCGAGGTGGTCGGGCAGGCCGCCGACGGCGAGGAGGCCGTCCGGCTGGCGCTGGAGCTGCGGCCCGACGTGGTGCTGATGGACGTGCAGATGCCCCGGCTGGACGGCGTCTCGGCGACCCGGCAGGTGGTCGCCGCCGGGGCCGGCCAGGTGCTCGTGCTGACCACCTTCGACCTGGACGAGTACGTCTACGGCGCGCTGCGGGCCGGCGCGGCCGGGTTCCTGCTCAAGGACCTGGAGGCGGACACCCTGGTCGAGGGCGTCCGGACGGTGGCACGCGGGGACGGCATGCTGGCGCCCTCGGTGACCAGGCGGCTGATCGGCGCCTTCGCCCGGCCGGACCGGGCGGTCGGGCCGGAAGCCAGGGAGGCGGTGGCCGGACTGACCCCGCGTGAGCGGGAGGTGCTGGCCTGCATCGGGGCCGGGCTGTCCAACGGGGAGATCGCGGTCCGGCTGGAGATGGCGGAGGCGACCACCAAGACGCACGTCAGCCGGATCCTGGCGAAGCTGGGGCTGCGCAATCGGGTGCAGGCGGCGATCCTGGCGCAGGACCTCGGGCTGAGTGTCTGACCGTCCGACCGTCTGATGGTCTGGCCATCCGGTCCGGTCAGATGGTCCGATCGGCTGGTCTGATCAGCTGGTCACGGCGGGTCTGGGTCGCCCGACCAGGTCGGGCGCAGATCACACTCCCGATTGACACCACGGGGCCGGATTGGGCATTAGAGTCCCGGCAACGAGCGACGCGGCTCTCCGGCGGTGACCCCTGCCCTGAGCCGCCTTCAGGGCCCGCCCCAGGGCGGCGACGGCATCGGGAGACCCAGCCATGAGCAATGCGTCCAGCAAGCAGATCGCCGTGATCGGTGCCGGCCTGATGGGCGCCGGCATCGCCCAGGTGTCCGCGCAGGCCGGCCACCCGGTGGTGCTGCGGGACGTCACCGAGGAGGCCCTGCAGCGCGGTCTCGCGGGCATCCGCGCCTCCTACGCGAAGTTCGTCGCCAAGGGCCGGCTGAGCGCCGAGGACGCCGAGGCCGCGCTGGGCCGGATCACCACCACCACCGACCTGGGCGCCGTCGCCGAGGCCGACATCGTGGTCGAGGCCGTGTTCGAGCAGTTCGAGGTCAAGGAGGCCGTCTTCCGGGAGCTCGACAAGCTCGCCAAGGACGGCGCGGTGCTGGCCTCCAACACCTCCGCCATCCCGATCACCCGGATCGCCGCCGCCACCCGGCGCCCCGAGTCGGTCGTCGGCGTGCACTTCTTCTCGCCGGTGCCGCTGATGAAGCTGGTCGAGCTGGTCCGCGGCTACAAGACCAGCGACGAGACCCTGGCCGCCGCCCGCGCCTTCGCCGAGGGCGTCGGCAAGGACGTCGTGGTGGTCAACCGGGACGTGGCCGGCTTCGTCACCACCCGCCTGATCACCGCACTGGTCGTCGAGGCCGCCAAGCTGTACGAGTCGGGCGTCGCCACCGCCGAGGACATCGACACCGCCTGCCGCCTCGGCTTCGGCCACCCGATGGGCCCGCTGGAGACCGCCGACCTGACCGGCGTGGACATCCTGCTGCACGCCGCCCGCAACATCTACGAGGAGACCCAGGACGAGAAGTTCGCCGCCCCGGAGATCATGGCGCGCATGGTCACCGCCGGTGACCTCGGCCGTAAGAGCGGCCGCGGCTTCTACCCGTACGAGGGCAAGTGAGCCCCCGCCGGAACGGGTGAACGACGACGCCCGGAGACCGGGCGGGCCGTGCGGCCGAACACCGTACGGCCCGCCCGCCCGGGGGCGGGTGAGTTTCCTCACGCCAGGTGCCGCAGACGGGTGATTTGGGCGGTAATCGAGCGTAGGTGTGGAGACTGACTGCGTATATTCCCTCGGACGAGTGAAGTTGCTTCAGATCTGGCCGGAACCAGCAACCTGCGCTGCTGGTTCGCCGTCAGAAGAGGGAGACCCGGCCCAGCACGACGAGGCTGCGACCGGACCCGGGCGAGGGGCCACGGCCCGCCCGGATGGACACCCCACCCCCCGACCCGGCACGGCCGGGTCGGACCACCCCCGTACCGGACCGGTCAGGCGAAGGAGGAGAGCATGCGCATCACCGGCGACCACAGGGCGCTGGCCATCGAAGGCCGCCTCGACGTGCGCACCGCCGCCGACGCGCGTGCCCGGCTGCACCAGGCCGTGGACGGCGGCCTCGGCGACCTCGTGCTCGACCTCGCCCGGCTGGAGTTCTGGGACGCCACCGGCCTCGGCGTGATCATGGGCACCCACCGCAGGGCCGGCCGGATCGGCCGCCGGCTGGTGCTGCGCTCCGTCCCGGCCCAGCTCCAGCGGCTGCTGGTGGCCACCAAGCTGCACCGCATCCTGGCCGTGGACGGCGTCACCGAGGCCCAGGGGATCGCCCTCTAGTGCTGCTCCGCGGAAGTTCGTGGAGGGGTGTTGATCAGGCTGCTTTGAGTGGGGTGCCCTCGTAGGTCCAGTGGTAGGGCTTGGCGGTCTCGTTGTGGCCGATCACGTAGGCCTCCAGCTTCTCGATCAGGTCGTCGCGGCTGGCGAAGTCGCCATGCCGCACGACTCGGCGGGTCAGGGCGGAAAAGAACAACTCGACCTGATTGAGCCACGAGGTGTGCGGAGGGGTCCACCGGACGTGCCAGCGTGGGTGGGCCGCCAGCCACGCCTTGGTGTGTTTGGCCGTGTGGGACGAGCCGTTGTCGAGCACGACGTGGATCTCACTGCCGGGTGCGATCGCCTGGTCGAGCTGGTTCAGGAACGCGGTGAAGGTCGCCGCGTCGTTGCGGGCGATCACCTCGGTGAGGACCTCGCCGGTGCGAACGTCGAGCGCGGCCACGAGGGAAACCGTGCCGTGGCGCCGGTACTCGAACTCCTGCCTGGTCGGCTCGCCGGGGCGTGTGGAACGCCCGGGATAGCGGCGCGAGCGGGCCGCGATCGCGGTCTTCTCGTCGATCGAGAGCACTACCGAGCCCGCGGGCGGATTCAGGTAGAGGGCGCACACCTCGGCGGCCCGCTGCCAGAAGTCGGGGGTGTCCCGGCGGGTGAGCCAGCCACGGACCTTGTGCGGCTTCAGGTCCAGGCCGGCCAGGATCCTGCCGACCTGGGAGGCGGAGACCGGCGCGAAGCACGTGTCGGCCACCCGTCGGGCGATGGCGCGGTGCGACCAGGTCGACTCCGGATGCGGAGGCGCGCTGGTGGCAGTGGCCACGATCGCCATGCGGACCTCGGGCCCGTAGGCCTTTGGCCGGCCCGAGCGTTCGGCGTCCCGCAGGCCGCCCAGACCCAGGGTGGCGAACCGGCCCCGCCACTTGCGCACCGTGTTCACGCTGACATCCAGCTCCCGGGCGATCGCGCCATTGGCGAGCCCGTCCGCCGCCGCGAGCACGATGCGGGCCCGCAACACCGCCCGTACTTCGGACTTCGCCGAAGCCGCTGTCCTGTCCAGCCGCTCGCGGACCCCCGTCTCCAGTACCACCGCGACCGCCGCCCCCGCCCGTTGATCACCACGCACGGCCACCGATCATGGCGGGCCGCCGCCGCACCCGGCAGGATGGGCCTGTGCCGAAGAACCCGCCGGAATCGATGCAGCACCACCTGCGCCAGCGCTTGAACCGCCACGCCCGCGAACGCTGGCTGCACGTGGACGCCATCTCGGTCCGCTTCCGTGCCGGATTTGCGTACGTCGCCGCCGAGTTGCCCGGTGGCCAGAGCCTTCCACTGTGCCGCCTGCGCTTCACCGGCGTACTCCACACCTGGGGCTTCTCGCTTTACCTGGCCAGCAACGACAGCTACCGCGACAACTTCCTGCCCAGCGGGCTGCCGTCCGGCTCCCCGGAAGAAGCCCTCGACTGCGCAGGCGGCCTCTACCTCAGCGGACTGGCTATCTGATCAACACCCCTCCACGAACTTCCGCGGAGCAGCACTAGGGCCTGTCCCGCCCTGCCCTCGTTCGGCCTCTGCCCTTGCTCGTTCCCAGCCCGCGTTCGTCCCCTGCCCGGTCTTCGTCCGGCTCCGACCCGGCCCGGATCGGCCGTCGCCCGGCCCCCGACCGGACTGCCCCTGCGCGGGCGGGCCCGGATGTGCAAGAGTCTGCCCGTCAGATGACGGCCGCCTCAGCCAGCTGCCCCCAGCCCGCGCGCGGCCGCGACCGAGACGTCAGCCGACCGGCGCGGGGCGCCGGCGGCCGAGCAGGATGCGGAGCAGAACGTGGCACAGCCAACCGGGGAGTTCCGGCAGGAGGCCGCCCGCACCCGAGGCGGCGAACTCGTCTCCGGCGCCCTGCTGGTCGGCGTCGGCGCCCCGGACGGCTCCGAGGTCAGGCCCTGCCCCGAGGAGTGGCGGCCCCGCCCGCGCCGGATCGAGCGCAGCGAGCCCGCCCGGGGCCCGGTCGGCGGCGTCGGCCGCGCGGTCGGCCCGCTCGCCCTCGGTGCCGGGCCCGCCGACCTGCCGCTGCTCGACCGCGAGGCCGACGTCGCCGAACTCCTCGGCCTGCTCGCCGAGGGCCGCTCGATACGCCTGGTCGGCCAGGCCGGCTCGGGCCGCAGCGCGCTGCTGTCGGCCGTCGCCGAGGCCGCCGCCGACCTCGCCCCCGGCGGCGTCGTCCAGCTCTGCGGGCACCGCCGCACCACCGCCGACCTGCTCCAGGACCTCTTCGCGGCCACCCATCACGCCCCCGGCTACCGGCCCGACCCGGGCCGGCTGGCCGTGCACCTCGCCGAGGTCGGCGCGATCGTGGTCGTCGACGGCGCGGAGCAGTCCGGCGCCGAGCTGGAGGGCCTGCTCGCCATCGCCCCCGGCTGCGCCTTTCTGATCTCCGTCGCCCCCGGGAGCCCGGCGCTGTCGCCCGGCTCCCGCTTGCAGGACCACCTGGTCGCCGGGCTCTCCCGCTCCGCCTGCCTCGCCCTCGCCGCCCGCCAGGCCGGTCGGCCGCTGGACGTCGAGGAGAAGGCCTGGGCGGTCGACCTCTGGTTCGAGTCCGAGGGACTGCCGCTGCGCTTCGTCCAGGCCGCCGCGCTGCTGCGCCAGCGGGACGTCGCGGTGGACGCGCTGGTCGCCGCCGAGGAGGACCGGATGGGGGTCTTCGGCGCGGTCGAGGAGCCCGTCCACGACCCCGACCCGGCCGTCCGCGAGAACGCGCTGCGCCGCACCGTCCCGCTGCCGTCCGTCGCCGAGACCGCCTCACCCGCCGTCCGGCTCGCGGAGGGTCTGAGCGAGCCCGCCCAGGCCGTCCTGAGGCTCGCCGTCGCGCTCGGCGGCGAGTGCCCCACCGCGCCGCACCTGCCCGCGCTGATCGACGTCGGCCAGGGCGAGAGCGCCCTCGCCGAACTCGCCGACGCCGGGCTGGCGGTGTCCATCGGCGGGCACCACCGGCTGACCGCCGGGGTGCTGGACCTGCTCGCCCCGCACTGGCCGGCCCGCGGCTGCCTGGACGGCGCCGCCCAGCACTTCTCCTGGTGGGTCGGGCACAGCTCGGTGTCGCTGGCGCAGGTCGCGGCCGAGGCGGAGGTGGTGGTCGGCGTGCTGGTCGCGGACCGGGAGGCCGGCCGGCACGACGCGGTCGTGCGCCTGGCCCGGGCGGCCGCGCCCGCGCTGGCGCTGGCACTGCGCTGGGGCGCCTGGGAGCGGGTCCTGCACCTGGGGCTGGAGGCGGCCCGCAGGACGGGCTCCGGTACCGACCAGGCCTGGTTCCACCACGAGGCGGGCGTGCACGCGTTCTGCGTCCAGGAGCCGTCCCGGGCGATGGCCGAGCTGGAGACGGCGCTCACCCTGCGGTCCGCCGCCGGCGAGCAGCGCGGCGTCGCGGCAGCCGGCCGGATGCTGGACCTGCTGCGCGCCGACGGGCGGCAGCTGGCGCCCGCCGCGACCCCCGGGCCGGCGCC
The DNA here is from genome assembly GCF_042882025.1 of Kitasatospora sp. NPDC058243. Lineage (NCBI taxonomy): Bacteria > Bacillati > Actinomycetota > Actinomycetes > Kitasatosporales > Streptomycetaceae > Kitasatospora > Kitasatospora sp. NPDC058243. The sequence continues at coordinate 162,129 of NZ_JBHVWW010000006.1, forward strand.
CGTGCGGCGGCCCGTCATCCGCGCGATAGCCAAGGTGCCGTCCAGCCTGCGTTCCGGGACCAGGCGCCGGGTGATCGCCGCGTCGGCGGCCGTCCTCGCGCTCGGGGCGCTCGGGACGGCGGTGGCGATGAGCGCCACCGGTCCGGAGCAGCACCCGGGCAACGACCCGCACACCCGGCTCGACGACCCCGACGGCGGGCAGGGCGGGCCGCTCCCGTCGCCGCACGCCGGCGGCCCGACCGCCGCCACCGGTGCCACCGGTACGGGGGCGCCGGGGACGGACGCGGGCGGCGGTCCGGCGGCGGACGGGACCAGCCCGGAGCCGTCGCAGAGCGGTGGCGCGTCGCGCTCGCCGAGTGCGTCGAAGAAGCCGAGCCGTGGGCCGAGCGAGACCGCGGGGGCCACCGAGCAGCCGCAGCAGTCGCAGTCGCAGCCGCCCGCACCGGGACAGTCGCAGCCGCCGGCCCAGCAGTCCGGCCCGCCGCCGGGCGGTGGCAGTGGTGGCAGCGGCGGCAGTGGTGGTGCAGGTGGTGGCAGCGGTGGCGGTGGCAACTCCGGGGGCACTCAGCCCGGCGGAGGCGCCAGTACGCCGCCCCCGCCGAAGCCGTCGACCACGTCGCCCTCGGCGACCGCGACCACACCGCCGCCCGCCACGACGGGCCCCGCGACCGGGACGCCCAGTCCGTCGTCGACGGCGTCCTCGCCGCCCGCGAGCTGACCGGTCAGAACAGCTTGAGCTTGTCGTCGTCGATGCCGCGCAGCTCGTCGTAGTCCAGCACCACGCAGCCGATGCCCCGGTCGGTGGCCAGCACGCGGGCCTGGGGCTTGATCTCCTGGGCGGCGAAGATGCCCTTGACCGGGGCCAACAGCGGGTCCCGGTTGAGGAGTTCGAGGTAGCGGGTGAGCTGCTCGACGCCGTCGATCTCACCGCGGCGCTTGATCTCGACGGCCACCGTGGTGCCGTCCGAGTCGCGGCAGAGGATGTCGACCGGGCCGATCGCGGTGGGGTACTCGCGGCGGATCAGGGACCAACCGGCGCCGAGCACCTCCATCCGGTCCGCGAGCAGCTCCTGGAGGTGCGCCTCGACGCCGTCCTTGATCAGGCCCGGGTCCACCCCGAGTTCGTGGGAGGAGTCGTGCAGCACCTCCTCCAGCGTGATGATGAGCTTCTCGCCGGCCTTGTTCACCACCGTCCAGACCCCGTCCGCCTCCTTGAGCGCGCACGGCGGGGACATCCAGTTGAGCGGCTTGTAGGCGCGGTCGTCGGCGTGGATGCTGACGCTGCCGTCGGCCTTGACCAGGATGAGCCTGGTGGCGGAGGGCAGATGGGCGGAGAGCCGACCGGCATAGTCGACTGAGCAGCGGGCAATTACGAGACGCACGGTCGACCACGCTAGCCCACCGGGGCCAGTTGATGCGATTCCACGACGACCGGGTGAAGAAACCGGGAACCCCGCGAACATGGAGGTTCGGCAATTCCGCGCACCGCCCGTCGCGGTCTGGCGCCCACCCCCTGGGGTCGCTACCGTACGTGACGGCACGCGTGCGGGATCGCTGTCAACGGGGACGGAGACTTCAGATGAACGATCCGACGGGATCCGGCCAATGTGGTGCACCACCGCGTATTTCCAAAGCAATCCACAGGAATGACCGGCCCGTCCCGCCGTTGACTGCCACGCTGTTCCGAGCGCGGTCGGTGTCCGGGACGTCACGTCCCGTGGTGCCTCCGCCTTCGCAGGGTGTCAAAAACGCCCGTTCCACGGCGTTCCGGACACCACGCGCGATCCGCCCACCCTCACTGTGAGCTTGGACTACGCACGACCACCCGGGCGCCGCGCGGGTGGACCGCGAGAGGAGAATCCATGTCGCTCGACGTCTCACCGGCCCTGCTGGAAAAGGCCGAGCGGGGCGAGGTCGACGAGCGGGAATTCGTCGACTGCGTCCGCGTCTCGCTGCCGTACGCCTGGGACCTGATCAGCTCGCTGGTCGCCCAGGCGAAGGTCGACGGTACCGACTTCGCCGACAACCAGGTACCGCCGCCCAGCGAGCAGGCCCGCGGCCAGCTCCTGCGGGCCCTCGCCAGCGACGCCATCCGGGGGGCCCTGCAGCGGCACTTCGGGGTGCGGCTGGCCTTCCAGAACTGTCACCGGGTGGCGGTCTTCCTGCCGTCGGACGCCAACGAGGCGCGGCACGCACGCTTCACCTCGGTCCGGGAGCAGCTGCTCAACCAGTCCGAGGAACTGCGGGACTGCTGACCCGGCAGCACCGCCGATCCCGGGCCCTGGGTCCTGATCGGCCCTAGCGGTCCTGAAGGTCGTCGGGCCGCCCCCGTCCCCCGGTGCGGGGGGAGGGGCGGCGGCCCGGACCGGGCCCGGCCGCTCCACCCCCGGTCTCACCCCAGCTGCGGCAGCACCTCGGAGCCGAGCCGGGCGATGTTGTGCAGGGTCGCCTCGCGCTCGCCGCTGCCCTCCGCGAGCAGCGCGAAGCGGCGGATGCCGGTCCGCTCGGCGGTGGCCAGCAGCCGGTCGGCGCACTGCCGCGGCGTGCCCACCGCGTGCAGGTCGCAGAGGAGTTCGGTGTACTCGCGCGGGTCGCGCATCTTGCGCTCCCGGCCGTCCACGGTGCGGTGGGCGCCGAGCCCGTACTCGAACCAGCCCGGCATGGCGTTCAGCAGGGTGGCGCGGGCCGCCGAGGTGCGGTCGTCGACCTGGGCCACCCCGGCCGCGACGTGCCGGCGGTTCACCCGGCGCAGCTGCTCCTCGCCGCGCCCGGCGGCCAGCCAGGCGGTGCGGTACAGCTCCAGCATGCGCAGCTTGTCGTCGTCGCCGGAGTGCATGCCGAGCAGCATCGGCAGGCCGCGTTCGGCGGCCAGCCGCACCCCGCTCGGCGAGGTGCACGCGACCACCATCGGCGGGCCGGCCACCGGCCGCCCGGACGGGTCGAGTTCCTCACCGACGCCCTCGACGTCCTGGCGCTGGCGCGGGAAGCGCACCGGGCCGGACTGCTCGCCGAGACCGAGCCAGCTGCCCAGTCCTGGCCGGCGCACCGGTTCGGTGGCGCGCGGCACCACCGCCACCTCGGGGAAGGCGAACTGCGGGCCGTCCGCGCCGACCCGGGAGCCGCGCAGCCAGCGCAGCAGCAGGTCCAGCCGCTCCGGGAAGCCGTTCTCGAAGGCGTCCACGCCGCCGCCGAACACGTCCAGGTCGATCCAGGGGCCGCCGCGGCCCACCCCGAGCGTGAAGCGCCCGTCCGAGGTGAGGTGCAGCAGCGCGGCCTGCTCGCCGAGCGCCACCGGGTGGGCGGTGGAGAGCACGCTGACCGCCGTGCCGACGCCGATCCGGCGGGTGCGGCCGAGCAGCAGCGCGGCCAGCGTGGCGGCGTTGGGGCAGACCCCGTACGGGACGAAGTGGTGCTCGGCCAGCCAGACGCTGTCCAGGCCCGCGCGTTCGGCCTCGACGGCGGCCCGGACGGTGCGGTCCAGCGCCTCGCGGTGGCTCTGCCCGGGGAACTGCGCGGACAGCAGGAACGCGCCGACCCGCACCGGCGCGGTGTCCGGCGGGAGCGCGCCCGCCCGCTGCGGCACGGGCAGCGGCTCGCCCGCCGCGGCCGTGACCGGGGCGGGCGAGGTCAGCACCGGGCCGGGGGCGGGCGGCCGGACTCCTACGGGCCGACGGGTCTCGGCGCGGGCGCTGGTCTTGGTCATGGTGGGGCCTCCTCGGGTGCGCGCAGGGTCTGCGGGCCCCGCCTGTTCCCCTTGTGGGTATCCGATGTCATGTGCCAACGGCACGCGGAAACCCGGATTTCGTCGGAGATCGGGTGGATCTCGGCAAAAACGCGGGAGCGTCGGACGATGCCGTGATAGTGGCCTGCCGGAGGGGTGGCCGGCCGTAGGCTGGAACGGCCCCGAAACCCCGGAAGAGAGGTAGTCCGACGTGTCGCCGCGCCGCAACCGGATCAAGAGCGCCGACCCGAGCGGGAGCGCCGAGCAGGCCTCCCCGCTCGGTGGATCGCTGCGCCGCACCGAGAGCCACCAAGGCGACGACTGGGTGGTCCAGACGGTCGCCGGGACGGCCGGGCGGCACTACCGGTGCCCGGGCTGCGACCAGGAGATCCCGCCGGGGATGGGCCACGTGGTGGCCTGGCCGATGCACGGCGCGGGCGTGGACGACCGGCGGCACTGGCACCGCGCCTGCTGGGGCGCGCGGGAGCGCCGGGCCTCCAACGTCCTGCGGGGCCGCGGCGCTCCGCGGTACTGAGCCGGCTGCGCGCCCCCTAGGCGTCCCGGTTCTTGAGCACCAACGCGCCGCCGAGCAGGGCGGCGAGCGTCCAGGCCAGGCAGATCACGAAGCCCGCCCACGGCCCGTACGGCTGGCCGTACTGCTCGTACACCAGCAGCATCCGCGAGCCCGCGTAGTCCGGGAAGTAGTGGGCCAGGGTCTTGACCTTCGGCACCGCGGAGAGGATCGGCGAGAGCAGGAAGAAGAACGGGACCAGTACGCCCAGCGCCAGCGTCTGGCTGTGCAGCATCGTGGTGACGCCGGCCGAGAACAGGCACAGCATCGTCAGGTACAGCGCGGCGCCGAACACCGCGCGCAGCACGTGCGGTTGGTCGAGGCTGGTGGAGTGCGAGCCGAGCAGCGCCTGGCCGGTGAAGAAGGTGACGAAGGCCGTCACCACCGAGACCGCCAGGGCCATCGCGCCGAGCACCACCGCCTTGCCGGTGAGCAGAGTGCCGCGCTGCGGGACGGCGGCCAGGGTGACCCGGATCATGCCGGTGCTGTACTCGTTGCCGATGGCCAGCACGCCGAAGACGATGATGGCGAGCTCGCCGAGCATGATGCCGGAGAAGGCCGTGCCGGTGGCGTCGAAGACGGACTGGTCGCCCCGCCGGAACTCACCGAAGTTGTTGTTGGTGAGCAGGGACAGCAGCGCGCCGATGCCGACGGTGACGACGAAGGTCAGCGCGAGCGTCCAGACCGTCGAGCGGACGCTGCGGATCTTCGTCCACTCGGAGCGCAGGATCGCCGGGAAGGACGTCATCTCAGTTCTCCTCCTGCCGGGCCGCCGCGGTCTGCGGGGCGCCGTCCGCCTTCCAGCCGGCGCCCCAGACGCCGGGTGCGCCGGCCGCGTCCCGGCCCGGGCCGTCGCCCGCGTGGTACTCCACCGAGTCGGCCGTCATCTGCATGAACGCCTCCTCCAACGAGGCCTGCTGCGGGCTGAGTTCGTGCAGGACGACGCCGTGCGCCGCGGCCAGGTCGCCGAGCCGGGCGAGATCGCCGTCGACCACCTCGTAGGAGCCGCCGGGCCCGGGCTCGGGCCGGAGCCCGACGCCGGACAGGGCGTCGAGCAGGCGCTCGGGGTGCGGGGTGCGCAGCCGGACGGCGGAGCGGGAGTTGCGTCGGATGAACTCCGGCATCGGCAGGTCGGCGAGCAGCCGGCCCTTGCCGATGACCACCAGGTGGTCGGCGGTGACGGCCATCTCGCTCATCAGGTGGGAGGAGACGAAGACGGTCCGGCCCTCGGTGGCGAGCCGCTTCATCAGGTTGCGGATCCAGAGGATGCCCTCCGGGTCCAGCCCGTTGACCGGCTCGTCGAACATGACGATCTCCGGGTCGCCGAGCAGGGCGGAGGCGATGCCCAGGCGCTGGCCCATGCCGAGCGAGAAGCCGCGGGCCCGCTTGCGGGCGACCGGGGTGAGGCCCACCAGGTTGAGCACCTCGTCCACCCGGCGGGTCGGGATGCGGTTGCTCTGGGCGAGCCAGAGCAGGTGGTCGCGGGCGGTGCGGCCGGGGTGGACGGCCTTGGCCTCCAGCAGCGCGCCGATGTACTTGAGCGGTTCGCTGAGCTGCCCGTAGTGCTTGCCGTCGATGGTGACCCGGCCGCTGGTGGGGCGATCGAGGTCGAGGATCATGCGCATGGTGGTGGACTTGCCTGCGCCGTTGGGGCCGAGGAAGCCGGTCACCACGCCCTGGGGGACCTGGAAGCTGAGCCGGTCCACCGCGAGGGTCCTGCCGTAACGTTTTGTCAGGTCGTGCAACTCGATCATTCGCGCTCCCTTACTCTTTGTAAGGCTAGGACAAAGCGGATATCGCGGCCCGCTGAGTGGGCCCGCCGGGCGTGCCGGAATACGGTGGGCCCATGACCCAGCCCCCCTCCGCAGTGTCCGTCCGCGAGAGCGGCACCGGAACACCCCTCGTACTGCTGCACGCCTTTCCGTTGAACGCCTCGATGTGGTCCGCCCAACTGGACGCGCTGCCCGGTCTGACCGGCGACGAGGCCCGGGTGCTCGCCCCGGACCAGCGCGGCTTCGGCGGCACCGAGCTGGGGACCGACGAACCCTCGCTGGACCTGGTCGCCGACGACCTCGCCCTGCTGCTGGACGCGGCCGGGATCGAACGCGCGGTGGTCGGCGGGCTCTCCATGGGCGGCTACGTGGCGCTGGCCTTCGCCCGCCGCCACCCGGACCGGCTGGCCGGACTGCTGCTGGCCAGCACCCGCGCCACCGCCGACACCGACGCCGTCCGGGCCAACCGGGAGCGGATCGCGGCCGCCGTCACCGCCCGGGGCAGCGTCCAACTGCTGCTCGACGAGGAGGTCGCCGCCGGGCAGCTCGGGCCGGACTCGCGGCACCTGGTGGAGCGGGTGCGGTCGCTGGTCGCCGCCGCGTCGCCGGCCGCCGTCGCCTGGGCCCAGCGGGCCATGGCGGCCCGGCCGGACGCGCTGGACGTGCTGGCCGGGCTGCGGGTGCCCACCGCCGTCGTCGCGGGCGCGCAGGACGGCCTGGTGGCGCCGGAGGAGGCCGAACTGATGCTCCGGGCCCGGCCGGACGCCGAACTGACCGTCATCCCCGGGGCGGGCCATCTGAGCGCCCTGGAGGCGCCGGAGGCGTTCAACACCGCCGTCCGCGACCTGCTGGCCCGGGCGGCGGCCGGATGAGGGAGGAAGCGACCGGCTGGGACTTCTCGGCGCTGGAGGTGACCGGCCGGATGCCCGTGACCAACCGCGGCGAGGGCCTGGTCGAACTGACCCTGGAACCGCTCGGCGAGGACTACTGGCTGCGCCCCGGCGAGACCTTCATCGTCACCTCGTACGGCGACCACGGCTCCGGCCACCCGTTCGAGGTGCAGTACTGGCCGGACTCGGTGTCGGTCTGGTGCACCTCGTGGTTCGGCACCGTCTCCGACGACGAGGGCAACCAGCTCAGCAGCGGGTACCAGCGGCCCGACGGGGCCTACCCCAGGTGACGCCCGCTCACCCAGGTCACCCGAGATGATGACGGTGGAACGACGGCAGGCCCTCACCCGGGTGGGTGAGGGCCTGTCTGCTGTTCCGCACGTGCCGTCCGTTGCGCACGTACCGCCGGGCGCAGGCGCCCGGCGGCGGCGTCAGCGCGACTGCTGGGCGGGCACGCCCATGGTGTCGTCGCCCGGCAGCGAGGCGGCGGCCACGGCCGCGCCGGTCAGCGTCGCCAGCATCTCGCGGACGTTGGTCAGCTGGGCGTTGATGCTGTCGCGGCGGTTGGTGAGCGCCGCCAGCTCGCGCTCGGACTCGCTGCGGATCCGGTCGGCCTTGGCGTTGGCGTCCGCCACGATGTCCTCGGACTGGCGCTGCGCCGTCTCGACGGTCTGGCGGGCGCGGCGCTCGGCGTCGGTGCGCAGCTTCTCGGCCTCCAGGCGCAGCTGCTCGGCCCGGTGCTCGATCTCGGCCAGGCGCTTCTCGGCCTTGGCCTGACGGGCGGCCAGGTCACGCTCGGACTGCTCGCGGCGCTTGGCCAGGTTGGTCTCGAACTCCAGCGCGGCCTGGGCGGCCTTGGTGCGGGTCTCCTCGAAGAGGGCGTCCGCCTCCTCGCGCTTGTTCTGGGCGTCCTTGTTGGCCTCGGCGCGCAGCTGGGCGCTGTCGCTCTTGGCCTTGTCGACGATCCGCAGACCCTCGTCCTCCGCCTTGGCCTTGCGGTCCTTGGCGTAGTTCTCGGCCTCGGTGCGGACCTGCTGGGCAGCGGCCTCGGCGAGCTCGCGGTGCTGCTCGGAGGCGCGGTGCGCCTCGTCGCGCAGGTCCTTGGCCTCCTCCTCGGCCAGTCGCAGGATCTTCTCGACCCGGGCGCCGAGACCGGCGTACGAGGGCTCCGCCTCGGTGACCGCCGCCTGCGCGGTCTGGGTCTCCAGGTGGAGCTCCTCGATGCGCTTCTCGAGCGCGCTGATCCGGGTCAGGGCACTGTCACGGTCGGCCACCAGCTTGGTGATCCGCTCGTCGACCTGGGCGCGCTCGTACCCACGGCGCACCAGGTCGAAGCCGTGAGGGGAGTGACTGTCGCTCATGGGGTTCTGGGCTTCCTGTCGTCAAACCGCTGAGGTGGTTGAGGGAATCCTGACACGGTACCGGAGTGTCGACGGCGAGATGCCGTCGTCCCGCGGACAATGTCCGCTCAATCGGGTGGTGCGTTCTTGGAGCGATTGCCACCCGACCGGGGGGAACCAATTCCGGCACCCGCCTTGGCACCCCCGTCCTTCTTGGTGCTGCTTCCCCCGTTGGTCTGGGCGACCGGTGCCGGTGCCTCGAACGCCTCCAGTGCGGACAGCACGTCCTGCACCCTGGAGATCTCGGTGTTGATGTCCTTGCGCCGCCGCACCAGCTCGTCCAGCTCGCGCCGGCCCTCGTCGGTGACCCGCTTCGCCTCGGCCTGCGCCTCGGCGAGCAGCCGCTCGGCCTCCGCCTTCGCCAGCTCGACCTGCTCGTCGGCGCTGCGGTCGGCGTCCTGCAGCCGCTTCTCCGCCTCGGTGGCGGCGTTCTCCAGCCGCTCCTCGGACTCGGCCTCGGCCGACTGGAGCCTGGCCTCGGCCTTGACGATCAGCGCCTCGGCGCGGCTGGTGGAGTCGGACAGCTTGGTCTCCGCCTCCTTCAGCAGCCCCTCGGCCTTGCGGACGGCCGAGATCCGGACCTTGCTGGCCTCCGCGGACGCCTCCGAGGTGAGCTCGCCCGCGCGGTCCTCGGCGGCCGCGACCAGGGCCGCCGCCCGGTCCTCGGCCTCGGCGACGGTGGCCACCGCCTGCTCCTCGGCCTCGGTCAGCTGCTCCTGAGCGGCCGTCACCAGCGCGTCGACCCGCTCGCCGGCCGACTTCATGGCCGCCGCGTTCTCCTTGCGGGCGCGCTCGTGCAGCGCCTCCACCTCGGCGTCGGTGCGCTCGCGCAACTCCTCGGCGCGCTCGCGGATCGCGGTGGAGTCCCGGCGGGCCTCGGCGAGCAGCGTGTCGGCGTCGGAGCGGCCCTTCTCCACCTCGGCCTGGCCGGCCGCCTCGCCGGCGGCGACCAGCCGGTCGGCCTCCTTGCGGGCGGCGGCGACCATCGCGTCCGCCTGCTCCTCGGCGGCGGCGGTGGTGGCCAGTGCGGTGGTCTGGGCGTCCTCGCCGAGCGACTCGGCGTCCGCGAAGGCCTTCTCCAGGACGGAGTTGGCCTGCTCGCGGGTGGCCTTGTCGAACTGCTCGGCGGCCTCCCGGGTCTCCGCGTCGTACGCGTCGGCGCGGCTGTGGGCGGCGGCGTCGTACTCGTCGGCGAGGGTGCGGGTGGCGAGCGCGTACTCCTCGGCCTCGGCGCGCAGGGCGGCGGCCAGCTCCTCGGCGTCGGCGATCAGGCCGGCCGAGCGCTCGTCGGCGGCGGCCATCGTCCGGACGGCCTGGGCCTCGGCGTCCGCGCGCAGCTGCCCGGCGCCCTCCCGGGCCGCGTGCAGCACGGCGTCGGCCTCCGCCCGCAGGTGCTCGTCGTAGGCCTGGGCCTCGGCGCGCTGATGGCCCAACTCGGCCTCGTGGGCCTCGCGTTCGGCGGCCAGCTCGCGGTCGGTCAGCTCGCGCAGGGCGGTGGTCTCGGCGTCGGTGCGGGCGCGCAGTTCGGTGGTCTCGTGGTCGGCGAGGGCCCGCTGCTCGGCGGTCTCGGCGTCGGCGAGTTCGCGCAGGGCGGTGGTCTCGGCGTCGGCGAGGGCCCGCTGCTCGGCGGTCTCGCGCTCGGCCAGCTCGCGCAGTTCGGCGGCGGCCTGCTCGGCCCGGTCGCGGACCTCGGTGGCCTCCCGCTCGGCGGCGGCCTTCCGCTCGGCGATCTGCTCGGCGGCGGCCTCGTGCATGCCGGCCACCGACTGGCGGACCTCGGCGGCCTCCTCCTCGGCGGCCTCGACCAGGGCGGCGCCCTCGACGCCGGCGGCGGCGACCAGCTCCTCGCCGTCGACCCGGGCCTGCTCCAGGACGGCGGTGGCCTCGGCCCGGATGCCGTCGGCGGTGGCGCGGGCCTCGGACAGCTCGCGGCCGGCCTCGGCGCGGACCGTCTCGGCCTGCTCGGCGGCGAACGCCAGCTCGGCGGCGGCCTTCTCCCGCACGGCCTTGGCGTCCCGGGCGGCCTCGGCCCGGCGCTGCTCGGCGGCGCTCCGGGCGCCCTCCAGCAGTTCCTCGGCTTCGGCGCGCAGTTCGGTGACGTGCTGTTCGGTCGCCTCGCGCTGTTCGGCGGTCTCGGTGGCGGTGCGTTCGGTGAGTTCGGTGGCGGCCTGTTCGGCCTTGGTCCGGACGTCGGCGGCGTACGCCTCGGCGGCGGTGCGCAGTTCGGCGCTCTCCCGCTCGGCCAGCTCGCGCTGTTCGGCGGTCTCGCGTTCGGCGAGGGCGCGCAGTTCGGTGACGTGCTGTTCGGTCGCCTCGCGCTGTTCGGCGGTCTCGGCGGTGGTGCGTTCGGTGAGTTCGGTGGCGGCCTGTTCGGCCTTGGCCCGGACGTCGGCGGCGTACGCCTCGGCGGCGGTGCGCTGTTCGGTGGTCTCGCGGTCGGCGAGTTCGCGCAGTTCGGCGCTCTCCCGCTCGGCGAGCTCGCGCAGTTCGGTGCTCTCGCGTTCGGCGAGGGCCCGCAGCTCGGTCGCGGTCTGCTCGGCCTGCTCGTGGGCGGCCTGGGCGGCGGCCAGCTGCTCGGCGGTCTCCTCGCGTTCGCGGTGCAGCCCGGCGGCGGCCTCCTCGTGCTCACGCCGGCTCTCCTCGCGCAGCGCGTTCGCGGCGGCCTCGGCCTCGCTGCGGGTACGGGCGGCCTCGGCGTCGGCCTCGGTGCGGACGCGCTCGGCGTCGGCCACCGCGGCGTCCCGGACGGCGTTCGCCTCGGCCTGCGCATCGGTGCCGAGGGCGGTCGCGGCGGCGTTCGCCTCGGCCCGGACCCGCTGGTCGAACTCGGTCGCGTCCCGGCGGAGTTCGGCGGTCTCGCGCTCGGCGGCGGCGCGGTTCTCGGCGGCCGCGGCCTTGGCGGCGGCGAGGGCGTCCTGGCCCTGCTGCTCGGCGGCGGTGGTGGTCTTCTCGGCCTCGCTACGGGCCCGGGCGAGGGTCTGCTCGGCCCGGCCCTGGGTCTCGGCGGCCTGTTCCTGGGCCTGCGCGCGCAGCCGCTCGATCTCCCCGGCGGCGCCCGCGCGCAGCTCGTCGGAGTCGGCCTTGGCCCTGGTGAGCAGTTCCTCGGCGTTCTTCGCCGACTCCTCGATCTGCACGACGGCTTGGCGGCGGGCCTCGCCGCGCACCCGGTCGGCCTCGGCGGCGGCCTGGGCGCGCAGCTCCTCGGCCTCGGCCCGCAGCCGGGCCGCCTCGTCCTGCATCTGCTCGATCCGCTCGCGGATCGCGGCGGCGTCGTCGAGGGCGGCGTTCTGGGCCTGCTCGACGGCGGCCTGGGCCTGCTCGCGCAGGCGCTGCGCCTCGGCGGCGGCCTCGGTGCGGATCCGCTCGGCCTCGGTGGCGGCCTCGGTGCGGGCGGTCTCGGCGTCCTGGTTGGCCTGGCCGAGCATCTCCTCGGCGGTCTTGGCGGCCTTGGCGAGCTGGACGGTGGCGTCCTTGGCGCCGGTCGCCCGGCCCTCCTCCTCGGCCGCGTGGCGCAGCCGCTGGGCCTCGGCCTCGGCGTGGGCGCGCAGTTCGGCGACGTCCCGGTCGGCCTGGGCGCGCAGTTCGGCGATCGCGGCCTCGGCCTCGGCGCGCAGCTCGCCGGCCACCGATTCGGCGGTGGCCCGCAGCCGTTCGCTCTCCTCGGCGGCGGCGGCCTTGGCGGCCTCCGCCTCGGCCTGCCTGGTGGTGGCCTCGGCGCGGATCGCCTCGGCCTCCTTGGTGGCGTGGGCGACCATCCGGGCGACCTCGGCACGGGCGGTCTGCGAGCGCTGCTCGTTGGCGGCCTCGCCGTCGGCGGCCTTGCGTTCGGCGGCGGCCTCGGCGTCGGCCTGGAGCTGTTCGGCGGCCTGTTCGGCCTGGGCCCGCAGCTCGGCGGACTCGCGGCGGGTGCGTTCGGCCTCGGCGATCGCCTCGGCACGCAGCCGCTCTATCTCGGCCTGGGCGTGGGCGAGCTGCTGCTCGGCCCGGATCTGCTCGGCGGAGGCCTGCTCCTTGAGCCGGCCGATCTCGCCCTTCGCGATGGCGAGCTGCTGCTCGGCGGCGGCGTGCGCGGCGGCCAGCTGCTGCTGGGCCTCGCCGCGGGCGGCGTCCACGTCGGCGGCGGCCTGGGCGCCGGCCTGCTGGGCGTGCTCGGAGGCGGCGCGCAGCAGGCGCTCGGCGTCGCTCTGGGCCCGCTGGATGGCGGCCTCGGCGGCGGCCTGGGCCTCGCCGCGGGCGGCGTCGACGTCGGCGGCGGTCTGGGCGCGGGCCTGGTCGGAGAGCGCGACGGCCTCCGCGCGGGCGGCGGCGACCATGCGCTCGGCCTCGACGCGGGCGTCCTGGAGCAGGCGCTGGGCCTCCTGCTCGGAGCCGGTCCTGGTCTGCTCGGCCCAGCCGTTGACGTGCTGCTCGGCGGTGCGGCGCAGCTCGGTGAGCTCGTCCTCCAGCTGGCGGCGGCGGGCGGTGAGCTCGGCCTCCAGTCGGGCGGTGCGCTCGGCGGCCTCGGCCATGATCCGCTGGGTGGCGGCCTGGGAGTCGCGCAGCTGGCGCTCGGCGTCGGCGCGCAGCTGCTGGGCCTGCATCTCGGCAGTGCGGAGCATCTGCTCGGCCTGGCCGGAGACGGCGTCGAAGGCGCGCGGTTGGGCGAGCATGCGGCGGGATTCGTGCAGCTTGGCCCGGAGCACCTCCACCTGGTAGGCGAGGTCCTCGGCATGCTCGGCTGCCTTGTCCCGCTCCTTTCGAGTCCGACCCATCTCGGCCTCGAACTGGGAGAGGTGATCGTCAACCTCGTAGCGGTCGTTGCCCCGCACTCCGCGGTCCCATCCATCTCCTGGTCGCGTCCTCGACCCGGCCGGTCCAGGGCACCCGTTGTCCGGGTACTGGTCCGACTGGCTCCTTGCATCCGCAGCCGGTGGACGGCCCGCCGGTCAAGCCGGGGCCGCCCGCCGCGGTCGTCGGAGCCCTGGGCGTGGAAGCGCGGTGATGCCGCGTTCCCCCGTCCGGGTGGACTCCTGGGCGAACTCTTGCCTTGTGGAGAATGGTGACAGATCAGTGTTGCGACTGTTCAGCCGTGCCCGCGTTGTGGACTCCCCTGCGACGGGCCGGCCGCCGCTGGGCGGACGGGCCTGTCATCGGCCGTGCCCGTCGCCTCCGTCCCCCGGAGCCTTCGCGCACCTGGGCATTGTAGTGGGAGCGCACTGCGGGGGAATGGCCGCGTGGTGGTTTTCCGGCTGTCGGACGAGGTTACTGACGGGTCATGACCGGTGATTCGGGGGTGCCGCCCGGTCGTGGGCGGCACCTGGCGGGGGTCAGTGGGCGTCGTGGGGGCCCGGTTCGGCGGAGGTGACCAGCTCGGTCAGGACGCCGCCGCAGTCCTTGGGGTGCAGGAAGGTGATCCGCGAACCCATCGAGCCGATCCGGGGCTGGTCGTAGAGGACCCGCACGCCCTTGGCCCGGACGGCCTCGGCGTCGCCGTCCACGTCGGCGGTGCCGAAGGCGATGTGGTGCACGCCCTCGCCGTTCTTCTCCAGCCACTTGGCGACGGTCGAGTCGGGCCGGGTGGGCTCCAGCAGCTGGAGGTAGGAGGCGCCGCCGTCGCCGGTGTCGTTGATCTTGAGCATGGCCTCGCGGACGCCCTGCTCCTCGTTGACCTCGGTGTGGAACACCTCGAAGCCGTAGGTGGCGCGGTAGAACTCGACCGTCTTGTCGAGGTCGCGGCAGGCGATGCCGATGTGGTCGATACGGGTCAGCACGGCGACCTCCGGGGGCGGGTTGGGTACCTCGGGAACCAGGTGGCACCAGTGCAGCGCATCGCTGCTGACCGGCGCCAGCGCCGGACGTGCGAGTCTGCTCACACGCCGGGGGTTGCCCCGGGCCGCACGCCGGGGGCTCACCCGGGGCGGGCGCCGGGGTTCACCCGGGCCGCGTTGACACGGTGTTGACTGGAAGGTGCCAGTGCGCTCGATCACACCGTCGCTCCGGTGACGGGCGGGTAACGGGTCAGTACATTGAGCGCATCCTCACCTGGCCACGACGTGCGAAGGGGCTCGTCCCATGACCAACACCACCTCTGTGATCGTTGCCGGTGCGCGGACCCCGATGGGTCGCCTGCTCGGTTCCCTCAAGGGCTTCTCCGGTGCCGACCTCGGCGGCTTCGCGATCAAGGCCGCGCTGGAGCGGGCCGGCATCACGGGTGAGCAGGTCCAGTACGTGATCATGGGCCAGGTGCTGCAGGCCGGCGCCGGCCAGATCCCGGCCCGCCAGGCCGCCGTCCGGGCCGGCATCCCGATGAGCGTCCCGGCGCTCACCATCAACAAGGTCTGCCTCTCCGGCCTGGACGCCATCGCGCTGGCCGACCAGCTGATCCGGGCCGGCGAGTTCGACGTCGTGGTGGCCGGCGGCCAGGAGTCGATGACCAACGCCCCGCACCTGCTGCCGAAGTCCCGCGAGGGCTACAAGTACGGCGCGATCGGGATGCTCGACTCGATGGCCCACGACGGCCTCACCGACGCCTACGAGAACATCCCGATGGGCGAGTCCACCGAGAAGCACAACACCCGGCTGGGCATCGCCCGCGAGGTGCAGGACGAGATCGCCGCGGCCTCCCACCAGCGGGCCGCCAAGGCGCAGGCCGACGGCGTCTTCGACGCCGAGATCACCCCGGTCCCGATCCCGCAGCGCAAGGGCGAGCCGGTGCTGTTCGGCCAGGACGAGGGCATCCGCGCGGACACCACCGTCGAGGGCCTGGCCAAGCTGCGTCCGGCGTTCGCCAAGGACGGCACGATCACGGCCGGCACCTCCTCGCAGATCTCCGACGGCGCCGCCGCGGTGGTCGTGATGAGCAAGGCCAAGGCCGAGGAGCTGGGCCTGAGCTGGATCGCCGAGATCGGCGCGCACGGCAACGTGGCGGGCCCGGACAACTCGCTGCAGTCGCAGCCGTCCAACGCGATCAGGCACGCGCTGGCCAAGGAGGGCCTGGAGGTCTCCGACCTCGACCTGATCGAGATCAACGAGGCGTTCGCGGCCGTCGCCCACCAGTCGACCAAGGACCTGGGCGTCTCCTCGGACATCGTCAACGTCAACGGCGGCGCGATCGCGCTCGGCCACCCGATCGGGATGTCCGGCGCCCGCGTGGTGCTGCACCTGGCGCTGGAGCTCCAGCGGCGCGGCGGCGGGGTCGGCGCGGCCGCGCTGTGCGGCGGCGGCGGCCAGGGCGACGCCCTGATCGTGCGCGTCCCCAAGGACGCCAGCCCGAAGGCCTGATCAGCTGACATGCCTTCGGGGCTGCGGACCGCCACGCGCGGCGCCGCAGCCCCGAAGGCATCCGCGCTAGGAGCTCCCGATGATCGATGTCGCCACGCTGGTCGAACAGGCCCGGGCGGGCCGGCCGCGGGCGGTCGCCCGGCTGATCACGCTGGTCGAGAACGCCGCCCCGCAACTGCGCGAGGCGATGGCCGCGCTCGCGCCGTACACCGGTCAGGCCTACACGGTGGGCCTGACCGGCTCGCCCGGGGTCGGCAAGTCCACCTCCACCTCGGCGCTGGTCTCCGCCTACCGGCGGCTCGGCAAGCGGGTCGGGGTGCTGGCCGTCGACCCGTCCTCGCCGTTCTCCGGCGGCGCGCTGCTCGGCGACCGGGTCCGGATGCAGGACCACGCCACCGACCCCGAGGTGTTCATCCGCTCGATGGCCACCCGCGGCCACCTCGGCGGGCTGTCCTGGACGGCCCCGCAGGCCCTGCGGGTGCTGGACGCGGCCGGCTGCGACGTGATCCTGGTCGAGACCGTCGGGGTGGGCCAGTCCGAGGTGGAGATCGCCGCCCAGGCCGACACCACCGTGGTGCTGCTCGCCCCCGGCATGGGCGACGGCATCCAGGCCGCCAAGGCCGGGATCCTGGAGATCGGCGACGTCTTCGTGGTCAACAAGGCCGACCGGGACGGCGCCGACGCCACCGCGCGCGAGCTCAACCACATGCTCGGCCTCGGCGAGGCCCGCGGGGCGGGGGACTGGCGCCCGCCGATCGTCAAGACCGTCGCCGCCCGCGGCGAGGGCGTCGACGAGCTGGTCGAGGCGCTGGAGAAGCACCGCGCCTGGCTGGAGGAGCACGGCGAACTGGCGGCGCGCCGCCGCCGCCGGGCCTCCGACGAGATCGAGGCGATCGCGCTGGCCGAACTGCGCACCCGGATCGGCGACCTGCGCGGGGACCGCCACCTGGCCGGCCTGGCCGAGCGGGTGGTGGCGGGCGAACTGGACCCGTACGGCGCGGCCGACGAACTCGTGGCCGGCCTCACCCGCGCCTGAGAACGGCGCAGGGCCGGCCCCGGGTGGGGCCGGCCCTGGTGTGCTGGGGGGCGGCGGTGCGTCAGGCGCGGCCGCGGAGGCCGCGCAGGTGTTCGGCGACCGGGGCGAGGGCCTCGTACATGGCGTCGAGCTGCTCCTGGGTGAAGCGGTCGATGAAGTGGGCCCGGACGCTGCGCACGTGGTCGGGGGCGACCCGCTGCATGGTGTCCCAGCCGTGCTCGGTGAGGTGGGCGTAGAGGCCGCGGCGGTCGCCGGGACACTCCTGGCGCAGCACCAGGCCGGCGTTCTCCATCCGGGTGATCTGGTGCGAGAGCCGGCTCTTGGACTGGAGGGTGGCGGTGGCGAGGTCGGTCATCCGCATCCGGCGGTCGGGGGCCTCGGAGAGCACGACCAGGATCTCGTAGTCGTTGATCGCCAGGTTGTGCGGCTGGAGTTCGCGGCTGAGCTGGTACTCCAGCAGCTTGGCGACCTCCAGATGGGCGCGCCACATCCGCTGCTCCCTGGCGGTCAGCCAGGGAGTCTCCTCCTCGGGCTGCGACGGAGGGGTGTCCGCAGTGTTGATCGTGTGCGTATCCATGGGCTCAGCATACCCTATTTAGTTCAATATTGTACAAGTTTACAGGCCGAAACGTCGCCCCAGATCGCCCAGATTGCCGAGGCCCGGCACGTTGAGGTTGCCCCCGCCGTGGCCCGACGCCGCCGGCTGGGACGGCACCCCGCCCACCGGCACGCCCGCCTCGGCGTCCACCTGGCCCACCGACCGCTCGGCCATCAGCTTCTCGCTGGACTGCAGCAGCACCTGGCCGGCGCCGATGAACTCGAACTGGTGCTCCTCGCCGGAGGCCCCGCCCAGCCCGGTCAGCCGCCGGATGCCGCCGATCAGCCCGTGCATGTAGTCGTGGTCGTAGTGGTGGCACGGCGCCGGGCAGTCCGCCCAGCCGACCAGCGCCTGCGGGTCCACCCGGATCGGCGGCTCGACGAAGTGCACCGGCCCGTTGGAGGCGGCGACGAACTTCCCGGTGCCGATCAGGGTCAGGAAGCCCGGGATGATCGACTGCTTGAGCCGCAGCGACGGGTCGAAGGCCAGCAGGTTGCCCGAGCGGACGGTCAGGTTGCCGTCGTCCAGGTCGTAGGAGTTGAGGTCGAAGGCCCGGTCGGCCAGCAGCAGCTTGCCGCGGCCCTGGGCGACGACCCAGTCCGCCGCGTGCATCGGCGAGTTGAAGTGCTGGCCGATCACCCGGTCCAGCATGCCGGCGCCGACGCCCTTGAAGGTGATGTCGCCGTAGTAGGCGACCATCTTGCCCTTCTGCAGGAAGTACGAGCCGTTCAGGTCGACCGAGTAGGCGTACGGGTTGACGTTGTCGTTCACCGGCAGGCTGTACGCGTCGTGCACCACCGGGCCGGAGCCGCCGTGCGCGTTCGGCAGCGGGGCCTGCGGGCCGCCGAACTGCTCCTGGGCGTACGCCTGTTGGGGCTGCTGCGGGGGAGGCGGCGGCGGGTAGCCGCCCTGCTGGGGGTAGCCCTGCGCGGGCGGGTGGCCCTGGCCGGGCGGCGGCGCGTAGCCCGGCGGGGGAGGGGCGGCGAAGCCGGGCTGGGTCGGCTGGTCGTACGGCGACTGCCCGTACGGCGGCTGCGGCGGGTAGGACATCAGAGCTTCTCCTCGCTCGCCTGGACGTACACCGCGCCCTGTCCGGACAGCTCCAGCTGGAAGGCCTCGCCGGAGCCGCGGCCGATCATGTCGCGCCAGCCCAGCGCCGTGGACAGCTTGTTCTGCACCTGGCCGCGGTGCGCCACGTACGCCTGTGGGTCGACGTGCACCGGCTGGCCCGGGACGATCGGCAGCTCGAAGACGCCGCCGTGCGCCATCACCGCGACCGAGCCCTTGCCGTCCAGCTGGGTGGTGAACAGGCCCTGGCCGGTGACCTGGCCGCGGACCATGCCCATCACCCCGCCCTGCGAGCCCATGAACATGGTGGACTGGCGCAGCGTGCCCTCGAAGGCCAGCAGCCGGTCCGCCTCGACGTACAGGGTGTCGCCGGCCAGGTCGATCACGTGCACGTGGTGGCCGCCGTGGCCGAACATCACCCGGCCCTGGCCCTCGACGGTCATCAGCGGGGTGTCCTCGTTGGCCACCCGGCGGCCGATCATCGACATCACGCCGCCCTGCCCGCCGGTGATGTTCGGCGTGAAGCGGACGTCCCCGGTGTACGCGAGCATCGCGCCGCGCTGGCTGAACAGCCGCTGCCCGGGCAGCACCACGGCCTCGACCATCTTGCCGTTGATCTTCGTGAAGCCCATCAGACGTCGCCCCCGATGGTGACCTTCTCCGACGGCTGCACGTACACCAGCCCCTCTCCGGTGAACTCCACCTGGACGGCCTCGCCGCCGCCCTCGCCGATCACCGTGGTCCAGCCCGCGCCCGACTTCAGGCTGCGGTGCAGGCTGCCGGTGTGCGCCACGTAGGCGCCCGGGTCCACCCGCAGCGGCTGGCCCTGGCCGACCCGCAGGATGATCGCGGGCCCGTTCGAGGTGACGGCGGCCCAGCCGTGGCCCTCCACCTTGGTGGTGAAGAGGCCGTTGCCGGAGGACATGCCGTTGAGTCCGGTGAAGGTGGTGCCGGTGCGCAGCGAGCCCTCCGTGCAGAGCAGGTTGTCCGCCTCGACGAACAGCGTCTCGCCGTTCAGCCGGACCAGGTTGATCTCGGTGGCCTTGTCAGCGAAGTAGCAGGTGCCCTGGCCCTTCACCTCCATGACGGTCATCTGCTCGCCGGTGAGCCGGCGGGCGACCATGCCGCGCAGGCCGTCCCCGCCGCCGGTCAGCTTCTTGAAGCTCATCTGGCCGGTGTAGGCGACCATCGAGCCGTGTCTGGCCTTGACGGCCTCGCCGGCCAACTCGACGGCGAGTACCCGGGATCCCTGGAGTCTGAACTGTGCCACGGCCGCAATCTAGCGGGCGCGGCCGGTGCAGGGGGAGGGGCGGGGGCGGAACTGGTACCGGTCTGCGACAAACGCGCCGGTCACGCCCGCGCGTGCGCCCCCCGAGCGGCGTGCGGGACGGCGCCGGCCGCCTCCTCGACCTCCAGCAGCGAGGCCGAGTGGCGCTCCGCCTCGAAGGCCACCACACCGCCGCGCAGCCCGAACAGCCGCTTGGACAGCATGATCCAGAGCACCGCGGCGATGTTCAGCACCAGCGTGCCGATCTTCACGGCGCTGACGTGCTCGCTCAGCTCGTAGCCCTCCAGCGGCAGGAAGGCGGCGGTGGCCACGACGGTGAGGTACTCGGCCCAGCGCCTGCCCAGCCAGAGGCCGACCGCCTCGACGATCTCGATCAGCGCGTAGGCCACCAGCGCGCCCGCGACGATCAGCAGGGTGCTCTTCCTGTAGTCGAAGGTCTTGCGGATGGTGTCGACGATCGGGGAGTGTTCGAGGTCCCAGTGGAAGTGGTCGGTGACCGGCCGGAAGACCGACAGGTTCTCGTCGAACACCCGGTGCACGGCGTCCTGGCTGTTGGAGAACTTCCAGACGGCCCAGGCCACGATGATGATCAGCAGGCCGCGCAGCACCCGCTCGACGGCGAGGAAGCGCAGGATGAAGAGGTCCCGCAGCGCCTTGCCGCGCGGCACCAGCGGGGCGTCCTGCGCCGGGCCGGAGCCGTGCGGGGCGCCGAGCGCGAAGTCGCCGCAGCGCAGGCAGCGCCAGGCGTCGCCGAGGGCGGTCGCGGCGTGCAGCCGGGCGGCCAGCTCGGGCTCGGTCGGTGCGTAGGTGGTGTGGCCGCGCTTGGCGCAGGTCCTTCGGTCCCAGTCCCGCTTGAACATGTGGTCGCTACCCCCGGTCGTCCGATGTCTACGGCGCCCGGTGCGTCGGGCGCGGGCAGCAGGATAGGGGCAGCGGGTGACGGGCCGGCGCGACCCGCCGGGTTCTGGCGCACAGCTGTGACACGGACACGACGGCCGTGGGGTCGGGCGCGACGGCCGTGGCGCCGGGGCCGGACACGGCGGTTGTGACGTCGGGCACGGTGCCCACCCCGGCCGGGGCTTCGGACAGGTGCTCGGTGATAATGGCCGGAAGGCTTGTGAGTCGCTTCACAAGCAGGTCCGCCGCCGACCCCCGTATTGAGGTACCCATCGTGAACAGCAGCGCCGTCCACCGCCTGCGCCTGGTCTCCGGCCCCGAAGGGGTCTCGTTCATCCTGCTGCTGATCTGCTCCGTGCTGAAGCGGACCACGTCCTTCGACGGCGTCCCGGTGATGGGCATGGTCCACGGGATCCTGTTCATCCTGTACGTCGTCTTCTGGATCCAGGCCTGGCAGGCGCAGAAGTGGGACGCCAAGCGCGGCGTGCTGCTGTTCGTCCTCTCGGTGCTGCCCACCGGCGGCTTCTTCGCCGAGCGGATGCTCGCCAAGGAGGAGCGCGGCGAGCTGAAGCCGGCCACCGCGTAGGGACGCACCCCCACTGCGCGACGGTCGACAGGCTGCCGCGGCCTCCTCTCCCAAAGGGCCGCGGCAGCCTGTCGCCGTTTCTTACCGGGGGTGGCTGGGGGTGGCTAGTTGACGTTGACGCCGCTCCACGCGGCCGCCACGGTCTTGTACTCGGTGCTGGTGGCGCCGTACAGGTCGGTCGCGGCCTTCAGGGTCGCCGTGCGGGCGGCCTTGTAGTTGGTGGTGGAGGTCATGTAGACGGTCAGCGCGCGGTACCAGATCGCGGCCGCCTTGGTCCGGCCGATGCCGGTGACCGTCGAGCCGTTGGAGGTCGGGCTGTTGTAGCTGACCCCGTTGACCACCTTGGCGCCGCTGCCCTCGGACAGCAGGTAGAAGAAGTGGTTGGCGATGCCCGAGGAGTAGTGGACGTCGAGGTTGCCGACGCCCGAGTACCAGGAGTCCGCGGAGCTGCCGTCCTTGGAGGGCTTGTCCATGTAGCGCAGCGGCTTGCCGTTGCCGAAGATGTTGAGCTTCTCGCCGATCAGGTAGTCCGGCGGGTCCGCGGGCAGGTTGGCCGACCACTCGACCATGGTGCCGAAGATGTCGGAGGTGGCCTCGTTGAGGCCGCCGGACTCGCCGGAGTAGTTGAGGTTCGCCGTGGCGGAGGTGACGCCGTGGGTCATCTCGTGGCCGGAGACGTCGATCGCGGTCAGCGGGTTGGTGTTGCCGGAGCCGTCCCCGTACGTCATGCAGAAGCAGGAGTCGTCCCAGAACGCGTTGACGTAGTTGGAGCCGTAGTGGACGCGGCTGGCGGCGCCGACGCCGTTGTTCTTGATGCCGTTGCGGCCGAAGGTGTTCTTGTAGTAGTCCCAGGTGGCCGCGGCGCCGTACTGGGCGTCCACGGCGGCGGACTCGCGGTTGGAGGCCAGGCCGTTGCCCCAGGAGTTGCTGGTCTTGGCGAACAGCGTGCCGTTGCCCGAGGTGGCGCCCTTGAGGTCGGTGGTGGACTGGCCGCCGCGGGTGGCGTCCTTCAGCGAGTAGGTCGAGCCGCTCTGGGTGGTGGTCAGCGTGACGGTGCCGACGTTGACGCCCTTGCCGGTGCCGGTCGCGGTCTGCACCTGCTCGCGGGTGGACAGTACCTCGCCGGTGGCGGCGTCGGTGACGACCTGCTGGCTGCTCGGGGTGCCGTCGGCCCGCTCGCCGCGGACCACCGTGCGGTGGGCCAGCCGCGGCGCGCCGTCGGCCGCCCACACCACCAGCTCGGCCGCGCCCGCGCCGTCGACCCGGCTGAGCGCCGCCTCGTCCTCGTCGGCGGCCGTTCCGACGGTCGCCCGCACCGCGGCGGTGGCCCGCTCGGCCGCCTGCCCGGCGGCGAGGCCCGGGGCCAGGCTCGGCAGCGACAGGCTGCCGTCGAAGGCCCGGTCGACCGAGTCCACCGAGCCGTCGGCGCGCTGGTGGACGACCAGGTCGCCGCCGAGCACCGGCAGGCCGGCGTAGGTCCGCTCGTAGCGCAGGTGGCGTTCGCCGTTGGCGTCCGCGACGACGTCCTTGACCACCA
The DNA here is from genome assembly GCF_042882025.1 of Kitasatospora sp. NPDC058243. NCBI lineage: Bacteria > Bacillati > Actinomycetota > Actinomycetes > Kitasatosporales > Streptomycetaceae > Kitasatospora > Kitasatospora sp. NPDC058243. The sequence goes on from NZ_JBHVWW010000006.1 coordinate 184,753, forward strand.
GCCGCTCCTGGCCGCCGAGGGCCAGGGCCTGGGCGACCGGGCTGCTCTGCCCGGCGGCCACCGCGAGCAGCGCCGCGCGCTGCTGCTCCGGCGACGGGGCTGCGGCCTGGGCGGCGGGGACGATGGCGATCTGGATCACGCCGGCGAGCAGGGCGGTGGAGGAGAGTACGGCGCCGGCTGTCAGCTTTCGCTTCACGTGCGGGGGTTCCTTCCACGAAACCGCGTGTGCGCGCGGTTGCGCCGCGTACCGGGGCGCCGGGGTTGGCGCCGTTGGGGCGGTAGGGCGCGGACGTGCTGCTCCCGTGCGGTACCTGACGATCCGTCGATGGGTGGGGGTGACGGATGTCGGACGGGGCTTGGGCAGAAGCATGACAATCGATGGCAGGAAATGACAGACCACGGACAGGGATTGGCCGGGATCCGCCAGTATTGGTGCGGATGGTTCGGCTGCCGCCCAGTGCCCGCTACGGGCGGTTCGTCCGGCTGGCGGGACTTCGCCACCCGGGGAGCGGGGCGGGCGGGAAGGGCGGGGGAGGGCAGGCGTGCAAGGGGGGTGTGCGGACGTCCGGGACCGCCTTCCGCGGAGGCCCCGGACGTCCTGTCACCGTGCGCGGTACGTCAGTTGACGTTGACGCCGCTCCACGCGGCCGCAACCGCCTTGTACTCGGCGCTGGTGGCGCCGTACAGGTCGGAGGCGGCCTTCAGGGTGCCGGTGCGGGCACTCGCGTAGTTGGTGGTGGAGGTGAAGTAGACGGTCAGCGCGCGGTACCAGATCTGCGCGGCCTTGTCCCGGCCGATGCCGGTGACGGCCGAGCCGTTGGAGGTCGGGCTGTTGTAGCTGAAGCCGTTGATGCTCTTCGCGCCGCTGCCCTCGGACAGCAGGTAGAAGAAGTGGTTGGCGATGCCCGAGGAGTAGTGGACGTCCAGGTTGCCGACGCCCGAGTACCAGGAGTCCGCCGAGGCGCCGTCCTTGCTGGGCTTGTCCATGTAGCGCAGCGGGCTGCCGTCGCCGTTCAGGTTGATCAGCTCGCCGATCCAGTAGTTCGGCGGGTTGGAGGGCAGGTTGGCGTAGAACTCGACCATCGTGCCGAAGATGTCGGAGGTGGCCTCGTTGAGGCCGCCGGACTCGCCGGAGTAGTTGAGGTTCGCCGTGGCGGAGGTGACGCCGTGGCTCATCTCGTGGCCGGCCACGTCGATCTCGGTGAGCGGGTGGGTGTTGCCGCTGCCGTCGCCGTAGGACATGCAGAAGCAGGCGTCGCTCCAGAACGCGTTCACGTAGTTGGAGCCGTAGTGCACCCGGCTGGTCGCGCCGACGCCGTTGTTCTTGATGCCGTTGCGGCCGAAGGTGTTCTTGTAGAAGTCCCAGGTGGCGGCCGCGCCGTACTGGGCGTCCACGGCGGCGGACTCGCTGTTGGAGGCCAGGCCGTTGCCGAAGGCGTTGGTCGAGTTGGCGACCAGCGTGCCGGTGCCGGAGGTCTTGTTCTTCAGGTTGACGGTCGACTGGCCGCCGCGCGTGGCGTCCTTCAGCTGGTACGAGGTGCCGCTCTGGGTGGTGGTCAGCGGGACGCTGCCGACGAAGACGCCCTTGCCGGTGCCGGAGGCGGTCTGCACCTGCTCGTGGGTGGACAGCACCTGGCCGGTGGCGGCGTCGGTGACCAGCAGCTGGCTGCTGGGGGTGCCGTCGGCGCGCACGCCCTCGACGGTGGTCCGGTACGCCAGGCGCGGGTTGCCGTCGCTCGCCCAGACCACCAGCTCGGCCTTGCCGGTCTGGTGCACGGCCGCCAGCGGGGACTCGTCCTTGTCCGCGGCGACGCCGACGGTGGCCTGGACGGCGCCGGTGGCCTGCGCGGCGGCCTTGTCGGCCGGGATCTGCGGGGCCAGGCTCGACAGGCTCAGCTGTGCGGAGACCGCCTTGTCGACCGACTGCACCGCGCCGCGGGCGTTCTGGTGGACGACCAGGTCGCCGCCGAGCACGGGCAGTCCGGCGTAGGTGCGCTCGAAGCGCAGGTGCCGGGTGCCGTCCTGGTCCACCACGGCGTCCTTCGCCACCAGTTGCTCCTGGCCGCCGAGGGCGAGGGCCTTCGCCAGCGGGCCGGACTGGCCGCCCGCCAGGGCGAGCGCCGCCGCGTGCTGCTCGGCGGCCTGCGCCTGCGCCGCGGGGATCGGGCTGGCCTGGGCGGCGGTGCTCACCTGGACGACGCCGGTGAGCAGGGCGGTGGCGGAGAGTACGGCGACTGCTGCGAGCTTTCGCTTCACGGACGAGTCCTTCCGGGTAACCGCGTGTGGGCGGTCGCGCCTCGTCCCGGGGGCCGGGGTCGGCACCTGAGGGGCGGGACGGGCGCTGACGTGCGGACCCCGTGCGGTCGAGCGGCGAGCCACCGGTGGGTGGGGGTGGTGGCTACCGGACGGGGTTGGCGGAAAGCATGACAATCGAGCAAATCAAATGACAGGTCTTGCTCATGAATTGGCCAAGTCCCGCCAGCCGGAAGGATTGTGAACGGGCGGACAAAAGGTGCGAATCACCCTGCCTTTCAGCGGGTTACCATCCGAACCGAGGCCTGATAGTGCGGCTGCGGACCGATCGGCCGTCAACTCCGCTGCGCCCCACTCCCGTTGCCGTGCATTCACACCGGTGCAATGTCCTGGTATGGACCTGGCCGCCCTTTTGGCGGGTTCCCGCCACGCGTCGCGCTTGTCCACCATCAGGACGGCTGGTAGCACCCGTCCCGTCCGCCGGTACGGTAAGGAGGTGCCCAAGCCCCTAGCCCTCGACTTCGACCCGATCGCCCGCGCCGACGAGCTCTGGACCCGCCGCTGGGGCGGGGTCCCCTCGATGGCGGCGATCACCTCGATCATGCGAGCCCACCAGATCCTGCTCTCCCGGGTCGACGCGGTGCTCAAGCCGTACGGGCTGACCTTCGCCCGGTACGAGGCGCTGGTGCTGCTGACCTTCAGCCGGACCGGCGAGCTCTCGCTGTCCAAGATCGGCGAGCGGCTCATGGTCCACCCGACCAGCGTCACCAACACCGTCGACCGGTTGGAGCGGGCCGGCCTGGTCGCCCGCCGCCCCAACCCGCTGGACGGCCGCGGCGTGCTCGCCGCGATCACCGGCCGCGGCCGCGAGACGGTCGAGGAGGCCACCCGGGAACTCATGGCGATGGAGTTCGGGCTGGAGGAGTACGACACCGAGCAGTGTCGGCAGGTGTTCGAACTGCTCAGGCCGCTGCGGATCGCCGCCGGCGACTTCACCGACGAACGCGACGAGGGGGCTGCGCCGGAGCGGCCGTGAGGACGGCTACCCTCGTGGGAGCGGTGCGCGGATCCGGGCGTACCGGTCGATCCCTGCCGAACGAGGCGATGAAGAGTATGAAGGCGACCCCCCTGCTGGGCTGGTACCGGGCCCTGGCCATTGCGACCGGTGTGGCCCTGCTGGTGTTCTGCGGCTTCATGGTCGCGAAGTACGGCTTCGGCGCGGCCGAGGACCTGACCACGTACGTCGCGATGCTGCACGGCTACCTGTACATCGGGTACTTCGTGGTGACCTTCCTGCTCGGGCAGAAGCTGAAGTGGCCGCTCGGCCGGATGATCCTGACCCTGGCCGCCGGCTGCATCCCGTTCGCCTCCTTCGTCTTCGAGCGCAAGGTGGTCCGCGAGGCCGCCGAGCGGCTCCCGGCCGGCGGCGACGCCCGCCAGCCCGCCGGCGTCTGATCCGACGCCCCGGCGAGTGCCCCTTCCCCCGCGGGGGAAGGGGCACTGCGCGTTTGCGGCCCCCGGCGTTTCGACCCCGGCATCCATCGACAGCTACTGGGACGTCCGAGTAAATTAGTAGGACGTCCTAATAGCTGTGCCGCCCCGGTGCCGTGGCGGCCGTACGGAGCGGAGTTCGGGGTCATGGACGCCGAGGAGATCGAGCGCGGACGGCAGCGCTGGCAGCAGCGGTACGACAGCGCCCGCAAGCGGGACGCGGACTTCACCACCCTGTCCGGCGACGAGGTCGAGCCGATGTACGGGCCCGCCCCCGGGCAGGCCGTCGAGGGCTTCGAGCGGATCGGCTGGCCGGGCGAGTACCCCTTCACCCGCGGGCTGCACCCGACCGGCTACCGGGGCCGCACCTGGACCATCCGCCAGTTCGCCGGCTTCGGCAACGCGCAGCAGACCAACGAGCGCTACCGGATGATCCTGGAGGCGGGCGGCGGCGGCCTCTCGGTCGCCTTCGACATGCCCACCCTGATGGGCTACGACTCCGACGACGCCAAGTCGCTCGGCGAGGTGGGCCACTGCGGCGTCGCCATCGACTCGGCCGCCGACATGGAGGTGCTGTTCAACGGCATCCCGCTCGGCGAGGTCACCACCTCGATGACGATCAGCGGCCCGGCCGTCCCGATCTTCTGCATGTACCTGGTCGCCGCCGAGCGCCAGGGCGTCGACCCGGCGGTGCTCAACGGCACCCTGCAGACGGACATCTTCAAGGAGTACATCGCCCAGAAGGAGTGGCTCTTCGCCCCCGAGCCGCACCTGCGGCTGATCGGCGACCTGATGGCGTACTGCGCCCAGGGCATCCCCGCGTACAAGCCGCTGTCCGTCTCCGGCTACCACATCCGCGAGGCCGGGGCGACGGCCGCGCAGGAGCTCGCGTACACCCTCGCCGACGGCTTCGCCTACGTCGAGCTGGGCCTGTCCCGGGGCCTGGACGTGGACGTCTTCGCGCCCGGCCTGTCCTTCTTCTTCGACGCGCACCTGGACTTCTTCGAGGAGATCGCCAAGTTCCGCGCCGCGCGCCGGATCTGGGCCCGCTGGATGCGCGACCGCTTCGGCGCCAAGACCGACAAGGCGCAGTGGCTGCGCTTCCACACCCAGACCGCCGGCGTCTCGCTGACCGCGCAGCAGCCGTACAACAACGTGGTCCGCACCGCCGTGGAGGCGCTGTCCGCGGTGCTCGGCGGCACCAACTCGCTGCACACCAACGCCCTGGACGAGACCCTGGCGCTGCCCTCCGAGCAGGCCGCCGAGATCGCCCTGCGCACCCAGCAGGTGCTGATGGAGGAGACCGGCGTCGCCAACGTGGCCGACCCGCTGGGCGGTTCCTGGTACGTCGAGGCGCTCACCGACCGGATCGAGCAGCAGGCCGAGGCGATCTTCCAGCGGATCCTGGACAAGGGCCGCGAGGACCACGGGATCGGCCCGATCACCTCCGGCATCCTGCGCGGGATCGAGGAGGGCTGGTTCACCGGCGAGATCGCCGAGGCGGCCTTCCAGTACCAGCAGTCGGTGGAGAAGGGGGACAAGCGCGTGGTCGGCGTCAACTGCCACCCGCGCAGCGTCACCCCCGAACTGGAGATCCTGCGGGTCAGCCACGAGGTCGAACGCGAGCAGGTGCGGGTGCTGCGCGAGCGCAAGGAGGCCCGGGACGAGGCGGCGGTGCGGGCCGGGCTGGACGCCATGCTGGCGGCCGCGCGCTCGGGCGAGTCGATGATCCCGCCGATGCTGGACGCGGTGCGTGCCGAGGCGACCCTGGGCGAGATCTGCAACGCGCTGCGCGAGGAGTGGGGGACGTACCGGGAGAACGCGTCCTTCTAGGACGCGCCGGTGGGCCGCCCCGTACGGAGCTTCTTCGTGCGGGGCGGCTTCGCCATGCGCTCAGTCGCCCAGCAGGCTGGGGAAGGGGCCGAGCAGCAGGTTGGTGAAGCGGCGGGTCCAGTCGGCGGTGATCGGCTCGCCGCTGACCAGGACGCGGTGCTCGACCGTCCCGGCGATGGTGTCGAAGATGATGTCGATCTCCTCGCGGGCCGTCCGCGGGTCGGCGTCCGGGGCGAGTTCGCCGCGCACCTGGGCGGCCGCCCGGCCCTGCCGGACCAGGCGCTTCTGCGGGTCGACGATGGCCTCCCGGATCCGGCGGCGCAGGTGCGGGTCGCGGGTGCCCTCGGCGAACAGCGCGAGCAGCGCGGCCTGGGTCTCGGGGCGGGCCAGCAGGTCGGCGAACTGGGCGACCACCGCCTCGATGTCGGCCCGCAGGCTGCCGAGGTCGGGCATCACCAGGTCGTCGAAGAGGCTGGCGACGGCGTCCACCACGAGTTCGTTCTTGGACGGCCAGCGGCGGTAGAGGGTGGTCTTGGCGACCTTGGCGCGGGTCGCGACGTGGCCCATGGTCAGCCCGCCCCAGCCGAGTTCGGCGAGGGCCTCGCGGGTGGCGTCGAGGATGGCGCGGTCGGCGGCGGCACTGCGCGGGCGCCCCTTGGCCCTGGTCGTGGCACCCGCCGAGGGGGCGGGGCCGTCCGCGGTCTCCGGGCCCGTGACGTCCGGGTTCGCGGGGGGCTGGGGGGCCGGCAACCGGGCCTCCTTGCGCTCTACTGGTGAGTAACATGGGTGGGGCTGGTAACGGTAGCGGCTGTTCGCCCGTTCGGGCAGCCGGGCCGCCCCGGAAAGTGGGGCAGGTCACGTCGCGGAACCGCCGGTGGGGCTTGCGGCCGGGACCCCGGCTCCAGTTACGCTACGACTCGTAGCGAAAGCAGTGACAACCAGGCGCCGCACCCGTGGGACGGGGCGGCGCGGGCGCGGGTGGGGATCCGCGCCGAACGGTTCAGGCTACCGGGGGAGGGCCACCGCGCCCGGGAATCCGCGCCGCGCGGCCCGCGCGGGGCGACTTTCCCGAGGTTGGTTGCCCGCAGGCGGCGCGGACGGGGGAGGATGGTGCCATGCAGCCACGGAATTCGCGTCTCAACAGCTCCGCCCTGCGCGGTGCGGTCGACCTCGCCGCAGTGAAGGCAGCCGGCGAGGCTGCCCAGAAGGCCGAGCAGGCCCGGGTCGAGCGGGCCCGCCAGGCGGCCGCCGACGAAGCGGCCGGAGTCGCCCCCGAGCAGTCCGCCTACGCGCTCGTCATCGACGTCACCGAGGACACCTTCGAGTCCGAGGTCGTCCAGCGCTCCACCGAAGTGCCGGTCGTCATCGACTTCTGGGCCGAGTGGTGCGGCCCCTGCAAGCAGCTCAGCCCGATCCTGGAGGGCCTGGCCGAGGAGTACGCCGGCCGGTTCGTGCTCGCCAAGATCGACGTGGACGCCAACCCGCTGATCTCCCAGCAGTTCGGCATCCAGGGCATCCCGGCCGTGATGGCCGTGGTGGCCGGCCAGTTGGTGCCGCTGTTCCAGGGTGCCGAGAGCGCGGCCAACGTCCGCAAGGTGCTGGACCAGCTGATCCTGGTCGCCGAGCAGCGCTTCGGCGTGGTCGGCGGCGCCGGGGCTCCGGGCGAGGCGCCGGACGCCGCCCCGCAGCGGCCGGAGGACCCGGCCCTGGCCGCCGCGCACGACGCGCTGGACAGCGGCGACCTGGGCGGCGCCGTCCAGGCCTACCGCAACGTGCTGGCCGACCAGCCGGGCAACACCGAGGCCAGGCTGGGCCTCGCCCAGGCCGAACTGCTGCAGCGGATCGAGAGCGTGGACCCGCAGGCCGTCCGCGCCGCGGCCGCGGCCGACCCGAAGGACGTCGAGGCCCAGCTGCGGGCGGCCGACCTGGACCTGGTGGGCGGTCACGTCGAGGACGCCTTCGGCCGGCTGGTGGACACCGTCGGCCGGACCGCCGGTGAGGACCGGGACGCCGCCCGGCTGCGCCTGCTGGAGCTGTTCGAGGTGATCGGCACGGAGGACCCGCGGGTCACCGCGGCTCGCACCGCGCTGGCGCGCGTGCTGTTCTGACGCTGCCTCCGGTCCGGGCCCGGCTGGTCCCGGGCGGGCCTTGGCACGGCGGATGACCTGCGGTGTCGCCGGGTGATTTGGCGACAATCCGGTCAACCGGACAGAGGTTTACCAAATCTTGACAACACCCGTGGACAGTCACACTTGGTGACTGTCCGCGGGTGTTTCGTTCGTGTTTCCGGCGGATTTCTTCGTCACGTTTCCTTCAAGGCGTCACGCACGGTGCATGCCGCGCCGATTTCATGATCAACGCTGTCGGCTGTTGCATTACCCGTCAGTAAGGAACCTCTTGTGCTTCGCCCGGGATTCGAGCACGATCGGCGACGCCCGGTCCCTGACTCCACACCCTCCGATCCGGTCGGCCACGTGGAGCGCGGGATCCCCACCGGGTGATCCGCCGGCCCCGGTCGGCGGTAGGGAGGGCAGGGGGGTATCCGCGGTCCCACGGCGGTTCCTGTCCTTCGACCGGCCGCGCGGCCCTGCGCGGTCGCTGGTTGTCGCTCGGGGGTGATCGCCGATGTCGTCGGTCCTGCCCGCCGCCCCGCAAGGACGGCCGGTGGAGGGACGGGAGTGCCGCTGTGTGCCGGCCGCTCCCGCGTCCGACGACGCCCAAGGCGCTCTCCGCTACCGAGGACGTAGCTCTCTCCCATCCCAGTCCCCCACCGGCGCGGGCGCGCCGCCGGGGAGCCGGAGATGTACGTCCTAGAAGGAGGACTCGCATGTCCCAGACCTACGGCAAGACCCGCTGGAAGCGCTTCGCCCTGGTGATGGTGCCGAGCATCGCGGCCACCGCGATGGTCGGCGCCGCCATGGCCAACAACGCGCTGGCGGCTTCGTTCAGCGTCTCCGGCCAGAGCTTCAAGGTCACCACGCCGGAGCTGCACGGCAAGAACTTCGCCCAGTTCGGCTCGATCGACGCCGAGGTGAACGGCACTCCGCACCCGGTCGCCGTCTCGGCCTTCGACGAGGCCACCATCAAGGGCCTCTGCCAGTCGGTGGTGACCGACCCCAACGTCATCCCCGGCCTGCCGTGGAAGCTGCCCAAGATCGTCCTTCGCCTGGAGGCGGGCAACAGCGACGACGTCAAGAAGCAGGTCTACGCCAAGAACCTGCTGATCGACCTCGACCAGCTGAACGCGGACGCCGAGTTCACCAACATCAACATCGGCCAGGACGCCTCGACCCTCAAGGGAGAGGCCACCCAGGGCTGGAAGTCCAAGCTCGGCGGCCTGCCGTCCGGCGCGACCGGCTTCGCCCAGGCCGCCGACAAGGCCGACCTGTACAACGTGCAGCAGACCGCCTGGGCCACCTCGGCCGGCACCTTCAAGCTCCCCGGCCTGAAGCTCGCGCTGCACACCGACGGCACCGGCGAGTGCTACTAGGCCGTTGACGGGCGGCGGACCGGGCCCGGTCCGCCGCCCCGACGGCACCTGAGGGACCGGTGGCGGCGCGTGCGCCGTCGCCGGATCCCGTGTCTCGTCCATCCCTCGTTCACACCATCGAGGAGCTGCACCGTGTCCAGCGCCCTTGCCTCATTCCGGCCCGCCGAGCACGAGAACCCCGTCCAGTGGCTGCGCCGGGTGTTCCGTACCTTCCGTCGGACGCGGCCGTACTACGGCGGCCTGCTGGCCATGATCGCCGGCGTCCCGATCATGTACTTCCCGTACGCCAAGCTCTCGTTGGGCGGCATGACGGTGGCCATGGCCACCACGGCGGGCGCCGGATCGCTGATCATCGGCGTGCTGCTGATCGTGCTCGGGCTGACCGCGTGGTTCCAACCGACCGTGCGGGTCTTCGCGGGAGTCGCCACCACCCTGCTGACGCTGGTCTCGATCCCGGTCTCCAACCTGGCCGGGTTCGGCCTGGCGCTGCTGCCGGGTCTGATCGGCGGCGGCCTGATGGCGTCCTGGGCGCCGCTGCCGGAGCCGAAGGCGGCCGAGACCGCCGTCGCCGCGAGCGTCGCCACCGAGGCCCCTGCTCCTGAGGCCCTCGCCTCCGAAACCCCTGCCTCCGAGGCTGCTGTCGCCGAGACCGCGGTCGTCGCCGAGAGCGTCGCCACCGAGCCCGCGGCCGCCGAAGCGCCCACCGCGAAGCTGCCCGCACAGGCCGCGTCGAACGAGCAGGCCGTCGCCGTGGACCCGAAGGAGGCGCGGTGAGCGCGTCGGAGGACCAACCGCAGCGCGCCGGTCGACACGCAGCGCCGCGCACACCCGTCCGGGTCCGGCTGAGAGGTCGCGCGCTGGCGATGGCCGCGGTGCCGACGGCGCTGCTGATGGCCGCCGCGTACACCCCCAACCCGGCCGTCGCCGAGTCCACGGCGGGCAAGCCCTGCGGTACCGCGCCCGCCACCGTGCCGGACGTCGCGCCGCTGGAGACGCCCGTCCCCAAGAGCGAGCTGCCCGAGCCACCGCCCGGTCCGTCCACGGCGCCCTCGACGGTGCCTTCCACAGCGCCTTCGACGGGGCCCTCGACGGGGCCGAGCGCGATCCCCACCCAGACGCCGACCACCACGCCCACCCAGCAGCCCTCCGCGCCGGCCGGTACGCCGAGCGCCGACGCGACGCCGACCGGCGCCCCGACCGGCGCGGCCACCACCCCGGCGACCACTCCGCCGGCCGCCCGCTCCGCCGCCACCGGCGGTTCGGACACGGTCCACCGGGCCGGGCTGATCGACGACGTCCTGGGCGGCGTCAACCACCTGCTGGACCCGGGTGGTTCACCGAGCCCGACGCCGAGCGCCAAGTCGACCGGCACCCCCGCGCCGACCACCACCCAGGCCCCCGCGCCGACCACCACCCAGGCCCTCGCGCCGGCCGCCCTGTCCCTGCGCGCCGGGACGCTGGCCCAGCCGAAGGCCCCGACGGCCGGGGCCCCGGCCGACGCGCAGCCCGGCAC
>NZ_JBHVWW010000007.1:0-6030 GCF_042882025.1 Kitasatospora sp. NPDC058243
GGAACGGACACTTCCTTCGGACCGCCTTCCAGCGGGCCCTCCGGGCGCTTCGTTCTTTCGTGTTTCCAGCTTACCAGATGTTTTCCGCTCCGTTTTCCGGAGTTTCATTCATCCGATTTCCCGAACTGGTCGGGCCGCTTTCCGCGACGGCCTCCACATTAGCGCATTTCGGTTGTTACCCGAAATTCACACTCACCACGGTTGACGGAAATGCCAACAAACCCATGTCAATGGGAATCGAGGTGAGGGTGGGTCCCGCAGAGTGGGGTGGCCGCATCAGCGACTCGTTCAACACTAGGCCACCCGGACGACATCGTCAAACACTGAGGGCGGGATCCGGCTGGATCCCGCCCTCGTATGTCGAAGCCGCAGCTCAGCGGCGTCGTGTTTCGGTCACGCCGTAGCCGGAACCAGCTCCGCCGCCGCCAGGTTGCGCTTGCCGCGGCGCAGCACGAGCCAGCGGCCGTGCAGCAGGTCGGCCTCGGCCGGCACCGCTTCCTCGTCCGTCACCTTGACGTTGTTGAGGTAGGCGCCGCCCTCCTTGACCGTGCGGCGGGCGGCCGAACGGCTCGGTGCCAGGCCGACGGCGACCAACAGGTCGACCACCGACTGGAGTTCGGCCACCTCGGCCTTCGGGACCTCGGCCAGGGCGGCGGCCAGGGTCGGCGCCTCCAGGTCGGCGAGGTCACCCTGGCCGAACAGCGCCTTGGACGCGGCGACCGCGCGCTCGTACTGCTCGGCGCCGTGGACGAGGGTGGTGAGCTCCTCGGCGAGGGCTCGCTGGGCGAGGCGGGCGGCGGGGCGCTCGGTGGTCTCGCGCTCCAGCTCCTCGATCTCCTCCTTCGAGCGGAAGCTGAAGATCCGCAGGAAGTTGGGGACGTCCCGGTCGTCCGCGTTCAGCCAGAACTGGTAGAAGGCGTACGGGGTGGTCAGCTCGGGGTCGAGCCAGACCGTGCCGGACTCGGTCTTGCCGAACTTGGTGCCGTCGGCCTTGACGATCAGCGGCGTGGCCAGCGCGTGCACGGACTTGGCGTCGGCCTTGCGGATCAGGTCCGTGCCGGCGGTCAGGTTGCCCCACTGGTCACTGCCACCGGTCTGCAGGGTGCAGCCGTAGCGACGGTTCAGCTCCAGGTAGTCCATGCCTTGCAGGATCTGGTAGCTGAACTCGGTGTAGCTGATACCCGCGTCGGAGTTGAGCCGTCGGGCGACGGCCTCCTTGGCGATCATGTTGTTGACGCGGAAGTACTTGCCCACGTCGCGCAGCAGGCTGATGGCCGACATCCCGGACGTCCAGTCCAGGTTGTTGACCATGCGCGCCGCGTAGGGGCCCTCGAAATCGAGGAAGCGCGAGATCTGGCCCCGCAGTCGCTCGACCCAGCCGGCCACCGTCTCGGGGTCGTTGAGGACGCGCTCCGCGGTGGGCTTCGGGTCACCGATGAGGCCCGTGGCGCCGCCGACCAAGCCGAGCGGGAGGTTTCCCGCCTGCTGGATGCGGCGCATGGTGAGGATCTGCACGAGGTTGCCGAGGTGCAGGCTGGGGGCCGTCGGGTCGAAGCCGCAATAGAACGTGACCGGGCCGTCCGCGAACGCCTTGCGCAGTGCGTCCTCGTCGGTGGACAGGGCGATCAGCCCCCGCCACCGCAGCTCGTCGACGATGTCCGTCACGGTCACGCTTCTCCTTCGATCGGGCGCCCGCCCGGTGGCGGGCCCGGTTCTCTCGGACCCCGGGTCGGTACGACTCCAGCGTGGTAGAGCCTACGCGGTCGGGGCCAGCGGGTTTTCCCCGAGCGTCGTGCCGCACTCCTCCCCCGGCCCCTCCGGCGTCTGCCCGATACCGGAAATTCCGTTGTTCGTCGGCTGTGGGCCCGTTCAGAGTGGTGTCACCGCCGTGCGGCGGCAGTGACGTGTGTGGAGACGGTCGTGCCGCCGTGGCACGCCCACGGGAAGGGTGTGCCAAGTGCGCAACACGCTGGTTCTGAACGCGAGCTACGAGCCCCTGACGACGGTGTCACTCCAGCGCGCCGTCGTCCTGGTGCTCCAGGACAAGGCGGTGGTGGAGCAGGCGCATCCGCTGCGCACGGTCCGGGGGACGGGCGTCAGTATCCCGGTGCCCCGGGTGATCAGGCTTCAGCGCTACGTGAGAGTGCCGTTCCGACAACAGGCGCCGTGGTCGCGGCGGGGTGTCCTGGCCCGGGACCAGCACCTGTGCGCGTACTGCGGGCGGCGGGCCACCACGGTGGACCACCTGCAGCCCAGGTCGCGCGGTGGGGAGGACAGCTGGTTGAACACCGTGGCCGCGTGCCCGGAGGACAACCAGCGCAAGGCGGACCGGACACCCGAGCAGGCCGGGATGCGGCTGCTGCGCCGGCCGTTCGTGCCGACCCCGCAGGCCACCCTCATGCTGGCGCTCGGCCTGCGCGGCTCGGAGGCCCGGGAGCTGGCCGACTGGCTGCCGGCCGTGCCGGGCCAGCCCGCTCCGACAGCCGTCCCGGCGGCGTGAACGCGGCCGCGAGCCGCGCCCGACGGGGGCGGGCTAGCCCTTCGCCTGGTAGCCCGCCGCCGTGCCGTAGTTGGCCGAGTGCTCGGGCATCACGACCACCCGCCCGCCGCCGATCAGCACCCGCCCGGAGACCAGCAGCGAACCGGTGCCCTGCGGGAAGTTGCCGCCGATCGCCTCCTGACCGCCGGCCAGCGGGAACCGGCTGAGGCGGGCGGGCTGGTCGCGGCGTTCGTCGGCGGCGAGCACCAGCGCGCCGCCGACGACGCCGACCGCCCGGACGGTGCCCTTGGCGACGGTCGGCGCCTTCCAGCGCTGCTTGCCGGTGTCGAGGTCGTAACCGACCGCCGCGACCGGTCCGCCGCCGTTCGCCGGGACGAACGTGGTGACCATCGTGCGGTTCTGGAAGAACACCTCGGGGGTGGCCGAGAACGTGCCGTGGGCGACGTCCAGCCGGCCGCCGTCGCCGACCACCGGGATCTCGGCGGCCGGGTCGCCGCCCGCGCCCCAGGCGAACACCCGGTCGTCCTCCGGCTTCTCGCCCGTGGTGAGGACGACGGACGGCTCGGCGGACAGCACGCTCACCGTCTTCGGCCGGTTGTTCAGGCCGCGCCACCAACTGACCTTGCCGTCCGCCGTGTTCAGTGCGACGGCCTGGTCGGCGGGGGTCGAGTCGGCGCAGGAGGAGGCGACCAGCACGGTCTTGCCGGTCACGCCGCCGGACAGGGTGCAGAACTTGCCCTGCCCGGTGTACTGCCAGACGTCCTTGCCGTCCGCGGACTCCCAGGCGACCGCCCGGTCGTCGCCGACCGCGATCACCTTGTCCTCGGTGACGCCGATCCGCGCGCCGTACGCACCCTTGGCGTCCGAGACGGTCTTCGTCCACGCGGTCTTGCCGGTCTTGGTGTCCACGGCGGCGACCAGCGTGCACGGGCTCTTCGGATCGGCCTGGGCCCGGAACAGCACCGCGCCCAGCCCCGCCTGGTTGACCCCCGCCGACAGCCCGCACGGGACGGCCCCGGCCGCCGGCGGCTCGACCGACCAGACGGGCTTGCCGGCCGCGAGGTCGTAGGCCCGCACACCGGCGGCGTCGGCGCGGACCACCGCATCGGCCAGCAGCCAGCTGCCGACCAGCGTGTCGTCACCCGACGACCCGGACGCGGCGGGCTGGGCGGACCACACCTTGGTGTGCGCGACGGCGAAACCGGGCTCCCCGCCGCTGGTCGCGGCCGCGCTGCCGCCACCCTCGGCCCCGACCATCAGGCCGGCCGCGACCAGCACGCCCAGCGCGGCCACCCCGGCGCCGGCGCGCACCAGCAGGGTCCGCCGGCTGGGCACGTGCTCGCCGGTGAGCACCGCCCCGGCGGCGGCCCGGGCCCTGGCCGAGAGCGAAGAGCCCGCCTGCGAAGAACCCGCCCCCGGAGAGCCTGCCTTCGGGGAGCCCGCCTTCGAGGACCTGCCCCGACGGGCGGCAGCCCGCGACGGCGCGACGGGCGCGGCCTCGGGCGTCGTGCCCGGCTCGGGCTCCGGCTCCGTGGACGGCTCCACCGGAACGGGCTCGGCGTCCTCGATGTGCACGTACCCGTCGGCCGAGTACTCCGCCCCCACCGGGACGTACAGCCCCTCCCCCGCAGGCTGCTCCGGGACGGCATACGGCGCGTATTGCTGCTGCCCGTGGTCCGGGTGCGGGTGGTACGGCTGGTACTGCCCCTCGGCGTAACCGCCCTGGACGTAGCCGCCCTGGACGTACCCGGTCTGCCCGTACTGCGGGTCCTGTCCGTACGGCGGGCCCTGCCCGTCCGGCTGCGGGTACGGCAGGTCCTGCCCGTACCCGCCCTGCCCGTACGCGCCCTGGCCGTAGCCCGCCGTCGTCTGCCAGTACTCCTGCTGCGGGTGGTCCTGCGGGGGCTCCTGCGGCTGCGGCTCCTGGTGCCCGCCGACCGGCCAGGCCTGCTGGCCCTGGGGGTACCACGGCTGCTGCTGGGCGTCTCCGAAGGGCTCCTGCGCCATCCGTTCCCGTCCCTCCCGAGCCGCCTGCCGATGCGGCAGTCAGCATCTCACGCCCGTTCGAGCGCGCCGCCCCGGCCTCGGGGGTCCGGGAGGTCAGCCCGCGGACTCGGCGTTCAGCGCCTCGTCGATGCGGGCGGCCAGGGTGAAGTCCAGGCCGGTCAGCCCGCCCGCGCTGTGGGTGGAGAGGACGAAGCGCAGGGTGCGCCAGCGGATGTCGATGTCGGGGTGGTGGTCGAGCGCCTCGGCCTGTTCGGCGACGGCGACGACCACCCGGATCGCCGCCGGGAAGTCGGGGGCGTCGGCGGCGCGGACGATGCTGTCGCCCTCCCTGGTCCACCGCGGCAGTGCGGCCAGGGCCGCCGTGATCTCGTCCTCGCTCAGCCGTGCCCTGCTGCTCATCGAAGCTCTTCCGTTCGTCGTCTCGCCGTCCGGTCAGGCGTGCACTGCGAGGAACATACCGAGCCGGGGCCCTGCGCACCGGACGACACAGCCGCTGACGGACAGCCCCGACAGGCGACCCCCGACGGCTGCTCAGCTCATCAGCTCAGCAGCAGTTTGGTGACCGCGACGAGGCCGACCACCACGATGATCCCGCGCAGCGCGGCCGGCGGCAGGCGGCGGCCGACCTTGGCGCCGAACAGGCCGCCGACCAGCGAGCCCGCCGCGATCAGGCCGGCGGCCGCCCAGTTGACGGTGGAGGTGAACAGGAAGAACAGCGCGGCGACGCCGTTGACGACCATCGCCAGCGCGTTCTTCACGGCGTTGATCCGCTGCAGGTCCTCCTGGAGCAGCATGCCCATCAGCGCCAGCAGCAGGACGCCCTGCGCGGCGCCGAAGTAGCCGCCGTAGATGCCGGTGAGGAAGACGCCGACGAACAGCAGCAGGCCGCCGTCCGGGTCGATGTCGGGGCGGCGGCGGGCGGCGACCGCCTTGGCGACCCTGGGCTGGATCACCACCAGGACGAGGGCGAGCAGGATCAGTACCGGGACGATCGCGTCGAAGGCGCCCTTCGGCAGTCTGATCAGCAGCAGCGCGCCGACCAGTCCGCCGAGCAGCGAGGCGGTGCCCAGGCGCAGCAGCCGGTGGCCCTGGCCGGCCAGCTCGCGGCGGTAGCCGATCACGCCGCTGAGCGAACCGGGCACCAGGCCGAAGGTGTTGGAGACGTTGGCGGTGACCGGCGGAATCCCGATGGCGAGCAGCACCGGGAACGTGATCAGCGTGCCGGAGCCGACGATCACGTTGATCATCCCGGCGCCGACGCCCGCCACCAGGACGGCGATGCCCTCCCAGAGCGTCATGGGTCACCTCTCCTCTCGGTCCTGTCCGGGGGGATCATGCCGGACAGCCCGCCGGTCGGACCAGGGCCGCCCACGATTCGGGACGTACGCCACAACCGCCACACGCCACGACCGCCACACGCCGGGGGGGGGGGGCCGGGGGGGGGGGGGGGGTGGTGGGGGGGGGGGGGGGGGGGGGAGGGTGGGGGGGGTGGGGGGTGCGTGGGGGGGGGGGGTAAAGCGAGG
>NZ_JBHVWW010000007.1:6040-15864 GCF_042882025.1 Kitasatospora sp. NPDC058243
CCTCAGCGCCCGGGGCGCGATCGGCGGCACCAGCGACACCCGAGGTGCCAGCCGGCGCGGGGGGTTGTCTGGGGGGGGGGTGGCCAACCCGCCCCCCCCCAACCCCCCCCCCCTGCGGGTTCCCCCGCGTGTTGGGTGGTCGTCCCCCCGGGCCGGACGGTTCAGCCGGTCACTCCGGGTCGATCTTGCGGTACTCGCGGGCCGGGTCCACCCGGGGGCGGGCGGCACCCTTCTCGGTGTCCACCGGGCGCGGGCCGGCCGCCGGGTCGAGCGGCACCTGGGTGGCCGCGGGGGCCGCCGGCGGCACGCTCGGGGCGGCGACCGCGCCGCCGTTGATGCCGGGGTTGCCGGTCAGCCCGCCGAAGGCGCCGCCGAGGCCCTTGAGGGCGTCGCCGACCTCGCTGGGGATGATCCAGAGCTTGTTGGAGTCGCCCTTGGCCAGCTCGGGCAGGGTCTGCAGGTACTGGTAGGCGAGCAGCTTCTGGTCGGCGTCGCCGTCGTGGATGGCCTCGAAGACCGTCCGGATCGCGGCCGCCTCACCGTCGGCGCGCAGCACCGCGGCCTGCGCCTCACCCTCGGCCCGGAGCACGTCGGCCTGCTTCTCACCCTCGGCCTTGAGGATCTGGGCCTGCCGCTGGCCCTCGGCGGTGAGGATCGCGGCGCGCTTGTCACGGTCGGCGCGCATCTGCTTCTCCATCGAGTCCTGGATGGAGGTGGGCGGCTCGATCGCCTTCAGCTCGACGCGGTTGACCCGGATGCCCCACTTGCCGGTGGCCTCGTCCAGGACGCCGCGCAGACCGGCGTTGATGACCTCGCGCGAGGTCAGGGTGGATTCGAGGTCCATCGAGCCGATGATGTTGCGCAGCGTGGTGACGGTCAGCTGCTCGATGGCCTGGATGTAGCTGGCGACCTCGTAGGTGGCCGCGCGCGGGTCGGTGACCTGGTAGTAGATCACCGTGTCGATGTTGACCACCAGGTTGTCCTGGGTGATCACCGGCTGCGGCGGGAACGGCACGACCTGCTCGCGCAGGTCGATCCGGTTGCGGACCCGGTCGATGAACGGGACGACGATGTTCAGGCCTGCGTTGAGCGTCCGGGTGTAGCGGCCGAAGCGCTCCACGATCGCGGCGCTGGCCTGCGGGATGACCTGGATCGTCTTGATCAGCGCGATGAAGGCCACCACGACCAGGACGACCAAAACGATAAGGACGGGTTCCACGGACTCTCCCCTAGACGACCAGGGCGGTCGCGCCCTGGATTTCGACGACGTCGACCTGCTGCCCCGGTTGGTACACGCTGTCCGGGTGGAGCGCGCGGGCCGACCAGATCTCGCCGTTCAGCTTGATCCGTCCGCCCTCCCCGTCGACGGTTTCCGCGACGACCGCGGTGGCGCCCTGGAGCGCCTCGATGCCCATCTTGATGTGCGGGCCCTGCCGCAGCTGCCGGTAGGCGATCGGGCGGACGAAGACCAGCAGCGAGACCGAGACCGCGATGAAGACCAGGGTCTGCCAGACCGCGTCTCCGCCCAGCCCGGCCACGCCGGCGGCCGCCAGCGCACCGACCGCGAACATGGCGAACTCCGGCATCGCGGTCAGCACCAGCGGTATGCCGAGCCCGACGGCGGCCAGGAGCCACCAGATCCAGCTGTCCACGTGTCCATCCTAGGGAGCGAAGGGCCTTCGAGGCGGACAGTTCCCGCAGGTCGAGGGGCGGAAACCGGTCGCGCGTGCGACCGGTCCCCGGAAACCCGACGACATCGGAGCGTGCGAGGCGCGTACGAGGTGCGTGCGAGGCGCGGACGGGGGCTCAGCCCAGCGGCAGGCCCTGCGCGGACCAGCGGTCCCCGTGGCGCTCCAGGGTGAGCGGCAGGCCGAAGCACTTGGAGAGGTTGCGGGCGGTCAGCTCGGTGTCGATCGGACCGGCGGTGAGCACCTTGCCCTGGCGGATCATCAGGACGTGGGTGAAGCCCGGCGCGATCTCCTCGACGTGGTGGGTGACCATCGCCATGGCCGGGGCGAACTCGTCCTGGGCGAGCGCGCCGAGCCGGCGGACGAGGTCCTCGCGGCCGCCGAGGTCCAGGCCGGCCGCGGGCTCGTCGAGCAGCAGCAGCTCGGGGTCGGTCATCAGGGCGCGGGCGATCAGGGTGCGCTTGCGCTCGCCCTCGGAGAGGGTGCCGAACTTGCGGCCGGTGAGGTTGGACATGCCCATCCGGTCGAGCAGCGCGAGCGCGCGGGACTCGTCGAACTGCTCGTAGGTCTCCTGCCAGCTGACCGTCATGCCGTAGGCGGCGGTCAGCACGGTCTGCAGCACCGTCTGCTCGGCCGGCAGCTTGTCGAACATGGCGGCGCCGGCCAGGCCGATCCGGGAGCGCAGCTCGAAGACGTCGACCTCGCCCAGCTTCTCGCCCAGCACCGACACCTTGCCCGCGGTCGGGAACAGGTAGGTGGCGGCGATCTGCAGCAGGGTGGTCTTCCCGGCGCCGTTGGGGCCCAGGATGACCCAGCGCTCCCCCTCGGAGATGGACCACGAGACCTGGTCGACCAGCGCGCGTCCCTCCCGGACCACGGATACGTCCACCAGCTCCAGCACGTCGCTCATGCCTACGCCTTCCCCAATACAAGAATTTCGGCCGTCGGTGCGGGCGGCGAGCCTACTCCGGCAGCCGGTGGGCACGGGGTGGGTGCGCCGCACACGCATGGGCAAACCTACGCCACGCGGATGACCGCCGATTCCGTAGGCTGGCCGGATGCTCGCGACTCCTCCCGACAATCCGTACGAAGAACCCCGTTCGGGGCGGCTGACCGCGTGGGGCAACGCCCTGCTGGCCGGTCTGGTGCCGCCGGACAACGCCGCCGCGGCCGTGCTGGGCGACGACGAGAGCCACCGGGTGACCGGACTGCCCGGGGACGGGCCGGGCGAACGGCACGGCCTCACCTGGGCGCTGGGACGGCTCCGGGTGCTCGGGGTGAAGGGCCTGCGGCTGGCGCTGCCGTCCGCCGGGCACCCGCTGGGGCTGACCGGTCCGGCGCCGTTCAACGAGCGGGCGATGGGCGTCGGGGAGGCGGTGCTGGCGGTGGGCGTCCCGCTCGGACTGGTGCCGGAGGTGGAGGTGTTCGGCCCGGCCGGGGACCGTTCGGCGACGGTGCTGTGGCGCTGCCTTGAGACCAACGACACACCGCCGGCCGACGTCCCGTCGCTGCACGAGGCCGAACGGGAGCTGGCCGACGGGCTGCGCGAGGCGACGCTCCTGCTGACCCGGCTGGACGTGGCGGGCGCCGGGCCGGAGGCGCTGCGGGCGCTGGAGGCGTACCGCCGGCGCGGGCACGCCGAACTGCTGGCGCCCGGGTACCCGCCGCGTGCGGTGCGGGTGCTGGAGTCGGCCCGGCAGGTGTCGGCGCTGCTGGCGATCGCCGCGGGCGGGCACGGCGCGGCGGTCAGCGCCTCCGAGATGGCGGCGCGGCAGGCGGTGCTGGCGCCGCTGCGACGGACCGCCCGGCGGGCGCAGGTGGCGGCGTACAACGCGCTGGTCGACGAGCGCGAGGACCGCTGAGCAACCGGGAGCACGCGGACCGCTAGGACGGGCCGCCGTCCCGCGCCTCGCCGTTGCGGACGGCCCACAGGGCCGCCTGGGTCCGGTCCGCCAGGTCCAGCTTCATCAGGATGTTGGAGACGTGGGTCTTCACCGTCTTCTCCGACAGGTGCAGGCTGCGGGCGATCTCCCGGTTGGAGCGGCCGTCGGCGATGTGGCCGAGGACCTCGCGCTCGCGTTCGGTGAGGGTGCCGCCGCGGCCCTGCGGAGCGCGCGGGCCGTCGTCGGCGAGCAGCGCCTCGGCCAGTTCGGGCTGGAGCAGGACGTGGCCGGCGTGCACCGAGCGGATCGCGCCGGCCAGCGCCTCCGGGTCGACGTCCTTGTAGACGTACCCGGCGGCGCCGGCCCGCAGCGCGGGGACCATCGTGCGGTGCTCGGTGAAGCTGGTGACGATCAGGATCCGGGCCCGGCTGCCCTCGCCCTTGAGCGTGCGCAGCGCCTCGATGCCGTCGACGCCGGGCATCTTGAGGTCCATCAGGACGACGTCGGGGTCGAGTTCGCGGGCGCGGTCGACGCCCTCGGCCCCGTCGGCGGCCTCCCCGACCACCTCGATGTCGTCCTGGACCTCCAGGAAGGTGCGCAGCCCGCGGCGGACCACCTGGTGGTCGTCGACCAGCAGGACGCGGATCGACGGCGTGCGGTCGGGCGTGCGGTCAGGCACCGGGGACCTCCATCTCGACGAGCGTCCCCCGGCCGGGGGCGGACTCCAGGGTGAGCGTGCCGCCGACGGCGGCCGCGCGGTCGCGCATCGAGGCCAGGCCGAGGTGGCGCCCGGCCCGGCGGACGGACTCGGGGTCGAAGCCGTGCCCGTCGTCGCGCACCCGCAGCACGGCGCCGCGCGCGGGCGTGCCGGCCAGGGTGACGGTGACGCGGCCCGCGCCGGAGTGGCGCAGCGCGTTGTGCAGCGCCTCCTGGGCGACCCGCAGCAGCGCGGCCTCCTGCGCGGGCGGCAGGGCGCGGACGCCGTCGGCGGCGAAGGCGACGTCCGCGGTGTGGGCCCGGTCGAGGACCTGCACCTGGGAGGCGAGGGTGGCGCTCAGCCCGTCCTCCTCCAGGGCGGCGGGGCGCAGTTCGACGACGACGGCGCGCAGTTCGTCGGCGGCCTCGGCGGCGAGCCGGGCGACCTCGGCGAGTTCGGCGCGGGCCCGGGCCGGATCGCGGTCGACGAGCGTGGCGGCGGCCTTGGCGGTGAGCCGCAGCGAGAAGAGCTTCTGCGCGACGGCGTCGTGCAGGTCGTGGGCGATGCGGGCGCGTTCGCCGGCCAGGGTGAGTTCGCGGCTGCGCTCGTACAGGCGGGCGTTGGAGAGGGCGAGGGCGGCGTGCGCGGCGAGTATCCGCAGCAGTTCCTCGTCGTGGTCGGTGAACAGGCCGCCGCCGCGCTTGTTGGCGAGGAAGATGACGCCGGTGACCTGCGGTTCGTCCTCGGCGGCCTCGGCGTCCAGGATGGGCATGCCGAGGAAGGCGTCCATCTCGGGGTGGGCGGCCGGCCAGCCGCCGAAGGCCGGGGCCTTGCGGACGTCGGCGAGCCGGGTGGGGCCGGTCTCGTGCAGCATCTTGGCGAGGACGCCGTGCTGGCGGGGCAGCGGGCCGATCGCCCGCCACTGCTCGTCGGTGACGCCGTCGACGACGAACTGGGCGAAGCCGCCGTGGTCGTCGGGCACGCCCAGGGCCGCGTACTCGGCGCCGAGCAGGTCGCGGGCGGAGGCGGTGATGCGGCGCAGCACCTCGCGGACCTCCAAGGGCCGGCTCATCGCGAGCAGCGCCTGGCTGACCGCCTCGATGCCGGCCAGGCAGGGGTCGCAGCCGGGCATCGGGCGGGCGGGGCCGCGCAGGTCGAGGTGCGGGCCGGCCGGGCTCCGGTGGTCGCTGGGCGTGCTGGGCATACCGCCAAACTACCGCCGCCGCGGGCGCCGCCGCGTCGGTCCGCGGCCGGGGTGGGCGCAGGCCTCGGGACCTAGGACTCGGGGCCTGCGCAACGGCCGAGGGGCGGCTCTCCGGGTGATGGGAGGGCCGCCCCTCGGCGGGCGGGGCGAAGGCGGGCGGGGCGAAGGGGGTCAGCCCTTCTGCATGACCTCGGGCTCGTGGCGGCGCTGGAGCCGGGTGACGATGACGCCGATGACGATCGAGATCGCGATCAGCGCGCCCGCGTCGATCGCCCACTGGGCGACGCTGTTGGTCCACAGCGGGTCGTACTGGGGGTTCTGGAAGTCCTTGTTCCAGGGGCCCATGAGCTTGGACAGGTCCAGTGTGGTGGCCACGATGCCGGTGCCCCAGCGGGCCGGCATCAGCCAAGCGGCCTGCTCCAGGCCGGGCTTGCCGAAGAGCTGGAACAGGCAGCCGGTGAAGACGACCTGGATGATGGCGAACATGACCAGCAGCGGCATGGTCTTCTCGGCGGTCTTGACCAGGGCCGAGATCATCAGGCCGAACATCATCGCGGTGAAGCTGAGCAGGATCATGCCGATGGTCATCTCGATGATCGGCAGGTCCTTGACGATCAGGCCGTGCTCGGGGAGCTTGCGCGGCAGGAAGCCGACCGCGGCGACGATGGCGCCCTGGATCACGCTGAAGAAGCCCAGCACGATGATCTTGGACATCATGTACGCCGAGCGGGAGAGCCCGGTGGCCCGTTCCCGTTCGTAGATGGCCCGTTCCTTGATCAGCTCGCGGACGGAGTTGGCCGCTCCGGAGAAGCAGGCTCCGATCGCCAGGATCATGAGAATCGTCGCGGCCCCGCTGTTGAGGTGGAGCTGCGTGTTCGGGTTGGGCGCGAGGCCCGCCCCGTTGGGGACCAGCACGCTGACCGCGCCGATGACGGCGGGCAGCAGCACCGACAGCGCCAGGAAGCCGCGGTCCGAGGCGAGGACCGACATGTAGCGGCGCATCAGCGTCCACAGCTGCGAGCCCCAGCTCTGCGGCTTCGGCGGCCGGACGGCCTCCTGGGCGACCTGGGCGTGCTGCACCTCGCCCGACTCCACGTCGGGGGCGGAGTACTGCTGGTAGTGCACCGAGCCGCGGTAGCGGCCGGCCCAGTCGTGGTCCGGGTAGTTCTCGAAGGCCTGGAAGACGTCCGCCCAGGTCTCGTACCCGAAGAAGTGCAGCGCCTCGTCCGGCGGGCCGAAGTAGGCCACCGCGCCGCCCGGCGCCATCACCAGCAGCCGGTCGCAGAGCGCGAGTTCGGCCACCGAGTGGGTGACGACCAGGATGGTGCGGCCGTCGTCGGCGAGACCGCGCAGCATCTGCATGACCTCGCGGTCCATGCCCGGGTCGAGGCCCGAGGTGGGCTCGTCCAGGAAGATCAGCGACGGCTTGGTGAGCAGTTCCAGGGCGACCGAGACGCGCTTCTGCTGGCCGCCGGAGAGCGCGGTGATCTTGTTGTCGGCGCGCTTGTCCAGGCGCAGCTCGTACAGCACCTCGTCGATCCGGGCCGCGCGCTCGCGCGCCTCGGTGTCACCGGGGAAGCGCAGCTGGGCCGCGTACTTGAGGCCGGTGCGGACGGTGAGTTCCTTGTGCAGGATCTCGGACTGCGGCACCAGGCCGATGCGCGAGCGGAGCTCGGCGAACTGCTTGTAGAGGTTGCGGCCGTCGTACAGGACCTCGCCGCGGTCGGCCGGGCGGTAGCCGGTGAGGGCGCGCAGCAGGGTCGACTTGCCGGAGCCGGACGGGCCGATGACGGCGACCAGGGACTTCTCCGGGACGCCGAAGCTGACGTCGTCGAGCAGGATCTTCTTGGCGCCCTTGTGCTCGACCTCGACGGTCAGGTGGCGGGCGGAGAAGGAGACCGCGCCGGTGTCGACGAACTCCTGCAGCTGGTCGCCGACCAGCACGAAGCTGGAGTGGCCGACGGTCAGCCGGTCCTGCGGGCCCATCAGCTGGCGCTGCACCCGCTGGCCGTTGAGGAAGATCCCGTTGTGGCTGCCGAGGTCGACGATCTCGTAGCGGCCGTCCTGGAGCTGGCGCAGCTCGGCGTGGTGGCGGGAGACCTGGAGGTCGGAGACCACGACGTCGTTGTCGAGCGCGCGGCCGATCCGGACGGTGCGCATGGCGGCGGTCAGGTTGCGGATGATCGTCGGCTGCGGGCCGGCGCCGTCCTGCGGGTCGGACGGGAAGGCCTGCTGCTGCGGGAAGCCGCCCTGCTGGGGCTGGGGCGCGTGCTGCTGCTGTTGCTGCGGGAACGGCGGCTGGGGTCGGCCCGCCCAGGCCTGCTCGGGCTGCGGCGGGTAGGGGGCCTGCGGCGACCAGCCCTGCTGCGGGGCCGGCGGCTGGGGCGTCGGCGCGGCGCTGCGGCTGGTGGCGGCCTCGTGCCAGGCGGGAGCCTGGGGGGCGGCGGCGTGCGGGGCTGCGTGGGCGGGCGCGGAGAAGCCGAGCCGGGGTCCGTTCTCCGGGTTGCCGAGGTTGACGACGGCGCCGGGGAACAGCTGGGCCTGCATCGTCCGGGCACCGGCCGTGTAGGTGCCGTTGGTGCTGCCGTGGTCGTCCAGCTGCCAGCCGCTGCCGTTGAAGGTGATGGTCCCGTGGTGCCAGGAGACCCTGGCGTCGTCGAACGGGAAGTCCGACTGCGGGTTGCGCCCGAGGGTGTAGGACCGCCCGGGCTCCAGAGTCCGCTGCTGTCCGTTGATATCGATGACGAGTTGCGGCACTGCGCGCCTGCCCCGCTCTCTCGGTTCCCCCGAATTGTGCCCCCGACCAGGGGTGCGATGTTTCCGAAACTGACGGGGGGAATCATTCCAGCCTGCTGACCGCCAATAAAAGTCACCCCGGGTGACTGTGACCAGGCTGCTACCCGGCACCCGTCCGCGACGTGGGACGGGTGCTCTGGGCCCGCCGGCCGGCGGGTAGCGTGGGAGGCACCATGAACGCATCGCCCCTGGCCGCTGAGCCCCTCCCCGCCGCCCAGCCCCGGACCGCGGACGAGCGCACCCTGCTCGTCAAGGTGTTCGGCAAGGACCGCCCCGGCATCACCGCCGGCCTCTTCGCCACCCTGGCCGGCTTCGCCGTCGACGTGATCGACATCGAACAGGTCGTGACCCGTGGCCGCATCACGCTCTGCGCACTGGTCACCCCGCCCACCGCCCCCGGCGCCGAGGGCGGGCTGCGGGCCACCGTGCACCGCTGGGCGGAGGAGCAGAAGCTCCAGGCCGAGATCCTCTCCGGCATCGGCGACAACCGGCCGCGCCGCGAGGGCCGTTCGCACGTCACCGTGCTCGGCAATCCGCTGACCTCCGCCGCCGTCTCCGCGCTCACCTCCCGGATCACCGCGGCGGGCGGCAACATCGACCGTGTGTTCCGGCTCGCCAAGTACCCGGTGACGGCGGTCGAGCTGGCCGTGTCCGGTGTGGCCACCGACGAGCTGCGGGCCGAGCTGGCCCAGGAGGCGGCCGCCCAGCGGGTGGACGTCGCGGTGGTCGCGGCCGGGCTGGAGCGCCGGGCCAAGCGCCTGGTGGTGATGGACGTCGACTCCACGCTCATCCAGGACGAGGTGATCGAGCTGTTCGCGGCCCACGCGGGCTGCGAGGAGGAGGTCGCCGAGGTGACGGCGCAGGCGATGCGCGGCGAGCTGGACTTCGCCGAGTCGCTGCGGGCCCGGGTCTCGCTGCTGGCCGGGCTGGACGCCTCGGTGACCGAGAAGGTGCGCGCGGAGGTCCGTTTCACGCCGGGGGCGCGCACCCTGATCCGCACCCTGCAGCGACTGGGCTTCCAGGTCGCGGTGGTGTCGGGCGGGTTCACCCAGGTCACCGACCACCTGGTCGAGGAGCTGGGGCTGGACTTCGCGGCCGCCAACACCCTGGAGGTGGTGGACGGCAAGTTCACCGGCCGGGTGGTCGGCGAGATCGTGGACCGCGCGGGCAAGGCCCGCTGGCTGGCCCGGTTCGCCGAGCAGGCGAAGGTGCCGCTGTCGCAGACGGTGGCGATCGGCGACGGCGCCAACGACCTGGACATGCTGAACGCGGCCGGGCTGGGTGTGGCGTTCAACGCCAAGCCGGTGGTGCGCGAGGCCGCCGACACCGCCGTCAACGTGCCGTTCCTGGACACCGTGCTGTACCTGCTGGGCATCACCCGGGAGGAGGTCGAGGCGGCCGACGAGGTGGACGGCAGCCTGACCGAGTAAGGCCTGAAGACGCACGAGAGGGGCGGGGGGGGGCGGGCGGTGGTGGCCCCGCTTTTCCTCCAACCCCAAAGCCAGGAAAAACGGGGCAACAAGACAAAAGGAACCTTCGAACAACCAACCCCTCCA
>NZ_JBHVWW010000007.1:15874-132117 GCF_042882025.1 Kitasatospora sp. NPDC058243
GATACGTCGGGGGGGGGGGGGCGGGGGCCGAAGGGGGGGTGGGCGGCGCTCGGAGAAAGGGGCCCCGAAACACAGAGGGGGGGTGCCCGCCCCCTTCCCCCCCCCGCCCCTCGTCGTCATCGAAGCCCGAAGCCCGGAGCAACGGAGCCCGGAGCAACGGAGCCCGTACGGAACCCGGAGCTCCGTACCGGGTCAGTCCTGCGGCGTGTAGTACGAGACCAGCGCGGCCGCGCCCGGCTCGACGCCCTTCCACGAGCCGCTGAAGCTGAGCACCGCGATCGCCGCCGTCGGGAAGCCGCCGAGCCGCAGCCGCTCCAGCGCGTCCCGGTCGCCCGCGTCCCCGGCCAGCACCTGGGTCAGGCCCAGCACGCCGGGGTTGTGCCCGACCAGCACCACGTCCGCGTACTCCTCCGGGGTCTCCTGGAGGACGGCGATGATCTCGCCGGGGCTGGCCTCGTAGATCCGGTCCTCGTACACGGTCTTGCGGGCCCGCTTCGGCAGCTCGTGCGCCGCCAGCTTCCACGTCTCGCGGGTGCGCAGCGCGGTGGAGCAGAGCACGTACTCGGGGTTGATGCCGGAGTCGACCAGCCAGCGGCCGGCGTCCGGGGCCTGGTGACGGCCCCGGTCGGCCAGCGGCCGCTCGTGGTCGTCCACGCCGTTGGGCCAGTCGGCCTTGGCATGGCGGAGAACGATGATCCTGCGGGACGTGTCGGCGCTCATACCCAGCAAGCTTGGCAGAAAAGCCGCTCCGGGGCGCGATGCTCCCGGATGCCGCCACTCGCAGGGGTGGCGGGTGTCATCATCCGCCGTTCGTCCGGCCCTTCCGATAAACGGGGGTGGCCGGTGAGCGGCGGTCGTGCGCGGGGGGGGGGATGGACCGGATCAGCCTATGGCGGCGGCGACGGAGGCGATGATCGCCACCAGCACCACGATGCCGGCGATCGCCAGGGCGATCTGGCCGAGCTGCTTGCGGCCGTCGGTCGGGTTGGGATCGAGAACGGGCATGTCCGGGATTCTTCCACCCCGAACACGCCCGTCGGTCACCGACCCCTCGGCGTTGGCCGGCCCTTGGTCAGGCCTTGACCTGCGCCACGGGGTGGACCGCCTCGTCCTCGATGTGCCGGGCCATCGCGGCCCGCAGGCCGAACAGCACCTGCGGCACCAGCAGCAGCGCCAGGAAGCCCAGCGGGCCGTACCACTCGCCGGTCATCTGGTAGATCCCGCCGATCAGGAACGGGCCGGGGATGGAGATCAGGTAGCCGACGCCCTGGGCGAAGGCGGAGAGCTGGGCGACCCCGCCGGCGGTGCGGGCGCGCAGCCCGATCATCGTCAGCACCAGCGGGAAGGCGCAGTTGGACAGGCCCACCAGGACCGCCCAGAGCCACGGCGCGCCGGCCGGGGCCAGCGCCAGCCCGGCGTAACCGGCGATGCCGCAGGCTGCCAGCACGACGACGAACAGCCGCTGGTCGCCGCGGCGAACGGCCAGGTTGGGCAGCACGAAGGAGACCGGCACGCCGATCACCATGGTCACCGCGAGCAGCACCCCGGAGGTGCCCTCGTCGATGCCGGAGGCCTGGAAGATCTTCGGCATCCAGCCCATCACCCCATAGGCGCCGGCGGCCTGGAGGCCGAAGAAGCAGGCCATCGCCCAGGCCGTCCGGCTGCGGGTGATCGGCAGCCTGGCGGCGGCCGCCCCGCCCGCGCGCTCGCCGCGCTCGCGCTTGGTCAGCAGCACCGGGAGCCAGAGCAGCAGGGCCAGCGCGGCGAGACCGGCCCAGACGCCCAGGCCGTAGCGCCAGTCGCCGCCGAGCGCGCTGGTCATCGGCACGCTGACGGCGGCGGCCAGCGCGGTGCCGGCCGACAGCGCCATCGAGTACAGGCCGATCATCGGACCGACCTTGTCCGGGAAGTAGCGCTTGATCACCACCGGGATCAGCACGTTGGAGACCGCCACACCGGCCAGCGCGAGCGCCGTCAGCAGCAGGAACACCGCGGTGCCGCCGGCGAAGGAGCGGGAGAGCACGCCCACGGTGATCGCGCCCATGCCCGCGGTGATCACGGCGATCGGGCCGATCCGCCGGGCCATCGAGGGCGCGGCGTAGCCGAACAGGCCGAAGCAGAGCGACGGGACGGCGGTGAGCAACCCGGCGAGCGTCGGGTTCATCCCGAGGTCGGCGCGGACCTGGTCGAGCAGCGGTCCGAGGCTGGTGACCACGGGGCGCAGGTTGAAGGCGGCGGCGGCGATCGCGACGGCGAACAGCCAGCCCAGGTACTTGCCGGAGGAGGGCGTGGAGGGCCGCTCGGTCTGCGGCCGGGCCTCGGTTCGTGGGGAGGCGGTGGTGTCTGCTGCGGGAGGCATGGGCACCATCATAGAATGATGGGATGAATCGGCGCACCTTCGAATTGGCATGATGTGCCGACCCTCTCCCCCACCGGACGCCGGCCCTCCCACCCGCCGGCCCCGTCCATCGAACCGTAGCCGCAAGGAGTACCCGTGGCGCTGTCCTCGCCGAGGCGCACCCCGCTGTCCGACCAGGTGATCGCGCAGCTGCGCGCCCAGATCACCTCCGGAGAGTGGCCCGTCGGCTCACGCATCCCCACCGAGGCCGCACTCGTCGAACAGCTCGGCGTCGCCCGCAACACCGTCCGCGAGGCCGTCCGCGCCCTCGCCCACAACGGGCTGCTCGACATCCGCCAGGGCTCCGGCACCTACGTGCTCGCCACCAGCGAGCTGGCCGGGGTCATGCACCGCCGCTTCGCCGACGCCGACCAGGCGCAGGTCGCCGAGCTGCGGGCCGCCCTGGAGACCTCCGCGGCCGGCCTCGCCGCGGCCCGCCGCACCGACCGCGACCTCGGCCTGCTGGACGCCGCGCTGGGCCGCCGCGAGAGCGCCTGGCACTCCGGCGACGCCGAGGACTTCATCCAGGCCGACGCCGCGTTCCACCAGGCCGTCGTCGCCGCCGCCCACAACGACGTGCTGGCCGCCGTCTACGCCGACCTCGGCGAGGTCACCCGCGCCCACCTGCGGCACGACGTCGGCCCCGAGCTGATCGCCGAGCGCTACATCGGCCACGCCACCATCCTCGACGCCATCCGGGCCGGCGACGCCCAGCGCGCCTCCGTCGAGGCCGGCCGCGCCATCGGCGCGTGCACCCCCGCCGACGCCTGAGGCGCCCCGGCACGTCCTGGAACGCCGCTGCCCGGCACCCCCACGAGGGTGCCGGGCAGCGGCGTGCGGCGAAGCGGTCAGGCGCCGATGGCGTGCAGACCGCCGTCGACGTGGATGATCTCGCCGGTGGTCTTCGGGAACCAGTCCGACAGCAGCGCGACGATGCCGCGGCCGGCCGGCTCCGGGTCGCTCAGGTCCCACTTCAGCGGGGAGCGGTGGTTCCAGGTGTCCGCGAGGTCGCCGAAGCCCGGGATGGACTTGGCGGCCATCGAGCCGAGCGGGCCGGCCGAGATCAGGTTGCAGCGGATGTCCCGCTCGCCCAGGTAGCGCGCCAGGTAGCGGTTGGTCGACTCCAGGGCGGCCTTGGCCGGGCCCATCCAGTCGTACTGCGGCCAGGCGAACTGCGCGTCGAAGGTGAGGCCGACGACCGAGCCGCCGTCCTGCATCAGCGGCAGCAGCGCCATGGTCAGCGACTTCAGCGAGAAGGCCGAGACGTTCATCGCGGTGGCCACGGACTCCCACGGGGTGTCCAGGAAGTTGCCGCCCAGGGCGTCCTGCGGGGCGAAGCCGATCGAGTGGACGATGCCGTCCAGGGTCGGCAGGTGCTCGCGGACCGTGTCGGCGATGCCCGCCAGCTCCTCCGCGCTGGAGACGTCCAGCGGCAGCACGGTGACCGGCTTCGGCAGCTTCTTGGCGATCCGCTCGGTCAGGCTCGGGCGCGGGAACGCGGTGAGGATGATCTCCGCACCCTGCTCCTGGGCGAGCTTGGCGGCGTGGAAGGCGATGGAGGACTCCATCAGCACACCCGTGATCAGGATGCGCTTGCCCTCAAGGATTCCAGTCATGCTCAGTGACCCATGCCCAATCCGCCGTCCACGGGAATGACGGCTCCGGTGATGTACGCGGCCTCGTCCGAACCGAGGAACCGCACGGTGGACGCGACCTCGGCGGGCGACGCGTAGCGGCCCAGCGGCACGCCCGAGACGATGTCCGCGCGGCGCTCGTCGCTGAGCACAGCGGTCATGTCGGTGTCGACGAAGCCGGGGGCGACCACGTTGACGGTGATGTTGCGCGGGCCCAGCTCGCGCGCCAGCGACCGGGCGAAGCCGACCAGGCCCGCCTTGGACGCGGCGTAGTTCGACTGGCCCGGCGAGCCGGACAGGCCCACCACGGACGAGATCAGCACGACGCGGCCCTTGCGGGCGCGCATCATCAGCTTCGAGGCGCGCTTGACCACCCGGAAGGCCCCGGTCAGGTTGGTGTCCAGGACGGAGGTGAAGTCCTCCTCGGACATGCGCAGCAGCAGGGTGTCGTTGGTGATGCCCGCGTTGGCGACCAGCACCTGGACCGCGCCGTGCTTCTCCTCGATCTCGGTGAAGGCGGCGTCGACCTGCGCGGCGTCCGTGATGTCGCAGCGCACCGCGAGGACGTCGTACTTCTGCAGGGCCTCCGGCACCTCGCCCGAGCGGCTGGTGATGGCGACCTTGTCACCCGCCTCGGCGAAGGCCTGGGCGATCGCGAGGCCGATGCCCCGGTTTCCTCCGGTGACGAGAACCGAGCGGCTCAACGATCCACCTCTCTCCGTGTGTGCGGACGTACGTCGGAACGCGTACGCAGTGTGACGCTATCGGGCGGTCGGCGGTGTCGGCGCATCGGGCTCCCACAGCGCCGCACCGGAGGAACTGTCGCAATCCGACAATCCGTACCCGCAGCGCCCCGCACCTGCTCAGCCGCCCTGACCGAACCACGGCCGGAGCCCAGCCGGCGCCGCCGTACGGGAACAACACGGCCCCGCGCACCCGTTGCCCCCGTGGTGCGGGCCGACCCGGGACCGGCCGTACCGATCCCCGAAGGGTCCCGCGAGGAACGAAGGCAGGGCGCATGACCAAGGCACGGCCCAGGAGCACCCACCGGAACGGACGGCTGCTGGCCCTGACCGCCCTCGCGGCCGGCCTGGGAGCGGCCGCCTGGTCGCTGCGCGACCTGCCGGCGGCGTTCGGCCGGCGGCCGGACGGCGAGCACGAGGAGCGGGTGCGCGACTCGCCGCAGTACCGCGACGGCGTCTTCCACAACGCCCCCTCCACCCTGGCCCGGGCCACCACCGCCCCGGACATCGACCGCGGCACCATCCGCCGGATGCTGTTCGAGCGCGAGGGCCGCGTCCCCGCCCACCCCGTGCCGACCGTCCGCCCCGCCGGTGGCCCCGGCCCGGCCGCCGAGGGCGTGGCGATCACCTGGTACGGGCACGCCTCCGCGCTGGTGGAGATCGAGGGCTCCCGGGTGCTGCTCGACCCGATCTGGAGCGAGCGCTGCTCCCCTGCCGCGCACGTCGGCCCCAAGCGGCTGCACCCCGTGCCGGTGGAACTGGAGGAGCTGCCGCAGGTCGACGCCGTGCTGATCTCGCACGACCACTACGACCACCTGGACATGGCGACGGTCAAGCGCCTGGTGCGCAGCCAGTCCGCGCCGTTCGCGGTACCGCTGGGCATCGGCGGCCACCTGCGCCGCTGGGGCGTCCCGGAGCACCGCATCATCGAGCTGGACTGGGACGAGACCTGCACCCTCGGCGACCTGGTGCTCACCCTCACCTCGGCGCACCACTTCTCCGGCCGCGGCCTGACCCGCAACACCACCCTGTGGGGCTCCTGGGTGATCGCCGGCCCCGACCGCAAGGTCTTCTACACCGGTGACTCCGGCTACTTCGAGGGCTACGCCCGGATCGGCGACCGGCACGGCCCCTTCGACGCCGCGCTGGTGCAGATCGGCGCCTACGACGCCGCCTGGGCCGACATCCACATGACCCCCGAGGACGCCGTGCGCGCCCACCGCGACCTCCAGGCGGGCCTGCTGGTGCCGGTGCACTGGTGCACCTTCAACCTGGGCCTGCACCCGTGGGCCGAGCCGATCGAGCGGGTGCTGGCCGAGGCCAAGGCGCAGGCCGTCCCGCTGGCCGTGCCGCGCCCCGGCGAGCGGGTCGACGTGGACAACCCGCCGGAGCTGGACGGCTGGTGGGAGATCGTCGGCTGACCGACCGGCCACCACGGCGGCGCACCGGCCGAAATGCGCTGGCCGAAACCCCCTGGACCGGCCATGATGCGGTGCGGGCGCCCCTGTGTGGCGCCGCACCGCCACCCTCCGCGACCAGGGAGCACGATTGCCTCCGATCCCTCCGGCCGACAGCGTCGGCGCCCCGCACGGGCGCGCCGTCGACCCGCTGTTCCTCGCCTTCCCGCTGCGCACCCTCGCCGACGCCGCCCTCACCCGGGCCCGCGAACTCGGCGCCGCCCACGCCGACTTCCGCCTGGAGCGGGTCCGCAGCGCCTCCTGGCGGCTGCGCGACGCCCGCCCGGCCGGCACCTCCGACAGCGTGCAACTCGGCTTCGCCGTCCGGGTGCTGCTGGACGGCGCCTGGGGCTTCGCCGCCGGGGTGGACCTCACCGCCGACGCGGCGGCGCGGGTCGCCGAGCAGGCCGTCGCGGTGGCCCGCCTGTCCGGCGGGATCAGCCGGGCCGCCGGCTCCGCCGAACGGGTCGAGCTGGCCGACGAGCCGGTGTACCGGGACGCCACCTGGGTCTCCTCCTACGAGGTGAACCCCTTCGAGGTGCCGGACGCGGAGAAGACCGCACTGCTCGCCGAGTGGAGTTCGCGGCTGCTGGCCGCCGAGGGCGTCTCGCACGTCCAGGCGAGCCTGCTGACCGTCCAGGAGAACAAGTTCTACGCGGACACCGCGGGCACCGTCACCACCCAGCAGCGGATCCGGCTGCACCCCACGCTGGAGGCCACCTCGGTGGACGAGCGCACCGGGGCCTTCGACTCGATGCGCACGCTGGCCCCGCCGGTCGGACGCGGCTTCGAGTACCTCACGGGGGTCCGGGGGCCGTCCCCCGACGGCCGGGGCCTGCCCGCGACGGGCTGGGACTGGGACGCCGAACTCGCCGAACTGCCCACCCTGCTGGCCGAGAAGATGAAGGCGCCGAGCGTCCGGGCCGGCCGCTACGACCTGGTCATCGACCCGTCCAACCTCTGGCTGACCATCCACGAGTCGATCGGCCACGCCACCGAGCTGGACCGCGCCCTCGGCTACGAGGCCGCCTACGCCGGCACCTCCTTCGCCACCTTCGACCGGCTCGGCTCGCTCAGGTACGGCTCCGAACTGATGCACGTCACCGGCGACCGCACCGCCGAGCACGGCCTGTCCACGATCGGCTACGACGACGAGGGCGTCGCCACCCAGTCCTGGGACCTGGTCAAGGACGGCACCCTGGTCGGGTACCAACTCGACCGCGGCATGGCCAAGCTGAAGGGCTTCGAGCGCTCCAACGGCTGCGCCTTCGCGGACTCCCCGGCCCACGTGCCGGTGCAGCGGATGGCCAACGTCTCGCTCCAGCCCGCCGCCGACGGCCCGGACACCGAGGGCCTGTTCGCCGGGGTGGAGAACGGCCTGTACATCGTCGGCGACCGCTCCTGGTCGATCGACATGCAGCGCTACAACTTCCAGTTCACCGGCCAGCGCGCCTACGCCATCAAGAACGGCGAACTCGCCGGCCAGGTCAAGGACTTCGCCTACCAGGCGACCACCACCGACTTCTGGGGCTCGATGACGGCGGTCGGCGGCCCGCAGACCTACGTCCTCGGCGGCGCCTTCAACTGCGGCAAGGCGCAGCCCGGCCAGATCGCGGCGGTCAGCCACGGCTGCCCGTCGGCGCTGTTCCGCAACGTCAACGTGCTCAACACCCAGCAGGAGGCGGGTCACTGATGACCGCGATGCAGCCCCACGAACTGGTCGAGCTGGCACTCGGCCTCGCCCGCGCCGACGGCTGCGTGGTGATCGCCGACGAGGAGTCCACCGCCAACCTGCGCTGGGCCGGCAACTCGCTGACCACCAACGGCGTCACCCGCGGCCGCCGCCTCACCGTGATCGCCACCGTGGCCGGGGCCGAGGGCACCGCCTCCGGCGTGGTCTCCCGCGAGGCCGTCACCCCGGACGAGGTGGAGGGCCTGGTCCGCGCCGCCGAGGAGGCCGCCCGCGCGGCCGGCCCGGCCGAGGACGCCCAGCCGCTGGTGGCCGACCGGCCGTCCTCCCCAGACTTCACCCGGCCGCCCGCCGAGACCTCGATCGCGGTGTTCGACGCCTTCGGCCCGGCCCTCGGCGAGGCCTTCGCCCGGGCCGCCGCGCAGGGCGAACTGCTGTACGGCTTCGCCCGGCACGAGGTGGTCAGCAGCTACCTGGGCACCTCCACCGGCCTGCGGCTGCGCCACGACCAGCCGACCGGCATGGTCGAGATCAACGCCAAGACCGCCGACCTGTCCGGCTCCGCGTGGGCCGGCGCCGCCACCCGGGACTTCTCCGACGTGGACGTCACCGCCCTGCACACCGAGCTGACCAAGCGCCTCGGCTGGGGCGCCCGCAAGGTGGACCTGCCGGCCGGCCGGTACGAGACGCTGCTGCCGCCCTCGGCCGTCGCCGACCTGATGCTCTGCCTCGCCTGGTCCGCCGTCGGCCGCGACGCCCACGAGGGCCGCACCGTCTTCTCCAAGCCCGGCGGCGGCACCCGGATCGGCGACAAGCTCGCCGGGCTGCCGCTCACGCTGCGCACGGACCCGGCCGAACCCGGCCTGGAGTCGGAGCCGTTCGTCCTCGCGCACTCGACCGGCGGGGACATCTCGGTCTTCGACAACGGCCTGCCGATCGACGCCACCGAGTGGATCCGCGAGGGCGTGCTGGCCGACCTGGTCACCAGCCGCCACTCCGCCGGCCTCACCGGCCTGCCGCTGCGCCCGTTCGGCGACAACCTGGTGCTGGAGACGGCCGACCAGGACAGCGCGCCGACCCTGGACGAGATGATCGCCCGCACCGAGCGCGGCCTGCTGCTCACCTGCCTCTGGTACATCCGCGAGGTGGACCCGGCGACGCTGCTGCTCACCGGTCTGACCCGGGACGGCGTCTACCTGGTCGAGAACGGCGAAGTCGTCGGCGCGGTCAACAACTTCCGGTTCAACGAGTCCCCGGTGGACCTGCTGGACCGGATCACCGAGGCGGGCCGCACCGAGCGCTGCCTGCCCCGCGAGTGGAGCGACTACTTCACCCGCACCGCGATGCCACCCGTGCGTGTCGCGGACTTCAACATGAGTTCGGTCAGCCAGGCCTCATAGCCACTGACCAACGGGGGGATACGAGAGACATGATGGACGAGAAGCGGCTGGTCAAGACGAGCAAGATGCTGTCGCGCATCCTGCGGCACGAACCGGAGCGGGTGGGCGTCACGCTGGACGAGTCCGGCTGGATCCGGATCGACGTGCTCCTCACCGCCCTCGCGGCGAAGGGCAACCGGCTGACCAGGGCCGATCTGGACCACGTGGTGGCGGCCAACAACAAGCGCCGCTTCGGCTACTCCGCGGACGGTCTCTCGATCCGCGCCAACCAGGGCCACACGGTGGCGGTCGACCTCGGCCTGGCCGCCACCGTGCCGCCCCCGGTGCTCTACCACGGCACCGCCGACCGCCACCTGGCGTCGATCTTCCGGGAGGGCCTGCGCCCGATGGCCCGGCAGGACGTCCACCTGTCCGCGGACACCGAGACCGCGGTCCGGGTCGGCGCCCGGCACGGCCGCCCGGTGGTGCTCACCGTGAACGCGGCCGCGATGGCGGCGGCCGGCCACGAGTTCCGGATCAGCGACAACGGCGTCTGGCTCACCGACGCCGTCCCGCCGCAGTTCCTCTCCCGGCGGTCGTGAGGCCCCTCGCCCCGCCGTTCCGATTGCCCGTCCCGATTGCCCGTCCCGATCGGCCGTCCCGATCGGCCGGACAGTCCCTTCGCACACCCGACCGGGTGGGTCCGCCCCACCCGGTCTCGTCGTCCCCGCTGCCCAGGCGTACCGTGAGGAGGCCGCGCGGCGAGTCGCGCGGGAGCGTGGACGAGGGCGGTAGGACATGGGCAAGAGCGCCGACGGTGGACAGCAGGTCCACCGGATCACGGGAGCGCGGAGCAGCCTCACCGAGGACGTCCGCGGGCGGCAGCGCCGCTACGTGGTCTCGATGCTGCTCCGGACGGTCTGCGTGCTGCTCGCCGTGGTGCTGTGGGACGTCCAGCGGTGGCTGGCGTTCGCGGCGCTGGCCGGCGCCGTGCTGCTGCCGTACTTCGCCGTCCTGATCGCCAACGCGGGCCGGGAGCGGGCGCCGGGACTGCCGAGCACCTTCGACATCCCGCTGGACACCCCGCTGATGCTCGGCCCCGGTGGGACGGGTGGGAGGGGTGGGGCAGCTGGGGCCCCCGGTACAGGAGGGGCAAAGACCGCTGCCACCGATCCTTCACAGGGCCAGAACTGACCGTCCGTTTCGCGACGTTTCGAGAGAATCCGGCTCGAAGAAAGCTCAGAAGAAGCTCAGATTAATCATGCAAGACCTCCCCATCCGAGGCCCCTGGCGTGACATACTGCGTACGCGCTCCGCATCCCCCGTCGGAGCGACGGACCGACGCCGGGCGGCTCCCCCCGTGGCTGCCCGGCGTCGCCATGCCCGGATCCGGGCGGGCTCCCTCCGGGCCGCGCGGAGCGCGTGAAACACTGGCGGTGCAGACCACCCGCCTAGCGCTGAGGACGACCCGATGGACACCCCGCAGACGCCGATCTGCTCCGCCAAGGGCTGCCGGGCGGACGCCCGTTGGGTACTGGTGTGGAACAACCCCAAGCTGCACACCCCGGACCGCCGCAAGACCTGGCTCGCCTGCGACGAGCACCGTGAGCACCTGTCCCAGTTCCTCGGCGTGCGCGGCTTCCTCAAGGAGGTCGTCGCCTTCGCCGACTGGACCCCGGACCCGTCCGAGACGCCCTGACCGCCCGGGGCGCTCCGACCTCCCACGCCGTCCGAGGCCCGCTAGCCGCCGATCGCCGACATCGGTCGCTCGGGCTGGTGGAACTCCGGGTCGTCGATCCCGGCCCCGGCCTTCTTGCCCCACATCGCCGCCCGCCACAGCGCGCCCAGCTCGGCGTCGTCCGCGCCCGAGCGCAGGGCGGTGCGCAGGTCCGTCTCCCCGGTCGCGAACAGGCAGTTGCGCACCTGCCCGTCGGCGGTCAGCCTGGTCCGGTCGCAGGCCCGGCAGAACGGGCGGGTGACGGAGGCGATCACGCCCACCTGGGCCGGGCCGCCGTCCACCAGCCAGCGTTCGGCGGGCGCCGCGCCCCGGCGGGCGGACGGCTCCGGGGTGAGCGCGAACCGCGCGCGGAGCAGGTCGAGGATCTCCTCGGCGGTGACCATCGCGGAGCGGTCCCAGCCGTGCTGGGCGTCCAGCGGCATCTGCTCGATGAAGCGCAGCTCGTAGCCGTGCTCCAGGCACCAGGCCAGCAGGTCGGGCGCCTCGTGGTCGTTGACCCCGCGCATCAGCACCGCGTTCAGCTTGACCGGCGTCAGCCCGGCGGCCTCGGCGGCGGCCAGCCCGGCCAGCACGTCCTGGTGGCGGTGGCGGCGGGTGAGGGTGTGGAACACCTCGGGGTCGAGGGTGTCCAGCGAGACGTTGACCCGGTCGAGCCCGGCCTCGCGCAGCGCCGTCGCGGTACGGGCCAGCCCGATGCCGTTGGTGGTGAGGGACAGCTCGGGGCGCGGATCCAGCTCCGAGCAGGCGGCGACGATGGCGACCAGGCCGGGGCGCAGCAGCGGCTCGCCGCCGGTGAAGCGGACCTCCCGGACGCCCAGGTCGCGCACCGCGAGGGTGACCAGCCGGACGATCTCCTCGTCGGTCAGCAGCTCGGGCTTGGCCAGCCAGCGCAGGCCCTCTTCCGGCATGCAGTAGGTGCAGCGGAGGTTGCACCGGTCGGTGAGGGATACCCGCAGGTCGACGGCCTGGCGTCCGAAGGTGTCGAGCAGCACGTGCGTCCCTTCCCGAGAATGCGGCCGGCCCGGCCACCGTCACGGCGGGCCGGGCCAGCATAGTCATCGCCGGTCGGTCGGTGGGCGCCCGGTCAGTGGGCGCCCAGCCCGGTCAGCGCCCGAACCTCCAGTTCAGCGTACTTCGCCGGGTCGGGTCGGTCCTTGGACAGCAGGGTGGCGATCCACCCGGCCAGGAAGCCGATCGGGATGGAGACCAGGCCCGGGTTCTCCAGCGGGAACCAGTGGAAGTCGGTGTCCGGGAACAGCGAGGTCTTCGCGCCGGAGACCACCGGGGAGAAGACCACCAGCACCACCGAGCTGGTCAGGCCGGCGTAGACCGAGCTGACCGCGCCGGAGGTGGTGAAGCGCTTCCAGAACAGCGAGTAGAGCAGGGTCGGCAGGTTCGCCGAGGCGGCCACCGCGAAGGCCAGGGCGACCAGGGCGGCGGTGTTGAGCTTGCCCGCGAAGAGGCTGAGCACGATGGCCACCGCGCCGATCGCGACGGCGGCCCACTTCGCCGAGAGCACCTCCTGCTTCTCGGTGGCCTTGCCGCGCCGGATCACGTTGGCGTACAGGTCGTGCGCGAAGGAGGCGGAGGACGCCAGGGTGAGTCCGGCGACCACGGCCAGGATGGTGGCGAAGGCGACGGCGGAGATCACCGCGAGCAGGATCGCGCCGCCGGTGGTGCCGGAGCCTCCGCCGAGCACCTCGGCCAGCTGCGGGGCCGCCGTGTTGCCGGAGGCGTTGGCCGCCTTGATCGCCTTGGGGCCGACCAGCGCCGCCGCGCCGAAGCCGAGCGCCAGGGTCATCAGGTAGAAGACGCCGATGATGCCGATCGCCCAGAGCACCGACTTCCGGGCCGCCTTGGCGGTGGGCACGGTGTAGAAGCGGACCAGGATGTGCGGCAGGCCGGCGGTGCCGAGCACCAGCGCGATCCCGAGGCTGATGAAGTCGAGTTTGCTGGTGTCGCTGGCCCCGTACTTCAGCCCCGGTTCGAGGAAGGCCGCGCCCTTGCCGCTCGCGCTGGCGGCGGCGCCGAGCAGTTCCGAGGGGTTGAAGTGGTACTTGGCGAGCACCAGGACGGTCATCAGCGCGGTGCCGGCGATCAGCAGCACGGCCTTGACGATCTGCACCCAGGTGGTGCCCTTCATGCCCCCTATCACCACGTAGACGACCATCAGCGCGCCGACGGCGACGATGGTCCAGCGCTTGGCGGCGTCCCCGTTGACCCCGAGCAGCAGGGCGACCAGCGTCCCGGCGCCGACCATCTGGGCGAGCAGGTAGAAGATCGACACCACGATGGTGGAGACGCCCGCCGCGGTGCGCACCGGGCGCTGGCGCATCCGGAACGCGAGGACGTCCGCCATGGTGAAGCGGCCGGAGTTGCGCAGCGGTTCGGCGATCAGCAGCAGCGCGACCAGCCAGGCGACCAGGAAGCCGATCGAGTAGAGGAAGCCGTCGTAGCCGGAGAGCGCGATGGCGCCGGCGATGCCGAGGAAGGACGCGGCGGACATGTAGTCGCCGGAGATGGCCAGGCCGTTCTGGAATCCGGTGAAGCCGCGGCCGCCGGCGTAGAAGTCGGCCGCGTCCTTGGTCTGCCGCCCGGCCCAGACGGTGATCGCGAGGGTGGCCAGCACGAACAACCCGAAGAGGGTCATCGTGATGCCGCGGTGCTCCGTGGCGGAGCTGGCGAGCAGGGTCATTCGGCGGACTCCCGGGGAGCGTGGACGACGGCGCCGTGGGCCTCGCGGATCGCGGCGGCGGTCGGGTCGATCCGCCGGTCGGCGTAGCGGGCGTACCAGGCGGCGATGGCGAAGGTGGTGACGAACTGCAGCAGCCCCAGCACCAGGGCCACGTTGATGTGCCCGA
Source organism: Kitasatospora sp. NPDC058243 (assembly GCF_042882025.1). Lineage (NCBI taxonomy): Bacteria > Bacillati > Actinomycetota > Actinomycetes > Kitasatosporales > Streptomycetaceae > Kitasatospora > Kitasatospora sp. NPDC058243. The sequence continues at coordinate 29,775 of NZ_JBHVWW010000007.1, forward strand.
CGACCTTGGCGCCCATCAGGCCGGGCGCGTAGCAGGAGAGCAGCACGTAGAGCAGGTACCAGAGCACGAAGCCGATGGTGACCGGGAAGGCGAAGCTCCGGAACGAGCGCCTCAGGGTACGGAACTCCTCGCTCTCATCGATGAGTTGGACTTCCGTAGGGGTAGTGGTGATCGGCGGCGAATCCACTCTGTCTCTCCTCACTCCTTCGGCGTAGCGGTCGCACACGGGGAACGATCGGACGTGAGGGGCGTCACAATCCGTGTGCGCGCCGCGCAATGCTAGGAGCGTCGCGTCCGCCCCGAAAGGGGTTGACCGCGATCAGCCAGTCGTTCACCCTCTCGCACTATCCAATTGGCCGAAAACCACCACTCGCGCCACTTCACGACACCGCCGCCACACGCCGAAGGGGCGGCACCGTCCAGCAGTGCCGCCCCTTCTGACGCATCGTCAGAAAGTGATCCGGACCTTCAGCGCCGAGCGGTCGTCCATCGCCCGGTACCCGTCCGGGACACCGTCCAGGCCCACCGTGCGGTCGAACACCAGACCCGGCTCGATGGCCCCGGAGAGGACGTCCGGCAGCAGGTCGGGGATGTAGGCGCGGGCCGGGGCGACGCCGCCGTTGAGCGAAACGTTTCGGCCGAACATCTGACCGATGTCGACGCCCGCACTGCCGCCGTGCGGAACGCCGACGTAGCCCACCGCGCCGCCGTCCCGGGCGATCGAGACGGCCGTACGCATCGACTCCTCGGTCCCGACCGCCTCCAGGACCGCGTGCGCACCCTGGCCGCCGGTCAGCTCCTTCACCGCCTCGATCCCGGCCTCGCCGCGCTCGGCCACCACGTCGGTCGCGCCGAAGCGCCGGGCCAGGTCGGTGCGGGCGGTGTGCCGGCCCAGCGCGATGATGCGGTCCGCGCCCAGCCGGTGCGCCGCCAGCACGCCGCACAGGCCCACCGCGCCGTCGCCGACCACGGCGACCGTCACGCCCGGGCGCACCCGCGCCGACACGGCGGCATGGTGCCCGGTGGCCATCACGTCGGACAGCGCCAGCAGCCCCGGCAGCAGCTTCTCGTCGCCCGCGGCCTCCTTCGGCAGCTTCACCAGCGTGCCGTCCGCGAACGGCACCCGCACCGCCTCGCCCTGACCGCCGTCGGAGCCGACCTCGCCCCAGAACCCGCCGTGCGGGCAGGAGGTCTGCAGGCCCTCCCGGCAGAAGTCGCAGCTGCCGTCCGACCAGACGAACGGCGCCACCACCAGGTCGCCGGGCGCGAAGCCGCGCACCTCGGCGCCCGCCTCCTCGACCACGCCCAGGAACTCGTGCCCGATCCGCTGCCCGGCCACCCGCTGGGCCACCCCGCGGTACGCCCACAGGTCGCTGCCGCAGATGCAGGCGTTCACCACCCGCACCACGACGTCCGTCGGGTGCTGGATCACCGGGTCCGGGACCTCTTCGATCCGGATGTCATTGGGGCCGTGGATCACGGTGGCGCGCATGGGAGTTCGTCCTTACGGAGTCGGCCGTCGGGGGGTGTCGGCAGCCGGTTGACGGCGTCGACCGGCTAGGCGACGCCTATGCGGAATACTCTATTCCGGTCGCTCGGCCGGAACATTTCGACCGGACGCGGGCCCGACGGCGCTTATCCTGTTGGACCATGCACCCGATCCAGCCCGAGACGTACGGCGCGCCGCGGACCGTCCAGGTCCCCGCCCAGCGCACCGCCGCCCCCGCCGAGGGCTTCGCGGTGGTCGACGTCGAGACCACCGGCCTCGGCCGCTCGGACCGCGTCATCTCGGCGGGCGTCTACCAGCTGGACCCGGACGGCGAGGTCACCGACCACTGGTACACCCTGGTCAACCCCCAGCGGGACCCGGGCCCGGTCTGGATCCACGGCCTCACGTCGGAGCTGCTCTCCGGCGCCCCGACCTTCCCGCAGATCGCCGACGAGTTCGCCGACCGGCTGAACGGCCGGGTCCTGGTCGCCCACAACGCGCTCTTCGACTGGAACATGATCTCGCGCGAGTTCTCCCGGGCCGGCCTGCGCGCCCCGGTCGAGCAGCGGATCTGCACCATGGTGCTCTCCCGCGACCTGCGGCTGCCGCTGCCCAACGGCAAGCTGTCCTCGCTCGCCGCCCACTTCGGCGTCCGCCAGCAGCACGCCCACAACGCCCTGGACGACGCCCGGGTGCTCGCCGAGGCGTTCCGCCCCAGCCTGCACCTGGCCCGCCAGGGCGGCGTCCCGCTGCCGGTGCAGGCCTGCGTGGCCGTCACCGACCTCGGCGAGGACGAGCCCGCCACCCCCGGCCGCGCCTCCTGGACCGGCGCCGCCTACCGCCAGGCCAAGAAGCGCCCGCCCTGCCCGTACCCCAACCCGGGACGCTGGGAGGACGGCAAGCCGCTGGTGCAGGGCATGCGGGTGGCCTTCACCGGCGACACCGCCACCGACCGGGAGCTGCTGGAGGACCGCGCCGCCGAGGCCGGCCTGCACATCGCCACCTCGGTGAGCCGGCTCACCAGCCTGCTGGTCACCAACGAGCCGGGCAGTTGGAGCGGCAAGGCCCGCCGGGCCCGCGAGGTCGGCACGCCGGTGGTCGGCGAGGACGCCTTCCTCCAACTGCTCCGCGAGGTCGCCCCGCACCCCGGTGCGTGAGCCGGATGTGAAGTCGGCGTACCGTGCCCATGTGTACCGTTTTCTGCTGACCCGCCAGTGGCTGATCACCATGCTGATCGCGCTGCTGCTGATCCCCGCGACGATCGAGCTGGGCTTCTGGCAGCTGCACCGCCACGAGTCGCGGGTGGCCCGGAACGACCTGATCGGCAAGGCCCTCACCGTCGCCCCCGTGCCGTTCGACACGGTGTCGTCGGCCCCCGGCTTCGCGGTGCCCAAGGACCTCATCTGGCACCCGGTGACGGCCACCGGGCAGTACGACACGGCGCACGAGTTCGTCGTCCGCAAGCGGACCGACTCCAGCGGGGACACGATCGGCTACTTCGTCATCACCCCGCTCAAGCTCTCCGACGGCAGGGGCAGCATCCTGGTCAACCGCGGCTGGGTGGCCGGCGACGGCGGCGCCACCGCCTACCCGACCGTCCCGGCCGCCCCGACCGGCGAGGTCTCCCTCACCGGTCGGATGCGCGCCGACGAGACCACGGGCAGCAGCGGCATCAAGGACCGCGCCGGCCTGCCCGACCGGCAGTTCAACCTGATCAACACCGAGCAGCAGGCCAAGGAGACCGGCGTCACCACCGTGCTCGGCGGCTACCTGGAGCTCACCGCCACCACCCCGGCCCCCGCCGACCAGCCCGAGCTGATCCCCGAGCCCAACCACTCCGACATCGGCCCGCACATGGCGTACGCGATCCAGTGGTGGCTGTTCACCGCGATGATCCCGGTCGGGGTCGGGGTGCTGGCCCGCCGCGAGGCCAAGGACCGGGCCAAGCAGGCCGCCGAGGCCGAGGTGCCGGTCGAGGCCGTACCGGCGGCCTGAGGCCCCGGCCCGAGGCCCCTACCCGGGGGAACGCCCCGGAGAACCGCCTACAGCACGTCCTCCAGCTCGCGCAGCAGCCGCGCCTTGGCCCGGGCGCCGACCACCGAACGCACCGGCTCGCCGCCGCGGAACACCATCAGCGTCGGCATCGACAGCACCCCGTACGCCGCCTGGGTGCGCGGATTGCGGTCCACGTCCACGCTGACCACCCGCAGCCGGTGCGCCTCCTCACGGGCGACGTCCGCCAGCACCGGCGCCATCATCCGGCACGGCGGGCACCAGTCCGCCGTGAAGTCCACCAGCACCGGCCCTTCGGCCGCCAGCACCTCCGCGGCGAACGTGTCGTCCGTCACCGCGGGCACCCCTGGGATCTGCACCATCGTCTACTCCTTCGCCCATTCGTTCGCCAGTTCACAGCGCGGCGGCTGTCCGGAGGGCTCGGCCGCCAGCCCGTCCCGGGCCCGTACCGCCCGGTCGAACTGCCCGGCCACCTGGGCCCGGACGTCCTGCAGCCGGGCGATGCACTCGTCCAGTTCGGCGAGCTTGCGCCGGTACACCTCCAGCGAGGCCGGGCAGGAGTCGCCCTCGGGGTGGCCCGCCTGGAGGCACTCCACGAACGGGCGGGTCTCCTCCAGGCCGAACCCGAAGTCCTGCAGCGTCCGGATCTGCCGCAGCAGCCGCAGGTCCTCCTCGTCGTACGCCCGGTAGCCGTTGCCCGCCCGGCGGGCCGGCAGCAGGCCGAGCTGCTCGTAGTACCGCAGCGCCCGGGTGGTCGTCCCCGCCCGCTCCGCCAGCTCCCCGATCCGCATCCCCGCACCCGCTCTCCCGGCCCGCCTCCGCACGCCGCCGGGACCGACGGTAGACCTTGACCCGGACGTCAACGCCAGCCCGTACGCCGCCCGCCCTCCACCGCCCCCGGCGCCACGTCACCCCGCCCCAGCCCCCGGCCCTCCCCCTCGCGCCCGCCACCCGGCAGGATGGGCCCCATGGATCTTGGACTGAAGGACAAGGTGTACGTGGCCACCGGCGCCACCCGGGGCCTCGGCTTCGCCGCCGCCCGGGAGCTGGCCGCCGACGGAGCACGGGTGCTGGTCAGCGGGCGCGGCAAGGAGTCCGTGGCCGCCGCCGTCGCCGAGCTGGACGCCATCGGTGGCGCCGGGACGGCCCACGGCCTGGCCGCCGACAACGCCGACCCGGCGACCGCCGAACGGCTGATCGCCGAGGCGACCAGGCACTTCGGCCGGCTCGACGGCGTGCTGATCAGCGTCGGCGGCCCCCAGGCCGGCCCGGTGGCCACCGCCCCCGAGGAGGCCTGGCGCGACGCGTTCGAGTCGGTCTTCCTCGGCGCGCTGCGGCTCGCCCGCGCCGCCGCCGCAGCCCTCGGCGAGGGCGGCGTGATCGGCTTCGTGCTCTCCGGCTCGGTGCGCCAGCCGATCCCCGGCCTGGGCATCTCCAACGGCCTGCGCCCGGGGCTGGCGATGGCCGCCAAGTCCCTCGCCGACGAGCTCGGCCCGCGCGGCATCCGGGTGGTGGGCCTGCTCCCGGCCCGGATCGACACCGACCGGGTGCGCGAGCTGGACTCCCTGGGCGGCGACCCGGACGCCGCCCGCGCCCAGGCCGCCGCGACCATCCCGCTCGGCCGCTACGGCACCCCGGAGGAGTTCGGCAAGGTCGCGGCCTTCCTGCTCTCCCCCGCCGCCTCCTACCTGACCGGTGTGATGATCCCCGTCGACGGCGGCGCCCTGCGCCCTCTCTAGGACGCACACGGGGGCGGGCGCCCGAATCCGCCCGCCCCCGGTTCACTCCACCCGCGGGGGTCTGCGCCGCCCGCGGCGCCGTCGCGACTCGGGCCGGGCGGCCTGGAGGATCCGGATCCGCAGGTCGGCGGGGAGTTCCGGGAGACCCAGGCTGGTCCGGGCGTCGGTTCGCGGGCCGGTGTCGAAGTGCTCCACCAGGGCCGCCGGATCGCCGCCGGGGGTGAGCCGGACGGCGCACCGCAGCCGCGGGTGCCCGGGTGCGCGCACCAGGCGTACGCCCGCGCGCTCGACTTCGGGGAGCGTGGCCGTCCCGGTCTCCAGCGCCTCTTCCAGCGCCCGGGTGCGGACCCGCAGCCGGAGTCCGGTGGCACCGGGCGTCGGCACGACGAGGCCGGCCGGGCCGCTGCGCCGCAGCTGCGCCACCAGCCACCAGGCCGTGCCCGCGACCACCACGGCCAGCCCGCCGATGACGGTGGGCCACCACCAGGCCGAATCCGCCCAGCGGGTGCGCGAGCGGGCACTGAGCACCGGCTGGTCCGGGGAGGTGAGCGGCCACCAGCCCGGCGGGTCGGCGCCGAGCCGCCGGTACAGGTCGAACCCGCCGGCCAGCACCAGCACGCCGGCGGCCAGCAGCACCGCCCCGACCACGCCCAGCAGCACCCGGTTGACGGCCGTCCGCCTCATCCCGCCGCCCCCACCCCGGGCCCCGCCCCGGGCGCCGCCCGCACGTCCAGGCGCAGCGGCCGGGCCAGCGTCACCCGTGCCAGCTCGTCGCGCAGTTGGCGCTGGACCGACACCGGGTCCGCCGCCCCGATGAGGGTGACCCGGACGCGCCGGCGGCTGATCCGGATCCGCAGCTGGTCGATGCCCTGGAGTCCGGCGGCGCGGTCGGCGAGCAGGTGCCCGATGCCGGCCCGGTCGATGACGGCGCCGGTGTCGCCGTGCCGGCGCAGCGGGAGCCAGCGGCCGAGACCGGGGGCGAGGGCCAGCCAGAGCAGCACCCCGCCGAGGAGGACGGCGGCGCCGGCACCCACTAGCGCCCACAGGTAGTCGAGGTGACGGGTGGCCAGTTCGTCAGCGATCCGGGCGCGCCACCGGCGGGTCGGGTACCCGGCGCGGACGGCGATCACGTCGTACAGCAGCGCGCCCGCGAGCACCAGCAGCACGGTGGCGACGAACGCCGCGACGACGGCCCGCGGCGCCCGCGGCCGCCGTACCTTCTCCGGCGGGGGCCCGTCCCCGGCCGCCGTCGCCTCCTCGCCGGGCACCGGTTCGCCCCCCGCACTCATGACACTCCCCCGGTCACCAGCCGCTCCACGACGACGACCACCTCGGACACCCTGGTCCCGGTGAACCCGGCGACCTGCGCGGCGACGCGTTCGCGGACGGCCCGGGCGAGCGCCGCGAGGTCGGCGGGGAAGGGCAGTGCGACGGCGACCCGGACGGTCACGGTGCTGCCGGGCGTGGCCACCGAGACGGCGGGCGGTGCGCCCTTGGCGGTGCGGCCGGTCCAGGCGTCGGCGAGGGCCTCGCGGGCGGCCCGGGCCGCGATGCGGGCGTAGACGCGGTCGGCGATCCGGAGTCGGCCCCGGGCGGCGGGTTCGCGGCGGGCACTGGTGGTGGGAGCCGCCATCAACGGCGCCGGTCGCGGCCGCGGAGCAGGTCGCCGAGGTCGCCCAGCTCGATGTCGCCCTCCAGCAGGCGGCCGGCCACGAAGCCGACCAGCCCGAGCGCGGCGACCAGCAGGAACGCCGCGAAGCCGCCGAAGTACCCGGCGAAGCCGAGGGCCATGCCCACCACCAGGCCGACGATGGCCAGGTTCATCCGCTACTCCTCGTCCTCGCTGCCGCCCGCCGCCGGGCGCTTCGTGGGCTCGCTACTTGAGCTTGGGCCGCTGCCCCGCGACGACCGTCTCCTCTTCCTCCTCCTCGACGTCGGGCTCGTCGGGGAGGTGGACGTCGTTGACCGCGATGTTGACCTCGACGACTTCCAGGCCGGTCATCCGCTCGACCGCGTCGATGATGTTCTCCCGTACCTGGCGGGCGAGTTCGGGGATGACCACGCCGTACTCGACGACCAGGGCGATGTCGATGGCGGTCTGCTTCTCGCCGACCTCGGCCTTGATGCCGCGCCCGACGCCGGACTTGCCGCCCGGCACCCGGTCGCGCATCGCGCCGAAGGTGCGGGCGAGGCCGGAGCCGAGGGCGTGGATGCCGTTGACCTCGCGGGCGGCCATCCCGGCGATCTTCTCGACCACGCCGACGGCCAGCGCCGTGCGGCCGCGCTCGCCGGTCGGCTTGCCGGCGTCGGTCGCGGCGGAGGCGGCGGACGCAGAGGACGGCGAGGACGGCGCGTGGACGGCGGAGCCGGCGGCCGCGACGTGGCCGGGGTTCTTGTGCATGGTGGCGGGGGTCGGAGTGTCAGGCATGGGGGCGCATCTCCCGTCGTACGGCTCCAGCTATATCGCAAATCCCCATAACTCTGGCATTTCGCCACGTTCCGCGCCCGCCGGGGAGGGCCGCCGGGACGCCACCGGGACGCCACCGGGAACGTCGAGGGCCCGGCCCGGGGAGCACACCCCGGGCCGGGCCCGTTCACACGACGCAGCCGGACAGGTCCTAGTCGCCGATCCCGGCGAGGTCCCGAAGGCGGCGGGCCTGCGCCGCCCGTTCGGCCGAGCGCTGCTCGTCGAAGGAGCGGCCGGCGGCGCCCTGGAGCAGGGCCTTGGTCTCGATGACGGCGTTGCGCGGCGCGGCCAGCAGGGCGGCGGCGAGGTCGCGGGCGGCGGCGTCCAGTTCCGCACCGGGGACGGCCAGGTTGGCCAGCCCGATGGCGGCGGCCTCCTCGGCGCCGATCCAGCGGCCGGTGGCGCAGATCTCCAGCGCCCGGGCGTAGCCGACGAGTTCGGTGAGCGGCTTGGTGCCGGCCAGGTCGGGGACGAGGCCGAGCGAGGTCTCCTTCATGGCGAACTGGACGTCGTCGGCGACGACGCGCAGGTCGCAGCCGAGGGCGAGCTGGAAGCCGGCGCCGACGGCATGGCCCTGGACGGCGGCGATGGAGACCAGGTCGGGGCGGCGCCACCAGGTGAAGGCCTGCTGGTAGGAGGCGATGGTGTCGTCGAGCTCCTGGTCGGGGGCGCCGGCGAGCTGGAGGAAGGTGGGCTCGCCGGGGATGCCCTCGGGGGTGAACATGGCCCGGTCCAGGCCCGCCGAGAAGGAGACGCCCTCCGCGCGCAGCAGGACCACCCGGACGCCGCCGGGCAGGTCGCGGCCGGCGGCGGCGAGGGCGCGCCACAGGGCGGGCGACTGGGCGTTGCGCCGCTTGGGCTGACACAGGGTGACGACGGCGAGCTCACCGTCGATCTCCAGGCGGACGCCGTCCTGCTCCCAGCTCGGGGCCTGCGGGTCGGTGGCGGGGGCGGTCATGCGGGGACCTCCGGTGGCGAGGGGCTTGGCTACCGGAGAGTAACAAACCTGGGCGCGCGGCGGCAGGGCGCCGGCCCGGAAAGATCGACGGAAGGGGGGCGCCCGGGGGTGGACGACACCCCGGACATGACGATCGGCGGCCGGTCCACTCGACCCGAGGGCGGACGATCGGTTCTCGTCTCCCCGGTCGGCGCCCTGCCGCCGCGCCATTCAGCCATAAGCTGACGGACCGTCAGGAACCGGCCCCGGCGGTCGCCTTGTTCTTGCCACGCGTGGCACCACCGCGGCCCCGGAGAATGACTCCGGACTCGCTCAGCATCCGGTGCACAAAGCCGTACGAACGACCGGTCTCCTCCGCGAGAGCGCGAATGCTCGCCCCGGAGTCGTACTTCTTCTTGAGATCGGCCGCGAGCTTCTCACGCGCGGCACCGGTTACCCGGCTGCCCTTTTTCAGAGTCTCGGCCACCCGTGCCTCCTCGTAGCGTTGCTCGGTCAGATTCCCATGATCACCCATCCACCGCGTCCTGGCCACCCATTCGGCAAGGTCGATGTCGGGAATGCGTGGTCCTGCGGTGGTGATCCGAGCGCATCAGGGCGCTCACGTAGAGTGCGCGCCCCCAGGCGGATTCCGCCGTCCGCCGAGAAAGGGCTGATCAGCAGTATCGGCCCGACCACGATCGAGTGGCGGGCCGACAGGAAGTCCTTAAACGGAATCCAGGCTTTCTTCATTCCCGGACACGCCGTAAGTACTAGTTTTTCTGGTCCTAAAAGCGGAGATCGCGTCTACACCCGGTCAGGCCAGCGAGACCAGATCGGCGTACGCCGGGCTCCAGAGGTCCTCGACCCCGTCCGGCAGCAGGATGATCCGTTCCGGCTGGAGCGCCTCGACGGCGCCCTCGTCGTGGGTGACCAGCACGACCGCGCCGCTGAACTCGCGCAGCGCGCCGAGGATCTCCTCACGGCTGGCCGGGTCGAGGTTGTTGGTGGGCTCGTCGAGCAGCAGCACGTTGGCGCTGGAGACCACCAGCGAGGCCAGCGCGAGCCGGGTCTTCTCACCACCGGAGAGCACCCCGGCCGGCTTGTCGACGTCGTCGCCGGAGAACAGGAAGGAACCGAGGATCTTGCGGATCTGCACCAGGTCGGTGTCCGGCGCGGAGGAACGCATGTTCTCCAGCACCGTGCGGTCCGGGTCCAGGGTCTCGTGCTCCTGGGCGTAGTAGCCGATCTTCAGGCCGTGGCCCGGGATCACCTCGCCGGTGTCCGGCTGCTCCACCCCGGCGAGCATCCGCAGCAGGGTGGTCTTGCCCGCGCCGTTGAAGCCGAGGATGACGACCCGCGAACCGCGGTCGATGGCCAGGCCGACGTCGGTGAAGATCTCCAGCGAACCGTAGGACTTGGAGAGCCCGCTGGCCGTCAGCGGGGTCTTGCCGCAGGGCGCCGGGTCCGGGAAGCGCAGCTTGGCGACCTTGTCGTTCTGGCGCACCTGCTCCAGGCCGGAGAGCAGCTTCTCGGCGCGGCGGGCCATGTTCTGCGCGGCGACCGTCTTGGTCGCCTTGGCCCGCATCTTGTCGGCCTGGGAGTTGAGGGTCGCGGCCTTCTTCTCGGCGTTGGCCCGCTCGCGCTTGCGGCGCTTCTCGTCGTCCTCGCGCTGCTGCTGGTACTGCTTCCAGCCCATGTTGTAGACGTCGATGGCGGAGCGGTTGGCGTCCAGGTAGAAGACCTTGTTGACGACCGTCTCGACCAGGTCGACGTCGTGCGAGATGACGATGAAGCCACCCTTGTAGGTCTTCAGGAAGTCCCGCAGCCAGACGATCGAGTCGGCGTCGAGGTGGTTGGTGGGCTCGTCGAGCAGCAGCACGTCGGAGTCCGAGAACAGGATCCGGGCCAGCTCGACGCGGCGGCGCTGACCACCGGAGAGGGTGTGCAGCTCCTGGTTCAGGATGCGGTCCGGCAGGCCCAGGGCGGCCGCGATGGTGGCGGCCTCGGCCTCGGCGGCGTACCCGCCCTTGGTGAGGAACTCGGTCTCCAGGCGCGCGTACTTCTTCATCGCGTTGTCCCGGGTGGCGCCCTGGCCGTTGGCCATCCGGTCCTCGTTCTCGCGCATCTTCCTGAGCACGGTGTCGAGGCCGCGGGCGGAGAGGATGCGGTCCTTGGCGAGGACGTCCAGGTCGCCGGTGCGCGGGTCCTGCGGGAGGTAGCCGACCTCGCCGGAGCGGGTCACCGTGCCCGAGGCCGGCATGCCCTCGCCGGCCAGCACCTTGGTCAGTGTGGTCTTGCCGGCGCCGTTGCGCCCGACCAGGCCGATCCGGTCGCCGGCGGCGACCTTGAAGTTCGCGGACTCGATCAGGATCCGGGCACCGGCGCGCAGCTCAAGGGCGTTGGCGGAAATCATGGCGGAAACTACTCCTGGGACGTGGGCGGGCGGCCGGACGGGGCCCGGGGCCGGGCATCGGGAAGGGGCGTCGTCGGTGGTCGGCACAGCGCACGGGGCGGTGCCGCGCGCCCGCTATTGCCCGGAGAAGTCAGCCATGACGGCAAGTCTACCGGGCCGCGCGGGAACCCCCGGGGCTACCGCCCGGGGGTACCGGCGGTCCGGCGTTACTGCTGGGACTGCTGGGACTGCTGAGGCTGCTGCGCCTCGGGCTGCGCGGGCGGCTGGTCGCCCGCCGGGGCGTCCTGACCCACCGGGGCGTCCTGGGCCGGACTCGCCGCCGGGTCGGTGCAGCCGCCCTGCGGACGGACCGCCGCGAACGGCGCGGACGGGCTGCCGCAGGCCGCCTCGGGGGCGGCCGCCTTGGTGTCGAACACCCGGGCCGGAACGATCGGGCCGTCGGTGATCAGCACCCGGCTGCCGTCCAGCGCCTTGATCGAGGCGCTCGGGCCGGTGTTCAGCTGCCAGCCGGTGCTGTCCAGCCGGTACCCGTTGATGCCGCCGGAGACGGCCTGCCCGGCACTGTTGGTGCAGCCGCGCGGGACGAGCACGGCGTACTCGGTGCCGACCGTGCGCAGCGGGTCGTAGACGCAGCCGCCGGGCGGCTTGGAGTTGTAGCGCAGGTCGCCGTCGGCGTCGCGCAGGCCCATGGTCAGGTTCGGGGTCACCACGGCCACCCAGGCGGAGGCTCCCTGCGGGACGGTGTGCAGGGCCGCCGCGGCCCGCTCCTGGGCCAGCTCCTTGCGCTGCGCGTCGGTGCGCTTGTCGGCGCCGGGCTCGCCGTCGCCGCGCAGCCAGTCCGCCAGGCCGGGCACCGCCCGGTGCCAGCGCACCTCGTGGTCGCCCGGGCGCACCGAGGTGACCAGGCCGTCGTCCCAGACCACGATGGCGTTGTCCCCCGCCATCGACAGGTACAGCGCGGTGGCGCCCTCGCGGCGGTAGGACCAGGCCTGCTCGCCGCTCTGCCGGTGGAAGGCCTCCAGTCCGGGGCCGACCTTCAGGTCCAGATCGGCCGTGCTCAGCGACTGTGTGCTGACCGGCGTGGCCTCCGCCTCGCCCGGCCCCGCCACCCGGTCGCCGAACGGCACCGGCTTGTTGGCGTGCGCCGCCGCACCGGCCGCAAGGACCAGCATCACCGCCAGGGCAGGCAGGATCGAGCGGGGGGTCAGTACACGCAGCGGCTTCCAGGACACGGCCGGAGCGTACCTTTCACCGGGCACGCGAGTCAGCCTGGAATTGCCCCCGCCCCACCCCTCGGACCGCGCGTCCGGCCGCGCGCGCCCTCCCCGCGCACCCGCCCGCCCACCTGCACCGTCGGTGCCGAGGCCGGGCCGCCGCCCGCTCCGGGGCCCGGCGCCGGGCCCCGGCCGGACCGTTACAGAGCTGATACACGCGGCAAGACCCGGCCGGGCGTTGCGGCAGACGGCGTTCGAATACCGCCCACTTTAGGGTGACATTCGGCTTTTCCGACGCCCGCCGGGCCTACTGTCGGCGAGCGGAGCGCCACGGTCCGTCCAGCGCGCCCCCGCCCCTCGACGCCCGGAGGAGAGACCATGCGAATCGGCCGCCTGACGCTGGCTGCCGCCGCCCTGCTGCTGATGGCCACGGCCAGCGTCCCGGCCGGGTCGCCGCTCAGCCAGACCGAACGGCACTCCCTCTCCTCGGACGCCTTCGAGCCGCGCGGCGCCGCCCCCCGCCCGCCCGTCCAGCGGCCCAAGCACGAGCCGCCGTTCGGCGCCTTCGTCGGCTCCTGGGACGACTACATCCCGCAGATCGGCCGGTACGCGCAGTGGCTGGGCGACGCCAACCTGCAAGTCGGCCACACCTACCTGGCGGGCAACGGCTGGGCCGACGTCGAGGGCGAGCTGATGGTGCTCGGCATGTGGTCGCAGTGGCGGCTGGCCGACCCGTCCCGGACGCTCGTCCTCGGCGTGCCGATGCTGGTACCCAACGAGGCGAACGTGCCGGACGGCGAGGTCGCCAAGCTGCTCGCCCAGGGCGCGCGCGGGGACTTCGACCGGCACTTCCTGCGGCTCGCCCACCGGCTGGTCGCCCTCGGCGGCGCGGACACCGTGCTCACCCTCGGCTGGGAGATGAACGGCGTCACCTACACGCACCGCTGCAAGCCCGACCCGTCCTCCTGGAAGGCCTACTGGCGACGGATCGTCGGTGTGATGCGCTCGGTGCCGGGGCAGCGGTTCCGCTTCGACTTCACCCCGAACCGGGGCCTGGACGCCATCCCGTGGACCAAGTGCTACCCCGGCGACGACGTGGTCGACATCATCGGCATGGACAGCTACGACCAGCCCGCCGGGGGCACCTTCGACGACTACGTGCGCGAGCCGTACGGGCTGCAGGACCAGGTGGAGTTCGCCGCCAAGCGCGGCAAGCCGGTCTCCTACCCGGAGTGGGGGCTGTTCCGCAACGGCGACAACCCGGAGTTCGTGCAGCGGATGGTCGAGTGGATGCGCACCCACGACACCGCCTACCAGACCGTCACCGACTACTGCCCGCACGGCTTCTTCGAGTGCGACCGCAACCCGCGCTCCGCCGCCCGGTTCAAGCAGCTGATGTCCGGGTCGAAGGGGGCGCCGGCGGTGGTGCCGCCGGCGCCCCAGGCCCCCGTCCAGCCGATCGTCCCGCCGGTGGCGCCGCGCCCGCCCGCGCCGCCGACCGGGCCCGGGGCCCCGAACGTGGTGCCCGGCCCGTCCGCGAGCCCGTCGCCGGGCCCCTCGGCCACCGCGTCGGCGAGCCCCTCCCCAAGCCCCTCCCCGAGCCCCTTCGCGAGCCCGTCAGCGGCCCGGACGCCCGCCCGGCGCTGAGCCCGGGCGGGGGCGGGCGCGGTCAGCCGCGGCGGCGGGCCAGCAGGGCCTCCTTGAGCCGCGGGAAGCGGGTCCGCAGCACGTGCGCCGCCTGCTGGCGGACGCGCACCGCGCCGGACCGGGCGATGGCCGCCGGCGCGGGCCCGGGCGGACCGAACAGCAGGCGCTGGTTGGACAGCTGGTCCGGCCGCCAGCGCTGCTTGTACGGCTCCTGGCCGCGCAGCAGGCCGAGCAGCGGGACGCCCGCGCCGACCGTCTCGTCCAGGGCCGCGCTGAACAGCAGCCCCGCGATGTCCAGCCGCTCGCGCAGCACCGGGTGCGCGCCGTACATGTACAGGCCGCCGAAGGAGGGGCAGAGCAGCAGCAGGTTCACCGCGACCAGTTCGCCGTTCAGCCGGAACTGGTGGACGGTCGCCCTGCCGGTGGCGACCAGGCCGACGGTGGACTCGGTCAGGTGGCGGGCGAAGCGCTCGGTGCGGTGCTCCGGGGTGACGCCGCGCTGCTGCCACTGCAGGAAGTGCAGCCGCAGCAGGCCCTCCAGCGCCGCCGGCACCTCGGCCGCCGACGTCGAGCTGACCTGCACCCCGGCCTCGGCGATCTTGCGCAGCTTCACCCGGCTGCGTTGCGCGGTCTTGCCGGGCACCCGCTTGAGCAGCCGGTCCATCGGGACGGCCGGCAGGTACTGGCAGAGCGAGTCCTGGTAGCGGCGGCGCCGGCCGTGCCAGTGCTCGTACACCCGCTGCACCGCCGCCTCGGGGTGCACCTCGCGCAGCTCCAGGGAGTGCCACGGGCGGGTGAGCGGGAGGGCGGCGGCGAACTCGGCGGCGGCCCGGTCGGCGCAGTCGTCGTCGAGCAGCACGTCCGAGTAGTCGACCAGCCCGGCGCCCAGGGCGGTCAGCCCGCCGAGCGGGCCGCCGCGGCGTCTGAAGGCACCCGCGCCGACCAGCAGGCCGTCCCGGCGGACGAGCACCACCAGCAGGTCGCCCGGACTGCCGTAGTGGCGCCACCAGGAGCGCTGCCAGTCGGCGGCCTGGAAGAAGGTGGCGGTCCGGCAGCGGGCGGCCAGGTCGTCCCACTCCTCGGCGAGGGTGTCCAGGGCGTCGTCCTCGCGGCGCAGCTCGGTGGTCCAGCCCGGCGCCGCCGGCTGGGCCGGGAGGCCGGTGTGCCGGGTCTCAGTGCTCATCGCCCGCTCCCGGCCGCGGCCTTCTCCTTGGCCGGGGGCTCCTCGGCGCTGTTCTTCGCGGCGGCGGGCTTCCCGGGCTGCCCTTCCGCCTCCTCGGCCTTCTCCGCCTCCTCGACCTTCTCCGCCTTCTCCATCTTCTCCGTCTCCTCCGCCTGGCCGGTCCTGCCGGCCTCGTCGGCCTGCCCGGCCCGGTCGGCGGCGGGCGGCTCCTCGCCGCGCGGGCGGGGGGTGGCCGGCGTCGTCGGCTCCACCGGGGCCTCTGCGGGCTCTGCGGCCTCGGCGGCCTCGGCGGACTCCGGCGGGGCGGCCTCGCCCCGGCGGCGGGTCATCATCACCAGGGCCCCCACCAGCAGCCCGGCCGCGCCGCCGACCGCGACGTCCAGCGCGGCGGACGGGGTGGTCGGCTTGTCCGGCTCGGCGGCCGGCGCCAGCGTCACCAGCCGGACGCTGGTGTCCTTGCTGCTCGTGTTGGCGAAGGAGACCAGCGAGCGGGCCACCGCGTCGGCGGTCTGGGCCGCCTCCTGGGGGCGCGTCCCGGTGCCGGTGATCTCGATCATCGGGGCGTCCGGGGAGGTGGTCCCGTGCACCAGGGACTCCAGCTGGGCACGGGTGTGGCCGGTCTCGACGGCCGCCACCGCGAGCACCTGCGGCTGGCCCGCCAACCGCCCGTACGCCTGCGCGAAGTTGGTCGCGGTGGCGGCCTCCCCCGGATTCTGCGGCACCACGAGGACGTAGGCGCTGGCGGCGTACGAGGGGTGCGAGACGACGGCGTACCCGGCGCCGGCCGCGGCGCCCAGCGGCACCGCGAGCGCCACCGGCCACCAGCGGCGGACCAGGTGGCGGGCCCTTCGGCGCGGTGTGGTCATGGGTGTGACTCCTTGGGTATGTGACGGCGGTTCCGGCGGCGGCGGGCGGTCAAGCGCGGGCCAGCCGGTCGTAGAGGGCGCCCAGGTCGGCGGCGACCCGGGCGATGTCGTAGTGGCCGACCGCAGGGGGGTGCGGCAGCGGGTCGGCGTTGTGGTCGTTCAGGTGCCGCAGGTCGCGCAGCGCGGCGGCGTACGCGGCGCCCTCGGAGGGGATCCGGCGGGCCTGCGGGGCGGCGCTGGGCGGCAGTTCGTCGAGCGCCGGGCAGGCGCTGTGCCGCACCGGCAGGCCGGCCGCGAGGCCCTCCAGGATGCCGAGGCCGAAGGTCTCCGCGGTGGAGGGGGCGGCCAGCACGTCCAGGGCGGTCAGCAGGTCGGGCACGTCGTCGCGCTCGCCGGTGAGCACCAGCCGTTCCCGGACGCCGAGGGCGGCGGCCCGGTGCTCCAGCGCGGCGCGCTCCGGGCCCGCGCCGACCAGCACCAGCCGGGCGGCCGGGTCGAGTGCGGCGAGGGCCTCCAGCAGCACCTCGAAGCGCTTGCCGGGGACCAGCCGGCCGACTCCGCCGACCACCCAGCTCCCCTCCGGCAGGCCGAGTTCGGCCCGCAGCCGGCGGCGGGTCGCGGCCCGGTCGGCGGCCGGGCGGCGGTAGCGGGCGGTGTCGATGCCGTTGGGGATCAGCTCGACCCGGGCCGGTGGGACGCCCCAGGAGTGCAGCGTCTGGGCGACCTGCCGGGAGACCGCGACGGTGGTGCTGCCGAGCCGTTCGGCCGCCAGGTAGAGGCCCTTGACGCCGCGGGTGACCGGGCGGCCCTCGATCACCCCGGCGTGCAGCGAGTGCTCGGTGGAGACCACCGCGCGGACCCCGGCGAGCCGGGCCGCCAGCCGGCCGTACAGCTGCGCCCGGTACAGGTGGGTGTGCACCAGGTCGTAGCGGCCGGAGCGGACCAGCCGGACCAGCCGGGGCAGCGCGCCCAGGTCGCGGTTGCCGCGCATGCCGAGGTGGTGGACGGTCACCCCGTCGCCGCGCAGCGCGGCGGCGACCGTGCCGGGGTTGGTCAGTGCGACCACCTCGCACTGCTGGTGTGCGGGCAAGTGCCTCAGCAGCAACTGGAGTTGGCGCTCGGCGCCGCCCGAGGCGAGGCCGGTGACGATGTGCAGGACCCTCACGGCCGGGCCCCCCGCCGGGCGACCAGGGGGCTTCGGCGCAGCTCGGTGACGGTGTCGCGCAGCCGCTGCCGGCCGCGTTTGGCACGCAGCCGCCAGGCGCCGTCGCGGTCGCCGACGTAGCAGCGGGGCAGCGCGAAGCGGCCGGTGAGCGGGGAGTGCGCGATGGCGCAGGCGTAGTCGTAGCCGGCGTCGCGGACGGCCTGGGTGGCGGGCAGGTCGACGGCGCCGTACGGGTAGCAGAAGCCGGTGACCGGGCCGCCGACCACCTCCTCCAGGAGGCGCCGGCTCTCCCGGGTCTGCACCGCCAGGACGTCGGCCGGCAGGCCGGGCAGCGCCTGGTGGCCGAGGCCGTGCGAGCCGATCTCCCAACCGGCGGCGGCGAGTTCGGTGACCTCCTGGACGGTGAGCAGCTGCTTGCGCGGCCCCTCGGTGTCCCAGCCGTTGTCCCGGCCGAGCAGGTCGGCGACCACGTACGCGGTGGCGGTGAAGCCGTACGCCTGGAGGATCGGCACGGCGTGGCGCGCGAAGTCCGCGTAGCCGTCGTCGAAGCTCAGCCCGACCAGCCTGTCGTCCCGGCCGGCGGCCCGGGCCCGCATCAGCTCGCGCACGGAGACGCCGCGCCGCCCGCGCCGGTGCAGCCAGGCGACCTGCTCGGCGAACCGCTCGGGGCTGACGGTCAGCTGGTACGGGTCCTCCTTCTCGACCGCCACCGAGTGGTACATCAGGATCCACGGCGAGGAGGAAGCGGGGCCGGACGGTTCGCCGAGCGGGCGGCGGCTCCTGGACAGCCGCGCCTTCGGCCCGGCGGAGTCGGTGTACGGGAGGTCGCCGCGTGGTGCGGCTGCGGCCGGTACGGCCTGGCGGCGGACGCCCGCCTGGGTCGAACGGACGGTTCCCCGTTCATTGTCCATGGGGAAGCTTCCCTTCATCGGCGACGGTTGGCGGGTTCAGGGCCCGGGCCACGGCGAGGACCGGACCGCGCACCTCACGCGCGCCGAGGCCGGTGCCGAGGACGGCGAAGGCCAACGCCACGGTGAGGCCCCCGAGGAGGGTCGAGAGCAGGGGGCCGGTGGCCAGCCCGGCGACGGCGGCGCCGAGGGCGGTGGCGCCACCGGCGGCGGCCAGCAGCCGGGCGTGGCCGCCGAGCACCCGGCGCAGCCGCAGCGGGATGCCGCGCAGCACCAGGCCGTGCAGCAGCAGCGCGGCGGCGACGGTGATGCCGGCCGCGTTCCCGGCGGCGAGCCCGAGGGCGCCGAAGCGGGGGGTGGCGAGCAGGCTGACCACGACGGTGACGCCGAGGCCGAGCAGCATCGCGGCGACCGGGAACCAGTCCAGCAGCCGGCGGCCGCCGTCCTCGGTTCCCGGATCGTCGGCCCGGCGGACCACCGGGCGCAGCGAGAAGTACGGGCGGATCATCACGCCGATCAGCGCCTGGGCGGGCAGGCCGAAGCTGTAGACCCGGATGACGGCGGCGGTGGCGGCGGTGTCCCGCGGGCCGAAGGCGCCGCGCTGGAAGAGCAGCGAGACCACCGAGGGGGCGCAGGCCATCAGGAAGGCGGTGCCGACCAGGACGACCGCCGCGGCCTGGCCGAGGTCCTTCTCGACGCGGTCCCGGGCGGCGGTGAGGTCCCCGGCCGCCAGCGCCCGGGCGACCAGCGGGAAGGTGACGGTGCAGATCAGGATGCCGGCCGTCATGGCCAGTTGGGAGACCTTGGCGGCGTAGTTGAGGTGCGAGATGGTGCCGGGCGGCAGCGCCGAGCCGAGGTAGCGCTCGACGAAGACCTGCGACTGCCGGGTCAGGGTGAACGCGGCCACCGGCAGCAGGGCGAACGGCATCAGCACCAGCGCCTTGCGGGAGCGGCGGGCGCGGCCCGCGCCGGGGGGCGATCCCGGGCCCGCGCCCTGGCGCAGCCGGCGCAGGAACGGGGCGACCAGCAGGCCGGCCATCAGCAGGCTGCCGAGCGCGACGCCGAGGGCGGCGGAGCGCACGCCCAGGAAGGACTGGCAGCCGAGCAGCACGGCGAGGATGCCGACGTTGTAGGCGACGTAGATGCCGGCCGGCGCGGTGAAGCAGTGGTGGGCGCGCAGCGCGGCGGCGAGGTAGCCGGCCACGCCGAACGGCAGCACGGTGATCGCGGTGATCCGGGTGCAGGTGACGGCGAGGCCGGGGTTGGCCAGGCCGGGGGCGAGCAGCTCGACCAGCTGCGGGGCGCCGAGGGCGGCGGCCAGCGCGAGCCCGCTGAGCGCGAGCAGCAGCCAGGGCAGGGTGGCGCGGACCAGTTGGCGGACCGGGTCGGGGGCGTCCGGGTCCTCCTCTCGCAGCACCAGGGCGAGCGCGAAGGCGGGCACCATGAGGAAGGACATGGCGTCCTCGATCAGCAGCGGCGCGGCCGTCTCCGGGACGGTCCAGGCGACCAGGAAGGCGTCGGTGCCCTGGTTGGCGCCGAAGTAGCGGGCCAGCAGGAGGTCGCGCAGCAGGCCGAGGCCGGAGCCGGCGGCGCTGAGGACGGCGGTGATGCCGAAGGCCTTGGCGAGGAAGCCGCGCCGGGGGGCCGGATCGGGCCCGGACGGCCGGCCGCCGGCGCGGACGCCGCGCGGGGCGGGCACGGCGGAGGCGAGGGCCGGCTGGTCGGTGGTCATCGCGGGTCGGCCTCCGCGACGCAGGCCCGGGCCGCGAGGCCGAGGACGACGGAGGTCAGCACGGTGGTGGTGCCGCCGATGTCCGCGTACAGGTAGTCGACCAGCACCCAGGTGAGCAGGGCCAGGGCGGCGAGGGCCGGGCCGCGGGAGTGGCGCAGGCAGCCGAGCAGCAGGCCGAGGAAGAGCGCGGCGTAGGCGACGATGCCGATCAGGCCCTGCTCGCTGAGCACCAGGAAGTACATGTTGTGCGGGGAGAGCAGCGGTTCGCGCTGGAAGCCGATGGTGGAGTCGGCGGCGTCGCTGCCGGAGGAGAGCCGCAGCGGGGCGTGGCTGTCGCGCAGTTGCTGGAAGGCCTTGGGGCCGGCGCCGTGGACGGGGTGGTCCTGCCAGATCCGCCCGGCGGTGGACCACAGGTCGTAGCGGTCGGAGACGGACTGGTCGGGGGCCGCGGAGACGGAGCCGATCGAGCCGAGCCGCGCGGTGACGCCGGAGGCGCCGAGGCCGAGGCCGCCGACCAGGACGACCGCGGCGGCCAGGCCGAGGACGGCTCCGCGGACGGCGAGCCGGGCGTCGGCGCGCAGCAGCAGCACGGTGGCCGCGGCGGCGGTGGCGATCCAGCTGCCGCGGCTGAACGAGACGGCGAGCGGGAAGGCCAGGAAGGCGGCGGCCGCGAACATGGCGCGGCGCAGCCGGACGTCGCCGCCGGGGCGGCGCTCGGCGAGCGCCAGGGCCAGGGCGGCGAGCAGCCCGTAGCTGACGACCGTGGACATCGCCATGATGTCGAGGGCGCCGAAGGTGCCGACGGCCCGGATCGGCTGGCCGGTGTAGGAGGCGCCGGTCCGGGTGAGGTACTGGTGCGCGCCGACCACGCCCTGGATCAGCGCGGCGAGCACGAAGGAGCCGAGGACCAGCCGCTGGTCGACGCGGTCGCGCAGCGAGCAGAGCACCCCGGCCGGCACCAGGACGAACACCTGGGTGAGCCGGACGAAGCCGGTGAGGCTGGTGGCCGGGTCGATCGAGCCGACGGTGGCGACGGCGGCGGCGACCACGATGCCGCCGAACAGCACGCAGGTGGCGCGGCTGACGGCGGGCAGCCGCCCGCGCAGCAGGTTGAGCGCGGTGAGCGCGACCAGGGCCAGCGAGGCCACGTCGGCGGCGGTGACGTGAACGGCGGCGGCGACGTCCTTCTCGCCGGTGGGCACGCAGACCAGCAGGACGGTCGCCGCGGCGAGCAGGCTGGGCCGGTCCGCGAGCGCGGGCAGCGCCTTGCGTAACGCGAGCCGGGGGACGGCGGGAAGGGTCAGGGCCACGCGGGTCAGCTCCCGTCCGGGTGGAGCATCAGGACCGCGGTGCGGCACAGGATCTTGACGTCCTGCCAGAGGCTCCAGCTCTCGATGTAGCGGTTGTCGAACCGGGCCCGGTCCTCGATCGAGGTGTCCCCGCGCAGGCCGTTGACCTGGGCGAGGCCGGTCAGGCCCACCGGGACGCGGTGGCGGTCGGCGTACTCGGGGTAGGCCTGGCCGAACCTCATGACGAAGTAGGGGCGTTCCGGGCGCGGGCCGACCAGGCTCATGTCGCCGCACAGCACGTTCCACAGCTGCGGCAGCTCGTCCAGCGAGCTGCGGCGCAGCAGCCGGCCGACGGCGCCCATCCGGTGGTCCTGGGAGATGTTCCAGCGGGTCGCCGACTCGTGTTCGTTGCTCGGGCGCAGGGTGCGGAACTTGAGGACGGTGAAGACCCGGCCGTCCAGCCCGGTGCGCTGCTGGCGGAAGAGCACGCCGGGGCCGGTGTCGAAGCGGACGGCCAGCGCGCAGAGCACCAGGACGGGGGCGAGCAGCAGCAGGCCGAGCCCGGCGGCGGTGACGTCCAGGGCGCGCTTGGCGGCCCAGCCGGGGCGGCGCATCGCCGGGCTGCCGACCCGCAGGCAGGGGAAGCCCCACAGGTGGTCGGCTCCGGACAGCGGGCCGGCGGGCAGCGAGCCGTGCTCGCGCAGCGCGGGCACCAGCCAGACCTGGCAGCCGAGCCGGGCGGCGTCGCGCAGGGCGGCGGCGGTCTCGGCCTCGTCGGCGGCGCCGGCGGTCGCGACCACGTGGTGGATCCGGTGCCGGCGGACCTCGCGCTCCAGCACCTCGCGGCCGCCGAGGACGGGCAGGTCGGTGTCGCCGGCGAGCAGCGGCGGGTCGGCGTCGAGGAAGCCGACCGGGCGCATCCCGTACTCGCCGCGCTCGCTGAGGGCGGCGGCGACCCGGCGGCCGAGCCGGCCGGCGCCGAGCACCAGGACGGGGTTGGGGCGGCTGCGGCGGATCCGCCGGACCAGGTGGTAGAGCACGGCGCGGCCGACGGCGGCGATCAGCAGCTGGACGCCGAGCAGGACGGTGAGCCGGGCCGGGGTGGCCGGGCCGCAGTCGGGCCAGCGGCCGTCCAGACAGCCGGCCAGGGTGACGGCGAAGGCGGTGGCGACGACGGCCCGGACGGCCAGCGCGGGCAGTTCGTCCAGGACGGAGAGGGTGAGCCGGGTGCGGTAGAGGCCGCCGACCAGGTTGAGCACGAGCAGCAGGGGCAGGACGGCGGCGGCACCGAGCAGCGGCGCGAGCGGGACGGCGGGGTCGACGGCCCGGTTGGCGAGGCCGGTGGCGGTGCACAGCGCGATCGCGTCGACCTGGACCAGCGCGAGCGGCAGGGCGAGCCGGGAACGGACCGCCCCGCGGGGCCGGCGGGGCGGCGGCACCGTCCGGGTCCGGGCGGATCCGGCCGGACGGTCGAGCAGCCCGGTACCGGGCCGCCGCGGGCCGGACAGGGACCGACCCGCTCGCGGCACGCTGTCGTGGTCAATGGTCATCAGCGCACGAACTCCCCTGCTGTGTGCCCGGGGTGACGGCGCCCCGGCACCGGATGGCGCGGAGCGGCCGTCCCGGCCCGGTGGGCGCGGTCCTGACAGCACCTGCTACCGCTGGCGGCTTTCGGTCCTCTCGCACCGGGCCCGGCCGCGCGGGGCGCGGCCATGAAGGGCTCAGTCGCGAATTCCCGGCGTGAAATCGAAACGAAGCAGGCGAAATCCGACAATACATAACCGGGCTGCGCAGGCTGGAAGTTGACTTGCCGTTTCATTCCAGCCGCCCATTAATAGGTATTTCGGATTTGACGCCTCGTCCCTATCCGGTTGAGGGTGCGAATACGACGGCGCCGGATCGGCGGGCATTCACGGCATGTGAAACGATCAGATCCGCTCTGGGACACGGGCCCGGCGCCGCCCGGCCGCCGGACCGGCACCCAGCAGATGGCGGTACAGCGCGTCCACCTGTTCGACCACCGTGCGGACGTCATGCCGGGCGACCACGTGATCGCGCAGCCGCGCCCCGCGCCGCTCACACTCGATCGAATCGGACAGCGCTTCCGCCATTCGGGTGGCGAGCGCGGTCACGTCCTCGGGCGGCACCACCGCCCGCTCCCGCTCGGCCTGGGGCAGGCACTCCCGGGCGCCCGGCACGTCGGTCAGCAGCACCGGACGGGCCACCGCCATCGCCTCCAGCGGGGCCAGCGCCATGCCCTCCCAGCGCGAGGGCAGCACCACCAGGTCGGCCGCCGCCAGCCACGGCCTCGGATCCGGCACGTCCCCGACCAGCCGGACCCGGGACGGCTCGGCCGACTCCCGGACCAGATCCGCCAGCCGGTTCCCCTCGGGGCCGCCGCCCACCAGCGCCAGCCGGGCCTGCGGCACCGCCCGCAGCACCTCCGGCCAGGCCGCCAGCAGCACGTCCTGCCCCTTCTGCCGGCACAGCCGGCCGACGCAGACCGCGAGCGGCGCGTCCAGGTCCAGGCCCAGCGCGATCCGGGCCGCCCGGCGGTCGGCGGGTGCGTAGTGGCGGACGTCCACGCCGTTGGGCACCACCGCCCAGTCCGCGCTCACCCCGGCGGCGACGCCGTCGGCCCGCTCCTGGACGCTGACACAGAGCAGGCGGTGCGCCCAGCGGCTCGCGAAGCGCTCCCAGTGCAGGGTCGCGGTGGCCAGCGGGCCCTCGACGGCGGCGAAGGACCAGGCGTGCGGCTGGAAGACGGTCGGCACCGCGCCGCGTACCGCCAGCCGGCCGGCCAGCCCGGCCTTGGCACTGTGCAGGTGGACCACGTCGGGCGCGGCCGCCCGGACGATCCGGCGCAGCCGCCACGCCTCGGCGGCGGTGCCCGGGCCCGGCGAGCGCCCGGCGGGCCAGTCATGGACCAGCGCGCCCACGGCGGCGGCCTCCTCGGCCAGCCGTCCGCCGCCCGGGCAGGCGACCAGCACCCGGTGGCCGGCCTCGCGCTGCCCCCGGACCAGATCGGCGACGACGCGGGCGACTCCGCCGTCCACGGGCTGTGAAATGTGAAGGATCGTCATATGCACGGCGGCGAGCCTAGGGTGGCTCCCCCGCGCCGGGCGGCCCTCGTCACCCGCAGGTGGCGGGCCGTCCACCCGTACGGCTTTCCGCTCGTACGGGTGGACGGGCCGCTCGAATTCCCGGGCGAATTTCCGCGGAAAGGTGAACCCGGTGAACTCGGTGAACTCCGCGGACTCAGCGGACCTCGGCGGCCAGGTTGGCCAGCACCTGGTCGTGGATCCGGTTCAGGCCCTTCGGGGCGAAGGTCCGCTCGAAGAAGCCGCCGATGCCGCTCGCGCCCTGCCAGGTGGCCGAGACGGTGACCTTCGACCGGCCCTCGCCGGCCGCCGAGACGGTCCAGGTGATCACCATGCTGGAGTTGGCGTCCTTCTCCACCAGTTGGTCGGGCGAGGGCGCCGAGACGGTGAACAGGCAGTCCCGCACGCGCTTCTCGGTGGCCTGCAGCTTCCAGTGCACCTGGGTGCCGGCGCCGGTGCCGCCGACCCGGACCTCGTACTCGCTGTACTGCGGGGGCAGCAGCTTCGGGCGGGTCACCTGGTAGTCGGCCAGCGCCTCGTACACCCGCTCGGGGGCGGCGTCGTAGTCCCGCTCGGTGGTGGCCTGCACCTGTCCCATGGCCTTGCTCTCCTCGTCCGTTTGGTCTTCCGATTCTCACCGGCAAGCCAATCACAGCGCCGGGGGCGCAGGCCGACCGGACGGCCCGCAGAGGTGGCGGGGCGGCGGGATAGGGTGGCCGGTGTGCTCGATCTGGTGACAGCAGTGCGCTACGTCGACCCGCTGCGGTCCGGCGGTTCCGTCCCCGGTGTGGTGGAGACCGACGACCTGGGAACCTACGTGGTCAAGTTCACCGGCGCCGCGCAGGGCCGCAAGGCGCTGGTCGCGGAGGTGATCGTCGGCGAGCTGGCCCGGCGGCTCGGCCTGCGCGTCCCCGAGCTGCGGCTGGTGGACTTCGATCCGGCCGTCGCCGCGGACGAGCCCGACACCGAGATCCAGGACATGCTCAAGGCCAGTGGCGGCCTCAACCTCGGGATGGACCTGCTGCCCGGCGCGCGGGACTACCGGCCGGGCATGATCCCGGTGGACTCCGCCGAGGCCGGGCGGGTGGTCTGGCTGGACGCCCTCACCGGCAACGTCGACCGCACCGTCCACAACCCCAACCTGGTGGTCTGGCACGGACGGCTCTGGCTGATCGACAACGGCGCCGCGCTGATCTTCCACCACCGCTGGGCCACCGCCGAGGCGGCGGTCGGCAAGCGCTACGACCTCAGCGCGCACGCGCTGGGCGGCGCGGCCCCGGACGTCCGGCTGGCCGACGAGGAGCTCGGCCCGCTGGTCACCGTCGGCCTGCTGGAGGAGGTGCTGGCGCTCGTCCCGGACGAGTGGCTGGCCGACGAGCCCGGCTTCGACTCGGTGGCCGCCGTCCGGCACGCCTACGTGACCCACCTGGCCGCCCGGGTGGTGCTCTCCGCGCAGTGGCTCCCGGAGGGCTTCGCCACCCCCGAGCAGCTGCGCGAGGCCGAACGCCGCCGGGAGGCCCGGACGCGGGCCGGCCGGCCCGCCTGGCTCCGGGAAGTCCCGGACCTGCACGGCAAGCCGTCGGTGGAGACGGGCTGGGACCAGCACGTCGAATGAGTGGGCCGGGGCCCGCCCGTGGAAGTCAGCAGGGCGGGGCCCGGGCACGGAGGCCCGGAAACGACCGGGGAGCGGACCCGGATGGGCCCGCTCCCCGGCTCAGTGTTCAGGTGTCGCCGTGGTCAGCGCGTCAGCGCCACCACTGGACCGCCTTCTCGGCGTTGATGATGCCCGCGCCGTAGAAGCCGTTGTCGTCCGCGCCGCCCTCGCAGGTGGCCTTGTACGCGCCGGTGCCGCCCGGGTTGTACTCGCCGGTCGGGCAGGGGTGCGACTCCGCCTGGTTGGTGAGCAGCTCGGTCAGCTCGTCCGGGTTGGCCCACGGGAAGGTGCTGGCGAGCAGCGCGACCACGCCGACGACGTGCGGGGTGGCCATCGAGGTGCCCTGCATGTAGCCGTACTTGTTGCCCGGGATGGTGGAGAGGATCCGGCCGTCCTTGTCCGGGGTGTCCGGGAGCTGGTAGCGGCGGTCGCCACCCGGCGCGGCGACGGTCACGACGCCCTTGCCGTAGCTGGAGTAGTACGCCTTGTCGCCCTTGACGCCCACCGAGGAGACGGCGATGACGCCGGGCAGCTCGGTCGGCAGCGACAGGCAGTCGTTGGTGACCGGGCGGGTCACCTTGGTGGTGTCGTCCGGGCTGGCGACGTCAACGGTCTTGTGCGCCAGGTCGATGTTCTCGTTGCCCGCCGCGGCGACGTTGAGGACGCCCTTGCGCTGCGAGAACGAGACCGCCTTGCGGACGGCGGCGCTGATCGCGGCCTGGTCCTTGTCGTTCGGGCAGTTGAACATCCACGGGTCGACGTAGTAGCTGTTGTTGGTCACCTTGAACTGGTGCTCACCGGCCCACACGAAGCCGCAGATCGCGTACTCGGGGTAGATGAACCCGCCGTCGTCGACGACCTTGACCGCGGCCAGCTTCACGTTCGGGGCGATGCCGACGACGCCCTTGCCGTTCTTGGCGGCGCCGATCGTGCCGGCCACGTGGGTGCCGTGGTCGCTGGTGGTGGGC
The DNA here is from genome assembly GCF_042882025.1 of Kitasatospora sp. NPDC058243. NCBI lineage: Bacteria > Bacillati > Actinomycetota > Actinomycetes > Kitasatosporales > Streptomycetaceae > Kitasatospora > Kitasatospora sp. NPDC058243. The sequence continues at coordinate 56,560 of NZ_JBHVWW010000007.1, forward strand.
TGCCAGGACTTCCAGTCGGTGTTCGGCTTGCCGCCGTCGATGCAGGAGACCGACTGCGAGGCGTCCACGTTGGCGGCCAGGTCCTCGTGCGTCGCGTCGATGCCGGAGTCCAGCACGCCGACGGTGACGTTGCGGCTGCCGAGCGAGAGCTTGTGCGCCTTGTCGACACCGATCTGGCGCATGTCCCACTGGTTGGCCTCGTACGGCTCCTGACCGGCGGCGGGCGCGGCGGAGGGCTCGGCGGCGACGTCGGCCTTGGCCTGGTCGGCGGCGGTGATGCCCTTGGTGCGGCTGGCACCGACGGAGTCGACGCCCTTGGCCTGACGCAGCTTCTGCGCGAACGCGGTGTCGTCCGAGCGGGCGATGACGACGCCGATCTGCTCGTACGAGTACACCACCGAGCCGCCGAGGGCGGTGATCGCCTTCTCGACCTTCTGCACCTGGCCGTGGTTGGCCTTGGTGTTGACGACGTAGCTGAGCAGCGGACCGGTCGTCGAGCCCGCCGAGGGGGCCGCGACGGCGGTGCCGGCCGGGAGCGCGAGGGCGCCGGCGGTGGCGAGCACGAGGCCCACCGCCGCGAACCGGGTCCGGCTGATCCGAGGAACTCTCATAGGGGTTGGCCCTCCCGAGTCGTCATGCGGCAGCTGCGGTGTGGCAGGTGCGCCTGGAATGATCGGGACGCTAATGAATATTCGCTGATAAGCGCAAGAGGTAGTCATCTAATCGTCACATGTTGGCCAACATCGGAACCGAGGAGTCCGGAGGCCCAACATGTCAACAGAATTGAAGAGTGTTAAAAAGTGACGGTCCGCCGACGTGCTACGGTGCGCCGGGCAGTGAGTACAGCGTCCGGGCGTTGTCGGCGGCGACCAACCGGGCCAGCCGCTGCGCGTCCGCCGCCGAACAGGCGCCACCCGCCTGCCAGTCGGCCAGCACCGCCCCCAGTCCGTACCGGAACTGGGCGGCGCCCACCAGGTACAACTCGGGCAGCCCGTACGCGTCGGTGGAGAACAACAGCTTGCCGAACGGCGCCAGTTCCAGCATCTCGCCCAGCACCGCAGCCACCCGCGGGCCGGTGTAGGAGGCGGTCAGCCCGAGGTCGGTGTACACCGTCGGGAAGGCCTGGGCCAGCCACCCGGCCTGGCGGTGGTACGGGTAGCAGTGCAGCAGCACCAGCGGGACGCCGCTCGGCTCGGCGGCGCGCACGAAACCGGTCAGCAGCGACGGATCGGCCCGGTGCAGGGTGAGGTCGGGATCGCCGAAGCCGGTGTGGAGTTGGAGCGGCAGGCCCAGCCCGGCACAGACGTCCACGGCCGTCCAGAGCAGGTGGTGCAGCAGCACCGGATCGGCCAGCCGGCCCCGCCCGCCGCGCGCCCAGGCGCCGGCCGCGGCCACCACGGCCGCCCGCGCGGGCCGTTCGGCGGGGGCGGCCAGGCCGTGCCGGTAGGCGAGCACCGACTTGACCGCGACCGCACCCGCGGCGGCCGCCGCCAGCGCCTCCCCGACGGCTTGCGGCCAGGACTCGGCCGGGCCCGCCACCGCCTCGGCCACCGACTCCAGCCGGACCACCTCGCGCACCACCGCCCCGGCGGCCGCGGCGAGTTCGCCGAGCGGCAGCAGCGGAAGGCCCGCGGCGGCGGTCAGCCCGGTGTCCACCAGGCAGGTGTCCAGCCCGGCCGCGGCCAGCAGCCGGCGGGTGGCCTCGGCGCCGCCCAGCTCCCGCCGCCGGGCCAGGTAGTCGGCGGCCGGGGCGTGCGCGGGCAGGCCGAGGACGGGCGGGCACCAGCGCCGGACGGCCAGGCCGAGCGCGCTGTCGAAGGGCGAACAGCCGGGCGCGGGCGGCCGGTCGGACTCGGTGAGCAGCCCGGCCAGGGCGTCGTCGGCGAGGTCGGCCGCCACCACGCTGTGGCAGTGGTGGTCGACCAGCGCGGGCACCGCCGGGGCCCCGGCGTGCACCGGTCAGTACCGCCAGCGGGTGGCGGCGACCAACTGCTCGGGGGTGGCGGCGGCGTACTGCTCGCCCTCCGCCCGGCGCACCGCCAGCACCGCCTCGTACAGCGGCCCGCCGAGCGCCTCGCGCAGCACCGCCGAGCGCTCGTACGCGGCCAGCGCCTGCGCCGGTCCGGTCGGCAGCCGGGGCACCGCGCCGGGTTCGGCGGCGGCCGGGTCACCGGTGAACTCCGGTGGCAGCTCCCGGTGTTGGTCGAGGCCGGCGAGACCGGCGGCGAGCACCGCGCCGACCGCCAGGTACGGATTGGCGGTGGCGTCGAAGCACTTGACCTCGGCGTTGGCGGCGTCGGCCCGCTCCCCCGTGGAGCCCGTCACCAGGCGCAGCGCGGCCTCGCGGTTCTCCAGGCCCCAGCACTGGTAGGCGCCGGCCCAGTGCGAGGGCACCAGCCGCAGGTAGCCGGCCGGGCTGGAGCAGCCCAGCACCAGGAGTTCGGGCAGCGCGCCGAGCACCCCGGCGAGGAAGCCCTCGGCCTCGGCGGTCAGGCCGTGCGGGCCGGGGCCGCCGTGGCCGAGGTTGCGGCCGTCCCGCCAGAGGCTCAGGTGCAGGTGCCCGCCGTTGCCGACCGCGCCGGGCTCGACCACGGGGGCGAAGGAGACCCGCAGGCCGTGCCGGGCGGAGACGGCCCGCACGGTGTGCCGGACCAGGACGGAGGTGTCGGCGGCGCCGACCGGGCCCTCGGGGGCCACCGAGACCTCGAACTGGCCCGGGGCGTACTCGGGGTGGATCTGCAGGACGGTCAGCCCCTGCTCGCCGAGGGCGCGCAGGACGTCCCGCAGGTAGTCGGTGAGGTCGGTGAGCCGGTGCATCCCGTACGCGGGGCCGTGCGTCGGGTACTGCGGCTCGTCCTGCGGGCCGCCGGCGAGGGCGACCACCCACTCGACCTCGATGCCGGCCCGCAGGGTCAGCCCGCGCTCGGCGGCCGCGGCCTCCATCCGGCGGGCGAACAGCCGCTGGCAGCCGGGGTGCGGGGTGCCGGCCTGGGTGTGCCGGTCCCCCGGGGCCCAGGCCCAGCCGGGCTGGGCGGCCAGCGGGACGACCCGGTCGAGGTCGGGGTAGAGCCGCAGGTCCCCGGTGGGGCCGCCGGTGCTCGGGCTGGTGGTGATGCCGTCGTCGGCGAGGAAGACGTCGAAGCAGGGTGCGGTGCCTACGCCCCACTGCGCGGCGTGCACCAGGGCGCCCAGCGGGACGGCCTTGACCCGGGTGATGCCCGCGTTGTCCACCCAGGTGACGGCCACCGCGTCGACGGCAGCGGTGCGCAGCCGGTCGACGGCGGCCTCGGCCTGTTCGACGCGCGCGGCGCGCGGGGGCAGCGTGACGGCGGCGAGGTGCCCGCCGAGGCCTCCGGCCGGGCCGGTGGAGCCGGAGGCGGACGCGGCGGGGCCGGCGGCGGTTCCGAGGGTCATGCCCCCATGCTGCCCCGCCCGCCGCGGCCGGGTAACTCCCCTATCGGGTGGTCCCCGTGGACGCCCGTCCGCCCGTTCACCCGTTCGGGCCGCCACCGGACCCCGCCCCGCCGTCCGGATGCCTTTTGTGACGCCCGCACCCCTTCCTACTCGCGGGTAGCTTCGCTACAGTGGCCGGACGCACCACCGCCGGGCTACGGGAGCCGCACCGGCGGGGGCCTGCGGTCGCCGTGTCCACGGCGGGCGCGCGGTGCGTCATTCACCGGCCGGCGCCGCGAACCGCGGCGGGCCGGGTCTCCTTCCTCGTATCAGAGCCGCTTCCTTTCACCCTTGAGCGCCTGAGCACCACGGCACACCCCTCAGTTCGGCCGGAGCGGACCGGCCGCCGGGGCCGTGTGCCGGAACCCGTCATCTCCCCAGCCCCGCGCGCGGACCCTCCCCCGGCGGCGGCCGCCCCCGCCGCACGCGCGGGCGCGGCGGCCCGCCCGCCGGGGCGTGCGCGGGCCCTTCAGGACTAGGAGTCAGGACAGATGGAGCGTCCCTTTTCCACGGTCGCCGTCGTCGGCCTCGGCACGATGGGTGCCGGTGTCGCGGTGGCCGTCGCCAGGAGCGGCCGCCGGGTGATCGGCATCGAGGCCACCGAGGACTCTGCCGCCCGGGCACTGGCCCGGATCGAGGAGGCGACCGCGCACGCGGTCGACCGGGAGCGGATCACCGCCGGGGAGCGCACCGCGCTGCTGGCGCTGATCTCGGTCGGCCACGAGCTGTCGGCCGCCGCCGGGGCCGAGCTGGTGGTCGAGGAGGTGCCCGAGCAGCTGGAGCTGAAGCGGGAGCTCTTCGCCGAGCTGGACCGGATCTGCCCGGCGGGGACGGTGCTGGCCACCGGCACCACCGCGCTCTCGGTGACCCGGATCGCCGCCGCGACCGCCCGCCCGGAGCGGGTGCTGGGCCTGCACTTCTTCAACCCGGTGCACAGCATGAAGCTGGTCGAGGTGGTCCGCACGGTGCTGACCTCCCCGCAGGTCGCCGAGGACGCCGCCGCGTTCGCCCGGGACCTCGGCAAGGAGCCGGTGGCGGCCGGCGACCGGGCCGGCTTCGTGGTCAACGGCCTGCTGTTCGCGTACCTGAACCAGGCCGCCGCGATGTACGAGTCCAAGTACGCCTCCCGGGAGGACATCGACGCCGCGATGCGGCTCGGCTGCGGCCTGCCGATGGGCCCCCTGGCGCTGCTCGACCTGATCGGCGTGGACACCGCGCGGACCGTCCTGGAGGCGATGTACGAGCAGTCCCGGGACCGCCTGCACGCGCCCGCCCCGATCCTCGGCCAGCTGGTCGCGGCCGGGCTGCTGGGCCGCAAGTCCGGCCGCGGCTTCTACACCTACGAGGCGCCCGGCTCGTCCAGGGCCGTCGACGCGGCGACCGGCCCGGCGCGGCCCGCGGTGGCGGGCCGGGAGGTCCGCACGGTCGGCGTCTGCGGCTCGGGCACCATGGCGACCGGCATCGCCGAGGTCTTCGCCAAGGCCGGCCGCCCGGTGCTGCTGGCCGCCCGCAGCCAGGAGAAGGCCGACCGGGCCAAGGCGCAGCTGGCGAAGTCGCTGGCGCGCGCGGTCGACCGGGGCCGGCTGAGCGCGCAGGCGCGGGACGCCGCGCTGGCGCTGGTCACCCCGGTCGGCCAGTACGCCGAACTGGCCGACGTGGACCTGGTGATCGAGGCGGTGGCCGAGGACCTGGCGGTCAAGCGCGAGCTGTTCGCCACCCTGGACAAGATCGTCAGGCCGGGCGTGGTGCTCGCCACCACCACCTCCTCGCTGCCGGTGATCAGCTGCGCGACCGCCACCTCGCGGCCGCAGGACGTGATCGGCATGCACTTCTTCAACCCGGCGCCGGCCATGAAGCTGGTCGAGGTGGTCTCCACCGTGCTGACCGCGCCGGACGTCACCGCGACCGTGCTGGAGCTGACCGCCGAGGTCCGCAAGCACCCGGTGGAGTGCGGCGACCGGGCCGGCTTCATCGTCAACGCGCTGCTCTTCCCCTACCTGAACGACGCGGTGCGGATGCTCCAGGAGCACTACGCGACGGTGGACGACATCGACACCGCGATGAAGCTGGGCTGCGGCTACCCGATGGGCCCGTTCGAGCTGTTGGACGTGGTCGGCCTGGACGTCTCGCTGACCATCGAGCAGGTGCTGCACCAGGAGTTCCGCGAGCCGGGCCTGGCGGCCGCACCGCTGCTGGAGCACCTGGTCGCCGCCGGCTGCCTGGGCCGCAAGACCGGCCGCGGCTTCCGCGACCACGCGCGCCGGTGACCACGCCAGCTGCCGGGGGCGCCGCCGCGCGCGAGGCGGCGCCGCCCGGGGCCGGGCCGTCCGCGGCCGGGTCGGGCCCGGTCAGACCGGGCTGGAGCCCGGGGACGGTGTCCGCGCGCTGGCCCAGACCGGCCGTCACCGGCCCGGTCGCACCGGTCCGTCGGGGAAGGGCCGCGGCCGAACCGCCGGGGCCGTGTAGCGTTCCGGACATGGATCGGGTTCAGTCAGCCACCCCGCAGCACTCCGCCGGACCGCGCGGCGCCGACCGGACGGCCTCCTCGACCGGGGGCACCGGGCCGGAAGGGGGGCCGGGCAGCCGCCGGGCGGCGGCGCAGCGCCAGCAGATGCGTCAGGACCTGGCCACGGCCGCGATGGAGCTGTTCTCCTCGCAGGGCTACGAGGAGACCACGGTCGACCAGATCGCGGCCGCCGCCGGGGTGGCCCGGCGGACCTTCTTCCGGTACTTCCGGTCGAAGGAGGAGGCGATCTTCCCGGACCACGACGACACCCTCGTCCGGGTGGCCGACCTGCTGGCCAGCGCCGAGCCGGAGGAGCACCCGCTGGACGTGGTCTGCCGCGGCATCAAGGAGGTGCTGCGGATGTACGCCTCGACGCCGGGGGTGTCGGTCGCGCGGTACCAGCTGATCCGTCAGGTCCCGGCGCTGCGCGAGCGGGAGATCGCCGTGGTGGCCCGGTACGAGCGGCTGTTCACCCGGTACCTGCTGGGCCGCTTCGACACCGGCGAGTCCATCCCGTCGGGCTGGCAGCGCGGCGGCGAGGACGACTCGATGCTGGCCGAGGTGTCGGCGGCGGCGGTCGTCGCGGCGCACAACCACGTGCTGCGGCGCTGGCTGCGGGCCGGCGGGCGCGGGGACGTGGAGGCGCAGCTGGACCACTCCTTCGAGGTGATCCGGCGGACCTTCTGGGCCGCCAGCACGCCGGGTGCCAGACGCCGCGGCTCCCTGGTGGCACCGGGTGCCAATGGGGCTCCCGGTGACGTGCTGGCCGAGAGCGCACTGAGTGCCAGTCCTGGAGGTGAGGTGCTCATCACAGTCGCCCGGACGGACGCTCCGCTGGACGTGGTGGTGGACAGCATCCGGGCCGCACTGAGTGGCGCCAGGGAGTCCTGAGGTCACCATCTAGCCAGGTCAGAGCGATATCGAGGGCCCGCGTCGAGCAGTCGGCGCGGGCCCTTTCGGCGTCCGCCGCAGCGCGTTCGAGGGCCGCTCCAGCGCGCCGGAATTCGTGACACCCGGTGTCTTTACGAGTGGCACAGGGTGCCACTACCTTGTTACTCACCAGTCGCGGCGCCGCGGCTCCCCACCTCGGCGCGCCGTCGTCCGGCGTTCCCACACCCCGGGAGCAGTGCGCGTTCGACCCGGTCCACCCCGGGCGCCCAGCCCGACCAACCACCACCCACCTCAGCGAAGCCGGTGTCCGCTCCCGGCTACCCCAGACGCCCTGTGCCCTCACACAGGTACGCCTTCGGAGGCAGCCATGCAGGAAATCCTCGACGCGATCCTCAGCAACGACGCCACGTCGGAGGACTTCGCCGCCGTCAAGCTTCCCGAGTCCTACCGAGCGGTGACGCTCCACAAGGACGAGGAGCAGCTGTTCGCGGGCCTCGACAGCCGCGACAAGGACCCCCGCAAGTCCCTTCACCTCGACGAGGTCGCCCTGCCCGAGCTGGGCCCCGGCGAGGCCCTGGTCGCCGTCATGGCCAGCGCGGTGAACTACAACACCGTCTGGAGCTCGATCTTCGAGCCGGTCTCCACCTTCTCCTTCCTGGAGCGCTACGGCCGGCTGTCGCCGCTCACCAAGCGCCACGACCTGCCGTACCACGTCCTCGGCTCCGACCTCGCGGGCGTGGTGCTGCGCACCGGCGCCGGCGTCAACGCCTGGAAGCCCGGCGACGAGGTCGTCGCGCACTGCCTCTCCGTCGAGCTGGAGTCCCCGGACGGCCACAACGACACGATGATGGACCCGGAGCAGCGCATCTGGGGCTTCGAGACCAACTTCGGCGGGCTGGCCCAGATCGCCCTGGTGAAGACCAACCAGCTGCTGCCCAAGCCCAAGCACCTCACCTGGGAGGAGGCCGCCTCCCCCGGCCTGGTCAACTCCACCGCGTACCGCCAGCTGGTCTCGCGCAACGGCGCCGGCATGAAGCAGGGCGACAACGTGCTGATCTGGGGCGCCAGCGGCGGCCTCGGCTCGTACGCCACCCAGTACGCGCTGGCCGGTGGCGCCACCCCGATCTGCGTGGTCTCCAACGACCAGAAGGCCGGGATCTGCCGCGCCATGGGCGCCGAGGCGATCATCGACCGCTCCGCCGAGGGCTACCGGTTCTGGAAGGACGAGCACACCCAGGACCCGCGCGAGTGGAAGCGCCTGGGCGCGAAGATCCGCGAGTTCACCGGCGGCGAGGACGTCGACATCGTCTTCGAGCACCCGGGCCGGGAGACCTTCGGCGCCTCGGTGTACGTCACCCGCAAGGGCGGCACCATCGTCACCTGCGCCTCCACCTCCGGCTTCATGCACCAGTACGACAACCGCTACCTGTGGATGTCGCTCAAGCGCATCGTCGGCTCGCACTTCGCCAACTACCGCGAGGCCTTCGAGGCCAACCGCCTGATCGCCAAGGGCAAGATCCACCCGACCCTGTCCAAGGTCTACTCCCTGGAGGAGACCGGCCAGGCCGCCCTCGACGTGCACCACAACAAGCACCAGGGCAAGGTCGGCGTGCTCTGCCTGGCGCCGGAGGAGGGCCTGGGCGTGCGCGACCACGCGCTGCGCGAGCTGTACCTGCCGGCGATCAACCGCTTCCGGAACGTCTGAGGCCCATCCGATGACCGATCAGCACGAGCGCGACCGCCCCTGGCTGATGCGCACCTACGCCGGGCACTCCACCGCGAGCGACTCCAACGCGCTCTACCGGCGGAACCTGGCGAAGGGCCAGACGGGCCTGTCCGTCGCCTTCGACCTGCCGACCCAGACCGGCTACGACTCCGACCACCTCCTCGCCCGCGGCGAGGTGGGCCGGGTCGGCGTCCCGGTCGGCCACGTCGGCGACATGCGCACCCTGTTCGACGGCATCCCGCTCGAACAGACCAACACCTCCATGACGATCAACGCCACCGCGATGTGGCTGCTGGCGCTCTACCAGGTGGTCGCCGAGGAGCAGGGCGCCGACATCGCCAAGCTCACCGGCACCACCCAGAACGACATCGTCAAGGAGTACCTGTCGCGCGGGACGCACGTCTTCCCGCCCGGCCCCTCGGTGCGCCTGATCACCGACATGATCGCCTACACCGTCGGCCGCATCCCCAAGTGGAACCCGATCAACATCTGCAGCTACCACCTGCAGGAGGCCGGGGCCACGCCCGTCCAGGAGATCGCCTACGCGATGTGCACCGCCATCTCGGTGCTCGACGCCGTCCGCGACTCCGGCCAGGTGCCGGCCGAGCGGATGGGCGAGGTGGTCGCCCGGATCTCCTTCTTCGTCAACGCCGGCGTGCGCTTCGTCGAGGAGATGTGCAAGATGCGCGCCTTCGCCCAGCTGTGGGAGAAGGTCACGCTGGAGCGCTACGGCGTCCAGGACCCGAAGCAGCGCCGCTTCCGCTACGGCGTCCAGGTCAACTCGCTCGGCCTGACCGAGGCCCAGCCGGAGAACAACGTCCAGCGGATCGTCCTGGAGATGCTGGCCGTCACCCTCTCCAAGGACGCCCGCGCCCGCGCCGTCCAACTGCCCGCCTGGAACGAGGCGCTGGGCCTGCCCCGGCCCTGGGACCAGCAGTGGTCGCTGCGGATCCAGCAGGTGCTGGCCTACGAGTCGGACCTGCTGGAGTACGGCGACCTCTTCAACGGCTCCGAGGTGATCGAGGCCAAGACCGCCGACCTGCTGGCCGGCGCCGAGGCGGAGATCGCCAAGGTGCTGGCGATGGGCGGGGTCATTCCCGCCGTGGAGTCCGGCTACCTGAAGTCCAACCTGGTCTCCTCGCACGCCGCCCGGCGGGCCCGGATCGAGTCCGGCGAGGACAAGATCGTCGGCGTCAACTGCTTCGACACCACCGAGGAGAGCCCGCTCACGGCCGACCTCGACACCGCCATCATGGTCGTCGACCCGGCCTCCGAGCAGTCCGTGCTCGCCGCCCTGGAGGCCTGGCGCGGACAGCGCGACGAGGCCGCCGTCCAGACCGCGCTGGCCGAGCTCAAGGCCACCGCGGCCACCGACGCCAACCTGGTGCCGGCCACGCTCGCCTGCGCCCGGGCCGGCGTCACCACCGGCGAGTGGGCCTTCGCCCTGCGCGAGGTCTTCGGCGAGTACCGCGCGCCCACCGGCGTCGGCGGCGCCCCGGTCGCGGTGGCCGCCGAACCCGGCGGGGAACTGGCCGCGGTGCGCGCCGCCGTCGCCGCCACCGCCGAGGAACTGGGCTCCGGCAAACTGCGCCTGCTGGTCGGCAAGCCCGGCCTGGACGGACACTCCAACGGCGCCGAGCAGATCGCCGTCCGGGCCCGCGACGCCGGGTTCGAGGTGGTCTACCAGGGCATCCGGCTGACCCCCGAGCAGATCGTCTCCGCCGCCGTCGCGGAGGACGTGCACTGCGTGGGCCTGTCGATCCTCTCCGGCGCCCACTGCGAGCTGGTGCCCGACGTCCTGCGCCGGCTGCGCCGGGCCGGGGTGCAGGATGTCCCGGTGATCGTGGGTGGCATCATCCCGGCAGCGGACGGCGAGGCCCTCAAGGCCGCCGGCGTCGCCGCCGTGTTCACCCCGAAGGACTTCGGCATCACCACCATCATCGGCCGGATCGTGGACGAGATCCGGCTCGCCAACAAGCTCCAGCCCTGGACGCCCGCACCCGCGCCCACCAGCTGACCACTGGGAAGGAACCGACCCACCCTCATGGCTACCGTCAACCGTCTGCGCCCGCGCCGCTCCTGCCTCGCCGTGCCCGGCAGCAACCCGCGCTTCCTGGAGAAGGCCCAGGGCCTCCCCGCCGACCAGGTCTTCCTCGACCTGGAGGACGCCTGCGCCCCCCTCGTCAAGGAGAGCGCCCGCCACCACATCGTCGACGCGCTCAACAACGGCGACTGGGGCGGCAAGACCCGCGTCGTCCGGGTCAACGACTGGACCACCCACTGGACCTACCGCGACGTGATCACCGTCGTCGAGGGCGCCGGCCCCAACCTCGACTGCATCATGCTGCCCAAGGTCCAGGACGCCGAGCAGGTCAAGGCGCTCGACCTGCTGCTCACCCAGATCGAGAAGACCATGGGCTTCGAGGTCGGCCGGATCGGCATCGAGGCACAGATCGAGAACGCCAAGGGCCTGGTCAACGTCGACGCCATCGCCGAGGCCTCGCCCCGGCTGGAGACCATCATCTTCGGCCCCGCCGACTTCATGGCCTCCATCAACATGAAGTCCCTGGTGGTCGGCGAGCAGCCGGCCGGCTACCCGGCCGACGCCTACCACTACATCCTGATGCGCATCCTGATGGCCGCCCGCGCCAACGACCTCCAGGCCATCGACGGCCCGTACCTGCAGATCCGCAACCAGGAGGGCTACCGCGAGGTCGCCCGGCGCGCCGCCGCCCTCGGCTTCGACGGCAAGTGGGTGCTCCACCCCGACCAGGTCGGCGCCGCGAACGAGATCTTCTCGCCCTCCCAGGAGGACTACGACCACGCCGAGCTGATCCTCGACGCCTACGACTGGTGCACCTCCGAGGCGGGCGGCGCCAAGGGCTCCGCGATGCTCGGCGACGAGATGATCGACGAGGCCAGCCGCAAGATGGCCCTGGTCATCGCCGGCAAGGGCCGGGCCGCCGGCCTGGAGCGCACCACCAAGTTCGAGATCCCGGAAAGCTGAGGCCCGCCGCGATGCAGTTCGGACGCACCTACGAGGAGTTCGAGGTCGGCGCGGTCTACAAGCACTGGCCCGGCAAGACCGTCACCGAGTACGACGACCACCTCTTCTGCCTGCTCACCATGAACCACCACCCGCTCCACCTGGACACCAACTACGCCGAGCGGACGACGGACTTCGGCAGGAACGTGGTGGTGGGCAACTACATCTACTCGCTGCTGCTGGGCATGTCCGTCCCGGACGTCTCCGGCAAGGCCATCGCCAACCTGGAGATCGAGTCGCTGCGGCACGTCGCGCCGACCTTCCACGGCGACACCCTCTACGGCGAGACCACCGTCCTCGACAAGTGGCCGTCCAAGTCCAAGGACGACCGCGGCATCGTGTACGTCGAGACCAAGGGGTACAAGCAGGACGGCACGGTCGTCTGCATCTTCCGCCGCAAGGTGATGGTGCCGACCGGGACGTACATCAAGGAGCGCGGCGGCGAGCAGCCCGGCCGCCCGACTCCCCTTTCCTAGGACCCCTTTCCTGGGACCCCGGATCTCCCCAGACCCCGGAGGGGCCGGCCGCCGTCATCGGCCGACCCCCACCCGGAACGGGGGCCCTGCTGCCGCAGCCACGCCGGCAGGGCCCTCGGCAATCCCCCCCCCCGCCCCCTCAAACCTTTCGGAGCCGCACGATGGGACGCCTGGCACAGACCGACGGCCTCACCGAGATCCAGCGGGACATCCTCGCCACCGTGCGGGATTTCGTCGACAAGGAGATCATTCCGGTCGCGACCGAGCTGGAACACAAGGACGAGTACCCGACCGCCATCGTCGAGGGGATGAAGCAGCTCGGCCTCTTCGGCCTCACCATCCCCGAGGAGTACGGCGGCCTCGGCGAGTCGCTGCTCACCTACGCCCTGGTGGTCGAGGAGATCGCCCGCGGCTGGATGAGCGTGTCCGGCATCGTCAACACCCACTTCATCGTGGCGCACATGATCAACGCCCACGGCACCCAGGAACAGAAGGACCACTTCCTGCCGAAGATGGCCGCCGGGGAAATCCGCGGCGCGTTCTCGATGTCCGAGCCCGGCCTCGGCTCCGACGTTTCGGCCATCTCCACCAAGGGCGTCAAGGACGGGGAGTTCTACGTCCTCAACGGCCAGAAGATGTGGCTCACCAACGGCGGCACCTCCACCCTCGTCGCGGTCCTGTGCAAGACCGACGAGGGCGGCAGCACCCCGTACAAGAACATGACCACCTTCCTGATCGAGAAGACCCCCGGATTCGGCCCGAACCCGACCGTCCCCGGCCTCACCGTGCCCGGGAAGATCGAGAAGATGGGCTACAAGGGCGTCGACACCACCGAACTGGTCCTCCAGGACGTCCGGATCCCGGCCGACCGCATCCTCGGCGGCGTCCCCGGGCGCGGCTTCTACCAGATGATGGACGGCGTCGAGGTCGGCCGCGTCAACGTCGCCGCCCGCGGCTGCGGCGTCGCCCGCCGCGCCTTCGAACTCGGCATCTCCTACGCCCAGCAGCGCTCCACCTTCGGCAAGAAGATCGCCGAGCACCAGGCCATCCAGTTCAAGCTCGCCGAGATGGCCACCAAGGTCGAGGCCGCCCACCAGATGATGGTCATGGCCGCCCGCAAGAAGGACGGCGGCGAGCGCAACGACCTCGAAGCCGGCATGGCCAAGTACCTCGCCTCCGAGTACTGCAAGGAGGTCGTCGAGGACGCCTTCCGCATCCACGGCGGCTACGGCTTCTCCAAGGAGTACGAGATCGAACGGCTCTACCGCGAGGCCCCGATGCTGCTCATCGGTGAAGGAACTGCGGAGATCCAGAAGATGATCGTCGGACGCCGGCTCCTGGAGGAGTACCGGATCGCGGAGTGAGCACCGGGTCACCCCGGCTCGACGAGCGGCCCCCGGGGCGCTCCGGGCCGGCTGGACGACCCCTTCCGAACCGCCGGTCGACGGGCGTGCGGGCCCGTCCCGGCCACCCGCCGTGCCCATCACGACCCCGGCCTGGTCCGCCTGGGTCCGGCACGGCCCTCCGGGAGCGGCCGCAGGGCGTACAGCTGCAACGACACGCCCCGCGGCCGCTTCCGCACACCCTCGACAGGCCGTGTCCCGCGCCCCCGGCGGACCGCGAACGGCCCGTTCCGCCCACCGGGTTCCGCCGACGGGCCTGTTGAGACAAGTGTCACCAGCCCCGTCCGGTCCCTTGGGAACCGGACCGGGGCGAGCTACGGTCGTAGAGGTGGGACGCGCACACGCGCTTCCACCGGACACGTGAACGAGCAGGCGGGTTGCCCACCCACCGTGTGCTCCCGATAGCATCCACCGGGACAGCAAGCCGTCCCTCTATTACCCGATCCCGCGGTGGCCCCCGTCCAGCGGCCATGATCCCCCGCGACAAAGGTCTTCGATGCCCATCAGCCCGTCCCCTCACACCTCCGTCACGGACCGCGATGCCCTCGCAGCCACGACGGCCGGTCGGCGACCCCGCGTGACCATCGCGCGCGGAGCCACCCCCTGGTTCGTCCCCACCCTCGCCACGGCCGCCGTGACCACCGCCCTCACCCGGCGCAGCGGCAAGTGGGCCCTGGCAGCGGTACCCGCCTGTGCGCTCAGCGCGGGCATGCTGTGGTTCTTCCGCGACCCCGAGCGTGAGATCGGCGCGGGCAGAGTGATCTCCCCCGCCGACGGCGTGGTGCAGAGCATCGACGCCTGGCCGGACGGCCGCACCCGGGTCGCGATCTTCATGAGCCCGCTCAACGTCCACGTCAACCGCGCGCCCCTGCCCGGCACGGTGACGTCGGTCGAGCACGTCGCGGGCGGCTTCGTCCCCGCGTTCAACAAGGACAGCGACCAGAACGAGCGGGTCGTCTGGCACTTCGACACCGAGCTCGGCGACATCGAGATGGTGCAGATCGCGGGGGCCGTGGCCCGTCGCATCGTGCCGTACATCGCCGCCGGTACCAAGGTCGAGCAGGGCGACCGGATCGGTCTGATCCGGTTCGGCTCCCGGGTCGACACCTACCTGCCGGCCGGCGTCGAGGTCGGCGTCGAGGTCGGCCAGAAGACCACAGCCGGGGTGACGCGCCTTGACCGTGACTGATCCTGAGACAATCGTCGGCCTGGACGACGAGGAGACGGCCCTGCGCCGTCGCCGCTGGGCGCGCGACCGCGAGCTGCGCGCCCCGCGCTCTCCCCAGCACCTGTCCACCGCCGACTTCCTGACCCTGGGGAACGCCGTCTGCGGCTTCCTGGCGATCTACTCGATCACCACCGGGGTCCTCGTCCCGCACATCACCAACCCGGACGCCGCACCCGACCGGCACAGCGCCGCCACCGCGGTCACGCTGCTGCTCATCGGCTCCATGTGCGACCTCTTCGACGGGCTGGTGGCGCGCAAGCTCCGCTCCTCCGCCCTCGGAGCGGAACTGGACAACCTGGCCGACCTGATCAGCTTCGGCATCGCGCCGGCCTACTTCGTCGCCGTCTGGGGCATGGTCTCCCAGGGCTCCAACAGCAAGCTCTCGGCGCTCATCGCGATCACCGTCCTGCTCGCGGTCGTCCTGCGGCTCGCCCGATTCTCCGCCGTCAAGATGCGACCCGGGGTGTTCCAGGGCATGCCCTGCCCGATGGGCGCGATGACGGTGATCGCCATCGTGCTGCTCGACCCGCCGTTCCTGCCCGGTCTGCTCGCCATCTTCGGCGCCGCGTACCTGATGGTCAGCCGGATCGAGTACCCCAAGCCCCAGGGGCTGCTGGCCACCGCCACGCTGTGCTGGATCGTCGTCTCCATCGGCTGCCTCGCGGCCTGGGCGACCGGCCTGCCCGGCGGCGACGCCCTGATGCACGTCGGCGCCTTCGCCCAGATCACGCTCGCCGCGATGGCCCCGCTGCTGGTCATCCGGCGCAAGGTCGGACAGAAGGTCGGCGACGTCCGCGCCAGGCGGGCGGAGTCCCGCCTCGGCTAGTCGTTCCCGTACGCGAGAGGGGCCCAGATCCAGTCGGATCCGGGCCCCTCTTCGTCGTGCCCGCTCTTCGGCGGGCGCTGCTACGCGTCGGCGGGCGCTGCTAGGCGCCGCCGGTGTGCACGCTGAACGCCGAGCGGCGGGCCGCCCGCGCCACGCCCGGATCCGGATGCACGCTCGAGACCGCCGACAGCACCGAGGCCGCCCGCGGGTGCCCCGACTGCCGGGCCCGGGCGAACAGCCGCACCGGATCGCCCGCCGCGGCGCCCTCGACGTGGCCCACCAGCAGCTCCGTCTCGCCGTGGTCCAGCACCGCCGCCGCCGTGTCCACCCACAGCCAGGCCGCGTCCTCCGCCCCCAGCACGTCCGCCGGCGAAACCCCCTCGTCCGAGCGCTCCGCCAGCCACAGCAGCGCGTACGGGCGCAGCACCGGCTCGTCCACCGACCCCCGCACCGCCTGCTCCGCCGGGCCGCCGGCCACCCGCAGCGCCTCGAAGGCCAGCCCGCGCACCAGCGCGTCGTCCCCCTGCGCCGCGTCCAGCAGCTCCGCCACCGCCCGATCGGCCGGACGGGCCGCCACCCAGGCGCGGAACTCGGCCCGCGCCGGGCCCGGCGAATAGTCCGCGCAGGCGTTCAGCAGCTCGAAGGCACTCTGCTCGATGTGCCCGGCCGCGGTCTGCGCGACCGTGCAGATCTCCTCCAGCTTCGCCCGCACCGCCCAGTGGCCCAGCGGCGACAGCTCGGCGGCCTCGTCCCTGCGGACCACGGCCCCGACGGCCGCCAGGCCGTCCAGCATCCAGTCCAGGACCGCGGCCACGTCCGCCGGCGACGGCGGGGTGTCGATCTGCGGCTCCCGGCACGTGCCGCGGACCGCCGACACCGCCGAGGCGGCGTGCGGCACGGGCGACAGGCCCGAACCGTCCGTGCCACCCACCCGGCGCTCGTCCAGACCCCGGCGCAGCAGCTCCAGCAGTTCGCCGTCCGACACCGGACCGGCCACCAGGTGCAGGAACGACAGCAACTGCGGCGCCTGGTCCACCGCCTGGCCGGCCAGCACCGCGAACACGCCCCGCAGAGCGGCCGGCGGCACCGGGGCCAGCAGCGTCCAGGCGTCGAACAGCGCCGACCAGCCGCGGACCACCGCCTCGTCGTCATGCTCCCAGGCGTGCAGGCGCCAGCCCGGGACCGCACCGCCGTCCCTGGCCTCCACCAGGCCGACCAGCAGTGCCTGCCCCCACGCCTTGGCGGCGGCGCCGACCGTCATGGCCAGCGCCCGACCCGCCGCACGGGCGTCGTCGGGCAGCAGCTCGCCCCGCTTGTCGACCTCTTCCAGGTCCCCCGCCCAGCGGGCGATCCGGACGGCGTCCACCAGCATCCGGCGGGCCAGCGGCGCCAGCTCGGCCGGCGCGGGAAAGCCCTCCGGTACGGGAACCCTCCCCCGACCGGGCGCCGCAGCGGGCCCTCGTCGGCGGGGTACCCCGGCCCCGCCCGGCTTGCCGGCGGCGGGCCGGTGGGCCGTACCGGGGAGACGGGTCACCGTCGCACCAGTACCGATCGTCGGAGGGAGCGGGGCATCACGGTCGCGCGGATTCCGAGACGTCACGTCGAGCAGTCTTCCCCTTGTACCGGCCTTCTGTCACATCCGGTTGGCTGTACGGACGGGCGGCCGTCGACGGCGCCTCCCCAAGATCGGGCAACAATCGGGCAACAGAGGCAAACCGCCTGGCCGGAAACAGGTGGCGGGGGCATGCCATCCCGGCTCAACCCTTGCGGCGGCGGTCGCGCTACCCGCCCGACCGGTCACACTCCGTGGCTGACGGGTGAGGTCCGGGTTTCGTACAGAGGCCCTGTCGGTGTGACTTCTCGTGCGGGGGGGGGCTGGGTTCAGAGAAGGGGGGTGAGCCAGCGGCGGAGGAGTTCGGTGTAGTGGGTGGGGGCGGAGTTCCAGAGGGTGGCGTGGTCGGCGCCCGGGAAAGGCCGGAGGCTGACCACGCCGGGGCGGGCGGCGGCGAGGCGCTCGGCGGCGCGGAAGGGGGCGACCTGATCGTCGGGGCTGTGCAGGAGGAGGGTGGGGACGCGCAGGTCGGCGCCCTCGGCGATGCGGCTGAAGTCGGCGAGGTCGACGCCGGTGCGGCCCTCGGCCGCGAGGGCGCCGAGCTCGGCGGCGGCGCC
Source organism: Kitasatospora sp. NPDC058243 (assembly GCF_042882025.1). Taxonomy (NCBI): domain Bacteria; kingdom Bacillati; phylum Actinomycetota; class Actinomycetes; order Kitasatosporales; family Streptomycetaceae; genus Kitasatospora; species Kitasatospora sp. NPDC058243. The sequence continues at coordinate 74,284 of NZ_JBHVWW010000007.1, forward strand.
GGTGTAGCCGGCCCGGGCGGCGCCGCGGCGGGCGGTGGCGGGCAGGTCGAGGACCGGCGAGTCCAGGACGAGGCCGCTGATGGCATGGGCCCAGGCGGAGCGGGAGGCCGTCTGGAGGGCCATGGTGGCGCCGAGGGACCAGCCGTACAGGATGACCCGGCCGGCGCCGCTGTCGAGGGCGAGCCGGACCGCCGACTCGACGTCGCGCCACTCGGTCTCGCCGAAGTGGCCGAGCCCGTCCGGCGAGGCGGGGGCGCCCTGGTCGCCCCGGTAGGTGACGGCGAGGGCGGGCAGGGCGAGGCGGTCGAGGACGGGGAGGATCGGGAGGGTCTGCTGCCGGTCGGCGCCGGGGCCGTGGACGAGGATCACCCAGGTGCCGCGTTTGCCGTCGAGGCGCCAGGCGGGGAGGGCGCCGAGTTCGCCGTCGGCGGCGGTGTCGGTGAAGGGGAGGCCGAGCGCCTCCGTGGGGTCGCCGAGGTGGACGCGGGGGGTGAAGCGGACCTCGGTGCCGGGGGTGAGGGTGCCCCGGTCGGCGCGGACGAGGCGACGGGTGACACCGTTCTCGTCGCTGTGCAGGACGTCCTCGACGACGGCGTGGCCGTGGTCGTCCCACTCCACGGCCCATCGGCCGGGGCGCAGGCTCTCGGGGCGGCGGTTGAAGGTGATCCGGCCCGCGGCGAGGCTCCGCACCAGGACGGGGCCCGACTCCCGGACGGCGCTCGCCGGGTGGACCAGCCGTTCGGAGGCCCGACGGCCGATCACCAGGACGGCGGCCCCGGCGCCGACGACGGCGGCCGCCACGACGGCCGCGGTTCCCCAACGCATATCGCTCCCCGCTCTGCTGGTCTTGGCTGGTCTTGGACCGGACGGTGTCCGGGCGGTGTCCGGGCGCTGCTCGGACGGTGTTCGGGCACCAGTTCACCGGGGGGCCGCGCGGGCGGCCACCGGGCTGGGCCGTCCGGGGTACGGCGGGGCGTCGGGCGGGGCGGGCGTCAGGCGGGCCTCGGGCGGGCGAGAACGGCACCGGCGACAGGGCTCCGAGGTGTGACCAACCCCTCCGTGACCTCGGTTGACTCCCGGTTCGGCCGCGTGATGGGATCCTGGGGCCAAACGGAGGCATGCAGAGGAAGCCGGTGCGAGTCCGGCGCGGTCCCGCCACTGTCACCGGGGAGCACGCTCGGAACATTGCCACGGCGGACCGTCAGAAGCCGCTGGAAGGCCCGGGGGTGCGTCCGACCCGGAAGCCAGGAGACTCTCGCCCCCGGTACGTCGATCCAGGGCGCGGACCCTGAGTGAGGACACGCACGCGATGCAGGCTGCCCCGACCCGCCGGACCCCACGCGGCCTTCCGCCGAACCCGCCGTGCGCCCGCTGACCCGCGCCGCCGCGTTCGCGCTCGGCGCCGCCGCGGGCTTCGCCGCGGACGCCCGCTTCGCCGACCCCCGGCGCGGCCACCCGGTGGCCGTCTTCGGCGGCGCGGCGACCCGGCTGGAGCGGCGGGTGTGGCAGGACGACCGGGTGGCCGGCGCCGGGTACACGGCGCTGTGCGTGGGCGCGGTCGCGGCCGGCGCGGTGGCCCTGGACCGTACGGTGGGCCGGCGTCCGCTGGGCCGGGCCGCGCTGGCGGCCGCCGCGACCTGGACGGTGCTGGGCGGCACCTCGCTGACCCGGGAGGCGCGCACCATCGGCCGGTCGCTGGCCACGGGCGACCTGACGGCCGCGCGGGAACGGCTGCCGCACCTGTGCGGGCGGGATCCGAGCGCGCTGGACGGGCCGCAGATCGCCCGCGCGGTGGTCGAGTCGGTCGCCGAGAACACGGCGGACGCCGTGGTGAACGCGCTGGTCTGGGGCACGCTGGCGGGCACGCCGGGGCTGCTGGCGTTCCGCGCGGTGAACACGCTGGACGCGATGGTCGGCCACCGCTCGCCGCGGTACGCCCGGTTCGGCTGGGCCTCGGCCCGGCTGGACGACGTGGCGGGCTGGCCGGGCGCCCGGCTGACGGCGCTGCTCACGGTGGCCGCCGCGCCGCAGCCGAAAACGGCCTGGCGGGTCTGGCGGCGGGACGGTTCGGCGCACCCGAGCCCGAACGCGGGCCAGGCGGAGGCGGCCTTCGCGGGCGCGGTGGGCGTCCGGCTGGGCGGGACCCTCCAGTACGGGGAGCGGGTGGAGCACCGGCCGGTGCTGGGCGCGGAGTTGCGCCCGGTGACGGTGGACGACATCGAGCGGGCCTGCGTGCTCTCCCGGCGGGTGGGCGCGCTGGCCCTGGGTACGACGGTCGCGGGGCACGTCGCGCTGCGCTTGCTGACGACACGGTGGAGGGGAAGGGCATGAGCAACGCACTGCTGGTCGCCGGGACGACCTCGGACGCGGGCAAGAGTGTGGTGACCGCGGGCATCTGCCGCTGGCTGGCCCGGCAGGGGGTGCGGGTCGCGCCGTTCAAGGCGCAGAACATGTCGCTGAACTCCTTCGTCACCGCCGACGGCGCCGAGATCGGCCGGGCGCAGGCGATGCAGGCGCAGGCGGCCCGGGTGGAGCCGGAGGCGGCGATGAACCCGGTGCTGCTGAAGCCGGGCGCGGACGGCCGCAGCCAGGTGGTGCTGCTGGGCCGGCCGGTCGCCGAGGTGGGCGCGCTGGACTACCGCGAGCGCAAGCCCGTCCTGCTGGAACGGTCGCTGGAGTGCCTGGCGGATCTGCGCCGCCGCTACGAGGTGGTGGTCTGCGAGGGCGCCGGTTCGCCCGCCGAGATCAACCTGCGGGACCGGGACATCGCCAACATGGGCCTGGCGACGGCCGCCGGGCTGCCGGTGGTGGTGGTCGGGGACATCGACCGCGGCGGCGTCTTCGCGGCGATGTACGGGACGCTGGCGCTGCTGTCGGCGCAGGACCAGCGGCACGTGGCGGGCTGGTTCGTCAACAAGTTCCGCGGCGACGCGCGGCTGCTGGCGCCCGGCCTGGAGATGCTGCACGGGCTGACCGGCCGTCCGGTGCTGGGCACCCTACCGATGCTGCCGGGCCTGTGGCTGGACGCCGAGGACTCGCTGGACCTGTCCACGGTGGTGGACCGGGTCGACGGCCGCGGCCCGCTCGGGGCGGACGTGCTGCGGGTGGCCGTGGTGCGCTTCCCCCGGCTGTCGAACTTCACCGACCTGGACGCCCTGGCGCAGGAGCCCGGCGTGCTGGTGCGCTGGGTGACCCGGCCGGAGGAACTGGCCGACGCCGACCTGGTGGTGCTGCCCGGCACCCGGGCCACCGTGGCCGACCTGGCCTGGCTGCGCGAACGCGGCCTGGAGCCGGCGCTGAAGGCGCGGGCGGCGGCCGGGCTGCCGGTCCTCGGGGTGTGCGGCGGATACCAGATGCTGGCGCGCGGGATCGAGGACGAGGTGGAGTCCGGGGCCGGCTCGGTCGAGGGCCTGGGCCTGCTGCCGACGCACGTGCGGTTCGGCGCCGAGAAGGTGCTGGCGCGCCCGGTCGGCACGGCGTACGGGCAGCGGGTCGAGGGGTACGAGATCCACCACGGGGTGGTGGCCGTGGAGGGGGGCGAGCCGTTCTTCTCCGATGACGACGGGCACGGCCTGGACGGCTGCCGGGTCGGCCCGGTGTGGGGCACGACCTGGCACGGCGCGCTGGAGAACGACGGCTTCCGTCGTGAACTCCTGCGCGAGGTCGCCGCGTTGGCGGGCCGGGCGTTCGTGCCGGCGCCGGACACCTCGTTCGCCGAGGCGCGCGAGGCCCGGCTGGACCGGCTGGGCGACCTGATCGAGGAGCACGCGGACACCGACGCGCTGTGGAAGCTGATCGAGGGCGGGGTGCCGGCGGCCGGATCGCTGCCGTTCCTGGCGCCCGGGGCACCTGGGGAGTATGCATGAGTGACGTCCGCTATCCGTTCACCGCGATCGTCGGCATGCCCGACCTGCGGCTCGGCCTGCTGCTCAACGCGGTCTCGCCGGCCGTGGGCGGCGTGCTGGTGCGCGGCGAGAAGGGCACCGCGAAGTCGACCATGGTGCGCGCGCTGGCCGGCCTGCTGCCGACCCTCGCGGCCGTCGACGGCTGCCGGTTCGCCTGCGACCCGTCCGCGCCGGACCCGCAGTGCCCGGACGGGCCGCACGACCGCCCCTCGGCGTCCGAACGCCCCGCCCAACTGGTCGAGTTGCCGGTCGGCGTGGCCGAGGACCGGATCGTCGGCTCGCTCGACCTGGAACGGGCGCTCGCCGAAGGCGTCAAGGCGTACGAGCCGGGGCTGCTCGCCAAGGCGCACCGCGGCGTGCTCTACATCGACGAGGTGAACCTGCTCCAGGACCACGTCGTGGACCTGCTGCTGGACGCCGCCGCGATGGGCCGCTCGTACGTCGAGCGCGAGGGCGTGTCGGTGCGGCACGCCGCCCGCTTCCTGCTGGTCGGCACGATGAACCCCGAGGAGGGCGAGCTGCGGCCGCAGCTGCTCGACCGGTTCGGCCTGACCGTCGAGATCGCCGCCACCCGGGACCCGGCCGAGCGCGCCGAGGTGGTCCGCCGCCGGCTCGGCTACGACGCCGACCCGGCCGGCTTCGCCGCACGGTTCGCCGCGGACGAGCAGGCGCTCGCCGAACGCATCACCGCCGCCCGGGAGTTGCTGCCCAAGGTGGAGCTGACGGATGTGGCGCTGCGTCAGATCACCGCCGTGTGCGCCGCGTTCGAGGTGGACGGGCTGCGCGCCGACATCGTGATGGCCCGCACCGCCGTCGCGCTCGCCGCCTGGGACGGGCGGACCGAGGTGCTGGAGGAGGACGTCCGCAAGGCCGCCCAGCTGGCGCTGCCGCACCGGCGCCGCCGCAACCCCTTCGACGCGCCGGGGCTGGACGAGGAGCAGCTCGACCGGACGCTGGAGGAGCACGCGCAGCCGGAGGAACCCACGCAGCCATCGGAGCCCTCGGAGCCCGAGGGCTCCGGGGAGCTCGGGGGCTCAGGAGAGACCGAGGGCGACGGGGACGGCGAGGGCGACGGCCCCGAGGACGACGGTCCCGGCCCGGACGGCGGCCCCGGCGGCGGCCCGGACGGCGGCGGGGCCCCCGAGCCCGCCTCCGGCCCGCAGGCATCGGCCGCCGAGCCGGACGAGCCGCTCCAGCAGCCCGTACCGGCCCAACACCCCGCCCCCGCCCGGGAGTCGGCGCCGGTCGCGGCCGGCGACCCGTACCGGACCAAGCTGTTCACCGTGCAGGGCACCGGCCACGGCGCCCAGGGCCGCCGCTCCCCCGCCGAGACCACCGGCGGGCACACCGTGCGCGCCCGGCGCCCCCAGGGCACGCTCAGCCGCCTGCACCTGACCGCCACCTTGCAGGCCGCCGCGCCGCACCAGGCGGCACGCGGGCGGGCCGGCCGGGCGCTGGTGCTGCGCAAGGACGACTTCCGCGAACAGGTCCGCCAGGGGCGGGAGTCCAACCTGGTGCTGTTCGTCGTCGACGCCTCCGGCTCGATGGCCGCCCGGCAGCGGATGACCGCCGTCAAGGGCGCCGTGCTGTCCCTGCTGATGGACGCCTACCAGCGGCGCGACAAGATCGGCATGATCACCTTCCGGGGCGCGGGCGCCGAACTGGCGCTGCCGCCGACCTCGTCCGTGGAGGTCGGCGCGGCCCGGCTGGAGTCGCTGCCCACCGGCGGCCGCACCCCGCTGGCCGCCGGCCTGCTGCGCGCGCACGAGGTGCTGCGGGTGGAGCGGCTGCGCGACCCGAGCCGCCGCCCGCTGCTGGTCGTGGTAACGGACGGCCGGGCCACCGGCGGGCGGGACGCGCTCGCCCGGTCGCAGCGCGCGGCCGGACTGTTCGCCGCACAGGGCACCGCCAGCGTGGTGCTGGACTGCGAGTCCGGCCCCGTCCGGCTCGGCCTCGCCCGCACCCTGGCCGGACTGCTCGGCGGCACCGCCGTCAGTCTGGACGAGCTGCGCCCCGAGGGCGTCGCCTCGCTCGTCCGCGAGAACCGCCACGACGGCCGGCGTGACAGCCGGCAGGAGAACCGTCGTGAGAACCGTGCCACCACCATGCGAAAGGCGGCCTGAGCCGACATGCCCAAGGGTGTCCCCGAGAGCGTCCCCGACGATGGCCTGACGACCCGTCAGCGCCGCACGCAGCCGATCACCGCCGTGCACACCGGCCCCGGCAAGGGCAAGTCCACGGCCGCGTTCGGCATGGCGCTGCGGGCCTGGAACCAGGGCTGGCCCGTCGGGGTGTTCCAGTTCGTGAAGTCCGCCAAGTGGAAGGTCGGCGAGGAGAACGCGCTGCGCGTGCTCGGCGCCTCCGGCGAGGGCGGCACGGTCGACTGGCACAAGATGGGCTCCGGCTGGTCGTGGATCCAGCGCTCCAGCGAGATGGAGATGGACAGCGAGGCGGCCGCCAAGGAGGGCTGGGAGCAGGTCAAGCGCGACCTGGCGGCCGAGACCTACCGCTTCTACGTGCTGGACGAGTTCACCTACCCCATGCACTGGGGCTGGGTCGACCCGCAGGAGGTCGTGTCGGTGCTCAAGGACCGCCCGGGCAGCCAGCACGTCGTCATCACCGGCCGGTACGCACCCGAACCGCTGACCGAATTCGCCGACCTGGTCACCGAGATGACCAAGGTCAAGCACCCCATGGACGCCGGCCGCAAGGGCCAGCGCGGTATCGAGTGGTAGACCGTTGAGCACTGCCGGCAGGCCGTTGGCCGCCATCCCCCGCCTCGTCATCGCCGCACCCTCCTCGGGCGCCGGCAAGACCACCGTCGCCACCGGCCTGATCGCGGCGCTCGCCGCGCGCGGACTGGCGGTGTCCCCGCACAAGGTCGGCCCCGACTACATCGACCCGGGCTACCACGCGCTCGCCGCCGGGCGCCCGGGCCGCAACCTGGACGCCTTCATGTGCGGCCCGGAGCGGATCGCCCCGCTCTTCCTGCACGGCGCGGCGGGAGCGGACGTCGCGGTGGTCGAGGGGGTCATGGGCCTGTTCGACGGGGCCTCCGGGCGGGGGGAGCTGGCCTCCACCGCGCACGTCGCCAAGCTGCTGCGGGCACCCGTGGTCCTGGTGGTGGACGGCTCCTCGCAGTCCCGGTCGGTGGCCGCGCTGGTGCACGGCTTCGCCTCCTGGGACCCGGAGGTGCGCCTCGCCGGGGTGATCCTCAACCGGGTCGCCTCCGACCGGCACGAGCAACTCCTGCGCGAGGCCCTGGAAGAGGGCTCGGGCGTGCCCGTGCTGGGCGCGCTGCGCCGCTCCACGACCGTCGCCACGCCGTCGCGCCACCTCGGGCTGATCCCGGCCGTGGAGCGCTCGGCGGAGGCCCTGCGCGCCGTCGCCGACATGGGTGAACTCGTCGCCGCCTCGGTCGACTTGGACGCCCTACTCGAACTCGCCCGGACAGCACCGGAGTTGACCGCCGAACCGTGGAGCCCGTCGACCGAGGTCGACCCGGTGGCCGGCACGCCGCGGATCGCGGTCGCGGGCGGCGCCGCGTTCTCCTTCTCGTACGCCGAGAACGCCGAACTCCTCACCGCCGCAGGCGCCGAGGTCGTCCCCTTCGACCCGCTGCACGCCTCGGCACTGCCCGACGGCACGGCCGGCCTGGTGATCGGCGGCGGCTTCCCCGAGCTGTACGTCCGGGAGCTGAGCGGCAACACGGCGCTGCGCGGGGCCATCGCGGCGTTCGCCGCCGGCGGCGGCCCGATCGCCGCCGAATGCGCCGGACTGCTCTACCTGGGGCGCGAGTTGGACGGCCTGCCGATGTGCGGCGTACTGGACACCGGCGCCCGGATGACCGAACGGCTCACCCTCGGCTACCGGGAGGCCGTCGCCCTGCACGACTCCCCGCTCGCCCGGACCGGCACCCGGGTACGCGGCCACGAGTTCCACCGGACGGTCTGCGAACCGGGCGCGGGCGAACACCCCGCCTGGGGCTGGCGCCTGCCCACCGGCCCCCGCACCGAGGGCTTCGCGGGCAGCCACGTCCACGCCTCCTACCTGCACCTGCACTGGGCCGGAGCCCCGTCCCTGGCCACCTCCTTCGCCTCCGCCGCAGCCGCCCACCAGACAACCCCCGGCAAGCCCGCGTCACCGTGACCCCCCTCGGCGGGCCACCCGGCCCTGCGTCGGCAGGGCCCGAGGGCCGGACGCCTGTCCGCTACGCCTCGGTGTCCTTCGGGTGCCTGGGCGAGGCATAGACGAGGTGGACGACGCGGGCCGCCTCGTCCACCACGTACCGCACCCGGCCGCCGGCGGTCACCTCGTACTCCCACTGCGGCAGCTCGACGCCCCCGAACACGCGGGCGGCCAGCCGGCCCCGCAGCCGGTGCTGCCGATCCGGATCCCCCGTGGACAGGGGGTTCACCCGGAGCGCCTCGAAACAGCGGCGGGCGTTCCCGGCCGCCTCCGCACACAGCTCTCCCCACCCCTTGGCAGCCTCCGTCGTACCGAATCGCAGCCGCCACTCCGCCCCGACGGGCGGGGGCGGCACATCATCACCGCGCTTCGGGCTCACGGCTCGATCACCTCGCCGTGATTGTCGCCGGGCAGGGGCCTGGCGAGCTCTGCCGCCAGCTCCGGGTCCGCCAGCACTCTCGCGGTGGCGCGCCACTCGACTATCACCCGGTGCAGATTGGCGTGCACGTCCAGGTCCACGGCATCGCGCGTCGCGTCCACGAGGTCGACGACGAACTCGCGCACCTCATCGGCCGACAGGTGCCGGACCCAGGGGAAGACGGCGGGGAGGGCCAGGAGCACCGCCTGCGTGCCCTCATCGCTGCTGATCAACGCGGCGAACAGGCGAGCGGCGACATCCGCGGTCTGCTCGCGCTGACGGTCGTGACGCTCGGTGGTGAGGTACAGGTCCTCCCCGTCGCGACGCGTGACGTGCACGCGCTGGACTCGCTCCACACTGTCCGCGACGCGCTTGGAGTTCTTCGAAAGATCGGAGAACGACACGGTGAGAGTCGACATGGCTCGACGCTAGTTCGGAATACGTTCCGAAGTCAATCGCACGGGCCGCCCGGCCGCGCCCTGCCCGTCTCAGGACGGGCCGTTGCCGAAGGTGCCGGTCAGGGGGTCGGGGCGGTCGGGGCGGTGGCAGGTGGCGCAGCGGAGGCGGGTGTAGATCGCCACCGGGCCCATGAAGACGTCCTCGCGGCCGTCCGCCGGGGAGGCGGAGGCGGCCGGCCCGCCACAGTCCAGGCAGGCGCGGCGGGGGCGGGCGGCGATGGAGCAGGCGCGGCAGAGCAGGTGGGTCGGGTGCTCGGCGTGGACGACCACGGGCTGGGGGCCGCCGTCGAGCAGATGGACGCACCACGTGCAGGACTCGTCCACCTGCGCCGCCAGCATCCGGGCCCTGGTCTCCTGCTGCCACCTGGCGGCCTTCTGCACCGGGACCGTCACCGGCGGCCCCCACCCGGCGGCACTGAGCCACTGGGCCCCCTCCGCCCCTGCCGCCCGCAGCTGGTCGTCGACGGCGATGTCCCTGGGGGTCTTGTCCTTCATGGGCTCCTCCTCCGGTGCGGTTCCCGCCGGGTTAACGCCACCGGGGAGGCCATGGACACGCGAACTGCCCGACCACTACGGCCACCTACCGCTGCCGCCGCCCGCGCACGCCCGGACCGACCGTCACCGCGGGGCCCGCCCCGGCCCCCCAACGTACGCCGAAGCGCCGGGCCGCGCGGCGGTTCAGGCACAGACGCCGGGGCCGCGCTCAGCCCAGCAGGGGCTCGGTGTCGCCGTGCGCGATGAGGAGCTTGCGCAGCAGGGTGTCGAGTTGGGCGCGCTCATCGGCGTCGAGGCCCGCGAGGATGCGCTCCTCGTTGCGGACGTGGCCGGCCAGCGCCGCATCGATGAGGTCCTTGCCGGCCGGGGTGAGGCGGACCAGCACGGCGCGGCGGTCGTCGGGGCTGGGGTTGCGCTCGACCAGGCCTTTGGCGGAGAGACGGTCGACCCGGTTGGTGATGGCGCCGGAGGTGACCATGGCGGCCTTGAGGAGGGCGCGGGCGTTGAGCTCGTAGGGTTCGCCGGAGCGGCGCAGGGTGGCCAGGACGTCGAACTCGGAGGAGTCCAGGCCGCAGGAGCCGAAGTACTCGCGCAGGGCGCCGTCGACGCGGACGTTGAGGCGTCGCAGCCGGCCGATCAGGCCGATGGCCTCGGTGTTCAGGTCGGGGCGGGTCCTGGTCCACTGCTCGACGATCTCGTCGACGGTGTCGCGCTGCTGCATGGCCTGACGCCTCCTCGGTTGCCGCCTGCCGGGGCTCGGGGCCGGGGCTCACGGCTGGACTGCGGGTAACTATCTTAACATTCACATACTTGACGTTCACTCACCCAGAGGCGTACTAATTATCTCAACGTTCAGATAATCAACGTTGAGGGGGATGCCATGGGTGGAACACGCGCAGGAGTGGCCGTCACGGCGGCACTCGCCCCGGCGGCCTGGGGCACGACCTACCTGGTCACCACACAGCTCCTACCCGAAGGCCGTCCACTGCTGCTCGCCGCCCTCCGGGCCCTCCCGGCCGGACTGCTCCTCCTGCTCATCGGCCGCAAACTGCCCAAGGGGCGCTGGTGGGGGCGCGCAGCCGCGCTCGGGATGCTCAACATCGGGCTGTTCTTCCCGCTCACCTTCGTCGGCGCCTACCGCCTGCCCGGCGGCGTCGCCGCCACCATCGGCGCGATCCAGCCGCTGCTCGTGACCGGCCTCTCGATCGGCGTCCTCGGCGTACGGCCCGGACGGCGGGCACTGCTCGCAGGGCTCGCCGGCGTCGGCGGCGTCGCCCTGCTGGTACTGAAGAGCGGCGCACGACTGGACGCCACCGGGATCGCCGCCATGGTCGGTGCGATCGCACTGATGGCCACGGGCACCGTCCTCACCCGCCGCTGGGGCCGCCCGGAAGGGGCCACCCTGCTCGACCTGACGGCCTGGCAGCTACTCGCCGGATCACTGTTCCTCGTCCCGCTCGCGGCCGTCGTCGAAGGCGCGCCGCCCGCACTCAGCGGCGCCAACCTCGCCGGGTTCGCCTACCTCGGGCTGTTCAGCACCGCGCTCGGCTACGTCCTCTGGTTCCGCGGCATCGACCGCCTCGGCGCCGGACCGGCCTCCTTCCTCGGCCTGATCAACCCGGTCGTCGCGACCGTGGGCGGCCTCGTCGTCCTCGGCCAGACCCTCACCCGCTGGCAACTCCTCGGCCTGCTGCTCGCCCTCGGCGCCATGCTCGCCGGCCAGGCCCCCACCCGAAAGCCCACTCCCGCTCCCGACACCGCCACCGTCCCCGACGCCCCCACGCTCGCCCCGGCCACCCGCTGACCACCGACCGCCCGGACAAGGAACCCACCATGCACTACGTCCTCATCACCCGCACCGACCACACCCCGGACGCCGCCCTCGGCCACTACCTCGCCAACGTCGGCGCCACCATGGAGCCCTACCAGGGCCGCCTGCTCGCCTTCGACACCCCGGCCCGCCTGGAAGGCGAGACCGCCTACACCAAGACCGCCATCCTCGAATTCCCCACCGCGGCCGACGCCGACGGCTGGTACCACTCCCCCGCCTACCAGGCCCTCGCCACCTGGCGCATCACCACCATGGGCCACCCCGTCACCATCACCACCGTCCCCGGCCTACCCGCCTGACCCACCCCCGCCCCCACCCACCAACACACCGCAGCCCCGCCGGTCCCCACCGGCGGGGCCTCGGCTCGTCAGCGGCACCCGGCGGGCTGCGCCCTCAGCCGGTGGCGCGGATGTAGATGTCGGCGGCGCCGGGGGCGGCGCCGGGGATGGTGGCGACGTAGATGCGGCGGGTGGTCTGGGGGTGGGTGGGGGGCGGGGTGGGGGTGAGGGAAGGGGTGGGGGTTGGGGCCGGGGGGAGGGTGACGGAGGGGGTGGGCTCGGGGGTGTCGTCGTCGAGGTCCGGGGTGGGGTCGGCGTCGGGGTCGGGTTCGGCGTCGGGGTCGGCGGCCTGGAGGCCGGGGGGTGCTGCGGGTGCCGGGGGTGCCGGGTCTGCGGTGGTGGCGTCGGGGGTGGGTGACGGGGTGGGGGTGGGCTCAGGGTCCGGGGGGAGTTCGGGGGCCTCGGCCGGGCCGTCGCCGCCGAGGGCGGCGGTGAGGTCGGCGGGGAGGGAGGCGGTGGGGCCGGGGGCCGGGAGGTCGTAGGCGCGCAGGAAGTCGCCGAGGCCGACGTCCTTGCCCGCGACGCGGTAGTGCAGGTAGGCGATGGGGGCGCCGTCGGGGGTGTGGGTGTAGATGGCGCCGACGGGGACGTAGGAGCGGCCGACGCCGGGGTGCTGGGAGGGGTGGAGGCCGGCGAGGAGTTCGGCGCGGTCGCGGTCGGTCTCGCGGCCGACGCGGCCGGCGGTGAGCGAGTTGACGCCGCGCACCACGAGGGCGGCCGCGACGGACACGCAGAGGACCAGTCCGACGGCGACGGTGCGCCGCAGGACGGGTCGGCCGTGCAGGGCCGGCCAGGAGTCGGTGACCGCGCGCTCGGGCGGGATGCCGTCCACGTTTGTCGTTCCCCCGTTCGATCAGGACGTCATTGTGCTCGACGAGGGACCGTAGCCGAGAGTTCCTCAGCCCAGGTAGGCGGGGGCGACCGCGGCCTGGGTGACCCGCCGGGGGGCGCCGCCGCCGTCGGCGGGGACGGTCCACAGGTCGGCGCCGTAGTCGCCGGGCAGAGCGTAGAGGAGGGTGCCGGTGTCCGACCAGACGGCCTGGTCGTCGATGTTGCGCTGTTCGGCGGTGGCGGTCTCGGTCATGGTGGCGAGGTCGAGGACGTACAGGCGCCAGGGGGCGTCGGGGGACAGGCCGGGGACGCGCTTCTTGTAGGCGATGCGGGTGCCGTCCGGGGAGAGCGAGGGGCACTCGACGTTCTCGTGCAGGGTGGTGAGGGTGTGGGCGGCGAGGTCGCCGCGGACGAGGTGGGTGTGGCCGCCGGTGGCGAGGGTCGCGTAGAAGGTGTTGTCGTCGGCGAAGGTCACGCCCCAGATGTTGATGTCGTGGGCCTGGTAGGGGTGGCCGTCCTTGATCACGTCGAAGGTCTCCAGGTTGTCCCGGAGGTTCCAGTCGCGGACGTCGACGATGGAGGTGCGGGTGGAGAAGTCGGTGCCCGCGTAGGAGTCGCCGCTGACGAAGACCGTCCAGGCGGCGAGGTGCCCGGACGGGGAGACCCGGGAGCGGGTGGGGATGCCGGCCGCCGGGTAGGAGCGCCGTTCGCGCAGGTGGTCGTCGAGGACGACGGCGCGGTAGGTGTCCTCCAGGGCGCCGTGCTGGGCCTGGAGGCAGATGCCGGTGCCGGCGGCGGCGTAGAAGCGCAGGCACTGGACGCCGGAGGCGGTGCGCGGGCCGTCCGGGCGGTCGGCGGGGACGGCGGTGAGTTCGTCGCGGTGCGGGCCCCAGGCCATGTTGCGGAAGACCAGCTTCCGCCCCTCGGAGGGCTTTTGCAGGGTGACGGCGCCCTCGGTGACGGCGGGGCCGCCGGGCTGGGCCTGGTCGCGCCGGGCGGTGCGGTCGGCGGCGTGGAGGACGGCCCCGGTGCCGACGGCGCCGAGCAGCAGGACGGCGACCAGGAGGATGATCACCCTGGTCCGGTTCTGGAGTCGGTTCACGGGCTCTCCTCGACGGTGGTGGCGGCGGGTTCACGCAGGACGGCGGCCGCGCCGAGCACGCAGAGCGCGAGCGCCCCCGCCGACCAGCCCAGCGCGCCGGTGCCGCCGACCGCGCTCCACAGCGCGCCGAACAGCAGCGAGCAGGCGAACCGGGCGAGCGCCTGCCCGGTGCCGACCAGGGCGAGCCCGGCACCGCGCTGCCCGGCCGGGACGGCGTCGGCCGCGGCGGCGGCGAGCACGCCGTCGGTGGCCGCGTAGAAGGCGCCGTGCAGCACGAGGACGCAGACGGCCACCGCCGGGCCGCCGGCCGGTGAGAGCAGCAGCCCGTACGCGAGCAGCAGCAGCACGTGCCCGCCGAGGAAGAGCCGGCGGCGGCCGATCCGGTCGGCGAGGGCGCCGAGCGGGACGGCGAGCAGCAGGAAGGCAGCGGCGGTGCCGAGCGGCAGCAGCGGGAACAGGTCGACGGAGAGGCCGAGCCGGCGCTGGACGAGGAGGTAGAGGAAGGAGTCGCTGACGGTGGTGAGTCCGAGCAGGACGGCGCAGAGCGTGAGCCGTCGCAGCCCGGGAAGCCGCAGCAGGGTGAGGCTGTCGCGCAGCGAGGGAACGGCAGTTGACGGATCGTCAGTCGACGGTCGGTTCGGCACGAACAGCAGCAGGACCAGCACGCCGAGGGCGGCGACGCACGCGCTGACCGTGAACACCGCGTTGTAGCCGTGCCGTTCGCCGCCGTCGGCGAGCATCGGCCCGCCCGCCAGGCGCAGCACGAGGAAGGCGGTGAGCGGGCCGAGCAGGGCGCCGGCGGTGTCCATCGCCCGGTGCACGCCGAACGCCCGTCCGCGGTGGGCGGGTTCGGTGGAGAGCGAGATCATCGCGTCCCGGGGCGCGGTGCGCAGGCCCTTGCCGGTGCGGTCGACGGCGATCACGGCGCCGATCAGCGGCACGGTGTGGACGAGCAGCAGCAGCGGTTTGCAGAGCGCGGACAGGCCGTAGCCGACGGCCGCGACGGCCTTGTGGCGGGCGGCGCCGTCGCGGCCGCGGCGGTCGGCGAGGTGGCCCCCGGCGAGGCGGACGAGCGCGCTGAACCCGTTCTGGATGCCGTCCAGCAGCCCGAAGCCGAGCGGGGAGAGGCCGAGGCCGGTGAGCAGGTAGAGCGGCAGGACGGCGGTGACCATCTCGGAGGAGATGTCGGTGACCAGGCTGACGGCGCCGAGGGCGAGCACCGTCCCGGGTACGGCGCGCAGGGCGGCGCCGCGCCGCCCCGGCGGCTCCGTTGCGGAGGCCGGGGCGGCGGGGGCCTTGGAGCTGCGGGAGTCCGCGACGTACACGGGCGTCAGTTCCAGATGCCGGTGATGTCGGTGGCGTTGGCGGCGTTGCCCGCGTGGGCGGTCAGCCCGGCGAGGTCCTCCAGGGTGCGCAGCACGTTGTAGTGGTTGTAGGTGGTGCCGGTGCTGCTGCCGGGGGTGACGTGGGCGCCGTAGAAGACGGTCGGGATGCGGTTGCCGGCGAGGCGGTTGTCCTCGTCGAAGGTGACCACGAGCAGGCTGTTGTGGCTCTTGGCCCAGGTGGCGTAGGCGGCGAGGTTGGTCTGCAGCCAGGTGTCACCGGTGCCGACGGAACAGTCGTGCATGTCGTTGCACAGGTCCGGGATGACGAAGGAGACCTTGGGCAGGGTGGTGTAGTCGGTCGGGAAGGCGTCCATGCCGTAGGCGCTGGAGGCGGGCACGTTGCCGAAGCCGAACCACGGGTTGTGCTTCTGCGCGTAGTTGTCGACGCGGCAGTCGGTGGCGCCCTGGGCGGGCAGGCCCTCGTTGTAGCTGGCCCAGGTCTGGCCGGCGGCGAGCAGTTCGGAGCCAAGGTTGGGCTGCTGGAGGGCGCCGACGTCGACGCAGCTGTCGTCGGTGACGCCCTGCGCGCTGCCGGAGAACAGCATGTAGTAGTTGGGCTGGCTGGGGTGGGTGAGCGCGAAGGACTGGGTGAGCGTGGCGCCGCCGGCGACCAGCGTGTTGTTGATGTACGGCGCGCTGGAGCTGCTGCCGATGACCTGCGAGTAGGCGTGGTTCTCCATCACCACGACGATCACGTGGTCGGGCGAGGGCAGCCCGCCGGCGGTGTCGGCGGCCGCGCTGCCGCCGGCGGCCCACAGGCCGAGCGAGCCGCCGACGAGGCCGAGCCCGGCGGCGAGGGCGGTGAGGGGCCGGCGGAGCGGGCGGCGGAAGGGGCGGCGGGGGGACGTGGTTCCGGGGGTGCGGAGTCGTGCGAAGGCCATCGGGTCCTCCGTGCGTCGGGGCTGCCTGGTTGGAGCGCCGAGAACAGTAGGATCGCGCCGTGTCGTGTACCGCACAAGACAAGTGAAGAACAGGCGAACAGCTGCCGCCCGTCGGCGGTCCACGTCACAGCCGCCCCGATTGACCCGTTCCGACCGGGCGTGGTGGGATCACGGGGGCCCTTGTGGCGGGATCACGGATGCTCGTGTACGGGGATCACGGGGCTTTGGGTGAAGGAGCGGGACGTGATCGGACTGGTCGCCCTCAACGGGACGGGCCGCCTGCTGGCCGACGAGATCCACGCCGCCTGGCCGGAGACCACCCGCATCCACACCGCGGTGGCCAGTGCCTGCTTCGGTCCGACCGAGGCCCTGGACTACGCCCTCGGCCGCAACGACCTGGTGGTCTGCCTCGCGCCGGTCGCGGCCACCGCGCAACTGCTGATCGACGGCTCGCACCTGCGCCCGGGCGGGCCCGGCCTGGTCAGCCTGGACCTGAACCTGCGCTACGCCGTCCCGCTGACCGGCCGCGACAGCGGCGCCGACGAACTGGCCGAGGAACTCGCCGCCCTGCTCGGCGTCCGGGCCGTCCTGACCGGCAGCCCTCCCCCGGCCACCGCCCGGCCCTTCGCGCACCTGGTCGGGCACGCGTCGACGTACACCCGCGGGCCGCGCGGCTCGGCGGCCTCGCGGGCGCTCGCCGAGGGCCGGCCGGTCCGGCTGGAGAGCGACCTGGCGTACCCGCTGCCCGCCCTGCCGCCCTCCGCCCGCGCCGACGCGCCCGCCGACGCCCCCGTCCTGCGGGTCACCGACCGCACCCACCCCGACGAGGACGTGCTCCTCGTGCACCCGCGCACCCTGGTCGTCGGGGTCGGCGCGGGCGGCGGCGCCACGGACTCCGAGCTGATGCGGCTGATCACGGACACCCTGGCCGAACACGGCCTGGCCCGCGCCTCGATCGCCCGGCTGGCGACGGTGGCCGGCAAGGCGGACCACCCGGAGGTGCGCTGGGCCGCGTTCTGCCTCGGCGGGGTGCCGGTGGACGAGCACCCGGCGGCGGACCTGGCCGCGGTGGCCGTACCGAACCCGTCGGACCTGGTCGGCGCCGCCGTCGGCACCGCGAGCGTCGCCGAGGCGGCCGCCCTGGCGAGCGCCCCCGGTGGCGAGCTCGTCGCCACCAAACGGAAGTCCGCCGCGGCGACGGTCGCGATCGCCCGGGCGGCGGTCCGCGGACGCCTCGCCGTCGTCGGACTCGGACCGGGCGCGCACGACCTGCTGGTGCCGCGCGCGCTGGCGGAACTGCGGCGCGCGTCGGCGGTCGTGGGCGCGCCGGGCGCGGTCGGGGCGGTCGCCGAGCTGCTGCGGCCCGGGACCAGGCGGATCGCGACGGACGACGGCTCCGGAGCGGCCACCGGCGCGGCCGTCGACATGGCTGTCGACCTGGCTGTTGACCTGGCTGTCGACATGGGTGTTGACCTGGCCGTCGACCTGGCCGCGCACGGGCACGCCGTGGCGCTGGTCGCCCTCGGCGACGGCGCGGCGCTGCGCGTGCCGCCGGGCGCGTACGACGTCCACCGCGTCCCGGGGCTGCCCCTCCAGCCGCTCGCCCCCGATGTGCCCGCCCACCCGCAAGGAGACCCCGCGTGACCGCCCCCGAACCCGACCTGCGCCACCACGGCGACGCCGAGGTGCGCGCCGACGGGTCCGGCCTGGTCGACCTCGCCGTCAACGTCCGCACCGGCACACCCCCGGCCTGGCTGCGCGACCGGCTCGCGGCCACCCTCGGCGACCTCGCCGCCTACCCCGACCAGGGCGCCGCCCGCGCGGCGGTGGCCGCCCGGCACCGGCGGCCCGCCGACGAGGTGCTGCTCACCTCGGGGGCGGCAGAGGCCTTCGTCCTGCTGGCCCGCGTCCTGACGGCGCGTCACATCGTCGTGGTGCACCCGCAGTTCACCGAACCCGAGGCGGCGCTGCGGGACGCCGGGCACCAGGTGCACCGGGTACTGCTGTCCCCCGAGGACGGGTTCCGGCTGGGGGCCGTCCCGGAGGAGGCCGACCTGGTCGTCCTCGGCAACCCCACCAACCCGACCTCCGTCCTGCACCCCGCCGACGCCGTCGCCGCACTCGCCCGCCCCGGACGCACCCTGGTGGTCGACGAGGCGTTCATGGACACCGTGCCCGGCGAACGCGAGTCCCTCGCCCCGGCCCGGGACCTGCCCGGCCAGGTCGTCGTCCTGCGCAGCCTCACCAAGACCTGGGGCCTGGCCGGACTGCGGATCGGCTACGCCCTCGGGCCCGCACCGCTGATCGCCGCGCTCGGCGCCGCCCAGCCGCTCTGGCCGGTCTCCACCCCCGCGCTGGCCGCCGCCGAGGCGTGCAGCGGCCCGGCCGCGCTGGCCGAGGCGGAGGAGGCCGCCGCCGAACTGGCCCTGTGGCGGACGTACTTGCTGAAGGGCTTGGCCGCCTTCCCGACTCTTCGGGTGTACGGCGAGCCGGCCGCGTCCTTCGTCCTGGTACGGCTGCCGGACGCGGCGGCCGTCCGGGAGCGGCTGCGCGGGCGCGGCTTCGCCGTCCGGCGCGGGGACACCTTCCCGGGGCTGGGCGAGGAGTGGCTGCGGATCGCCGTCCGGGACGAGGCCACCACCGACCGCTTCCTGGACGCCCTCGCCGCCGTTCTCACCCCACCGCCTCCCTCCCTGCCCCGCCTCGGCCCAGCCTGATCGCATCCCCCACCGCGACCCGGCCGGGCACCAGCACCTGCGCGTACACCCCCGCACAGGGCAGCGCGGGCATGCCCTCCAGCGGGACCAGGCGGTTCCGCTCGGCCGGGACGCGCAGGGCGGACGTGCTCCGGGGCAGCGGGCCGTGCCGCAGGGTCGGGACGGCGCAGCGCGGCGTGGGCACCACGATGCGCAGCCGCAGCACCGGCCCGATCGTCAACTCCCGCCCCACCCAAGCGTTCTCGACGTACCCCTCACCCTCGGTGCGGATCACCAGGTTCGGGCGGTAGCGCTCCGCCTCGGCGCCGGTCGCGGCCAGCGTCGAGGTGGTGACCAGGTGCAGCGGGGCGAAGTCGAAGAAGCCGCCGTCCGGCGCGGCCCGGCCCAACTCGTTGACGGTGACGTCGACTTCGGCCTCGATGCCGTGCGCCAGCACCTCCTCCGGCACGGCCCGCTCGATCGTCGCCCCGGGCGGGCGCTCGGCGATCAGGGCGACCTTGCGGCCGAGCGCCGCCGACAGCTCCTCCTCGTCCACGCACCGCCCGTCCGGGCCGGTGATCACCACGCCGCCCGCCGCGGTCGCCGCCGTGTAACCGAGCAGGCCCGCCCACAGCCGCGGGTTCTTGGCGCTGGCGACCTTCCCGGTGTCGAGGTCGAGCAGGGCGCGGCCGCGGTCCCGCTCCAGGCCGCGCCCGTCCACCCCGACCGCCGCCAACTCCTCCCCCAGCAGCGACTTCACCGGGTAGCGCCGCAGCCGTTCGACCGTCCCGACCCTCATGCCGCGACCGCCCATTCGCGCAGGGCCACGAAGTCGGCGGCCAGCAGGCCGATTCGGGGGTTGACGTGGAACGTGAGTGCCGGGGCGGGGTGGTGGGCGGCTATCCAGGCGGTGTCCTGCGGGCCGAGTTCGTCGTCCACCCAGACGAACGGGCGGCCGTCCGCCCAGGCGACCACGTCCCGGGTCTTCCAGTGCAGGCCGTCCGGGTCCTCCCCGAACAGGTCCGTCCACTGGATGTAGGGGAGTTCGGGCAGGCCGAGGTTCGGGCCGATGTGGGTGTTCGCCTCGCCCATCCAGCCGGTGGCCCACACCAGTTCGTAGGGCAGGCCGAGCAGTTCCGGCCCGTGCGCCGGGTTCAGCCACACCCGCAGCGGCTTCGCCCGCGCGCCGGAGTAGCGCGCCTGCCGGTCCGCCCACCAGGTCGGGAGCAGGCGGTGGGTGTCGTACCCCTCCGGCCGCCGGGTCTTCGGCGCGGCGTAGGGGTTGAGCGGTCCGTCCACGTCGAGGAGGAGCAGGGGCAGCGTCATGCCGTGAATTCTCCGGCCGCCCCGGCGGATTGACCAGCGGTTTGCGGGTTCACGGCCGGTGCCACAGGTTGCGGGCGGCCAGCAGCGGCAGCACGCCCTCGCCGAACCAGTACGCCTCCTCCAGGTGCGGCATGCCCGACAGCACGAACTCGTCGATCCCCAGCTCGTGGTACTCGGTGATCAGGTCCGCGACCTCCCGGTGGCTGCCCACCAGGGCCGTCCCGGCACCGCCGCGCAGCAGGCCGATCCCGGCCCACAGCCCCGGGTACACCTCCAGCCGCTCGGCCGAGCCGCCGTGCAGCGCGAGCATCCGCCGCTGGCCCTCCGACTCGCTCTCGGCGAGCGCCCGCTGGGTCCGGCGCACGCGCCCCGGGTCCATTCCGGCGAGCAGCCGCTCGGTCTCCGCCCAGGCCTGCGCGGCGGTGTCCCGGGTGATCACGTGCAGCCGGATCCCGAACCGCACCACCCGCCCGCGGGCGGCGGCGAGTTCGCGGATCCAGCGGACCTTCTCCCGCACCTGGGCGGGCGGTTCGCCCCAGGTCAGGTAGACGTCCGCGGACCGCGCCGCGACCTCGCCGGCCGCCGGGGACGAGCCGCCGAAGTACACCGTCGGCACCGGCTCCGGCAGCCGGTTCAGCCGGGCCCGCTCGACTCGCAAATGGGGCCCGTGGTGGTCGACCGTCTCGCCCGCCCACAGCCGCCGGACGATGTCCAGGAACTCCCCGGTCCGCGCGTACCGGGCGTCCTTGTCCAGGAAGTCCCCGTAGGCGCGCTGCTCGGCGGACTCGCCGCCGGTCACCACGTTCAGCAGCAGCCGCCCGCCGGACTGCCGTTGGTACGTCGCGGCCATCTGCGCGGCCAGCGTCGGGCTGATCTGTCCGGGCCGGAACGCCACCAGGTACTTCAGCCGCTCCGTCACCTGCGTCAGCATCGCCGTCGTCAGCCAGGCGTCCTCGCACCACGCGCCGGTCGGCGTCAGCACCCCCTCGAACCCCAACTGCTCGGCGCTGCGGGCGACCTGCCCCAGGTACCCCAGGCTCGGCGGCCGGTCCGCCCCCGCCACCCCCGGTGTGGACCCGTGCCCACCCCCGACGATCTGCCGGCTGTCACCGTTGGTGGGAAGGAACCAGTGGAACACGAGCGACATGGACGGACACACTCCTACGCCGGGTTGCCTGCGGGATGAGGACGGAGACACTCACCGGCAACACGCAGCCGCGCACACCCGCACCAGGTCCACGTGCAGACGTCGCACGAGGACACGGCGGGCGGAAGCGGTCATGCGAGCGATTATGCCCGACGACGACGGCCGCCGGCCCTCCCTTGTACGGGAGGACCGGCGGCCGGTGCGCAGCGGGGGCGGATCAGACCTGGCCGGCCTTCTCCAGGGCCTCGCAGCAGGTGTTGATCATGAGGCGGGTGACGACGTAGGGGTCGATGTTGGCGTTCGGGCGACGGTCCTCGATGTAGCCCTTCTGCTCCACCTCGACCTGCCACGGGATGCGGACCGAGGCGCCGCGGTTGGAGACGCCGTAGCTGTAGACGTTCCACGGGGCGGTCTCGTGCTTGCCGGTCAGGCGGGACTGGATGTCGTCGCCGTACTGGCTGACGTGCTCCAGCACCTTGTCCTGGGAGGCACCGAGGGACTCGCAGGCGGTGATGATGGCGTCGTAGCCCTCGCGCATCGCCTTGGTGGAGAAGTTGGTGTGCGCGCCCGCGCCGTTCCAGTCGCCCCTGACCGGCTTGGCGTCCAGGGTGGCGTCGATGCCGAACTCCTCGGCGGTGCGGTACAGCAGGTAGCGGGCGATCCACAGGTCGTCCGAGACGGTCAGCGAGGAGACCGGGCCGATCTGGAACTCCCACTGGCCGGGCATGACCTCGGCGTTGATGCCGCAGATCGCCAGGCCGGCGTCGATGCAGCGGTCCAGGTGCAGCTCGACGATCTCGCGACCGAAGACCTCCTCGGCGCCGATGCCGCAGTAGTAGCCGCCCTGCGGGGCCGGGAAGCCGCCCTCCGGGAAGCCGAGCGGGCGGGAGCCCTTGAAGAAGGTGTACTCCTGCTCGATGCCGAAGATCGACTCCTGGGCCGCGTACTTCTCGTCGACCTCGCGCAGCAGGGCACGGGTGTTGGACGCGTGCGGGGTGCCGTCGGTCTCCAGCACCTCGCACAGGACCAGGATGTTGTCACCGCCGCGGATCGGGTCCGGCACGACCTTCACCGGGTCCAGCACGCGGTCCGAGGCGTGGCCCTCCGCCTGGTTGGTCGAGGAGCCGTCGAAACCCCAGGTCGGGATCTTGTCCGCGTTGGGCAGGACCCGAGTCTTGGAACGGAGCTTCGCGGTCGGCTTGGTGCCGTCGATCCAGATGTACTCGGCCTTGATTGCCACGGCGGTGTACCTCGCATTGCTGGGTGGTGGGTGCCCGCGTAGCGTCGCAAGCCGCCGTTTCCCGGTTGTTCCTCTCGTGTAACGCGGATGTGAACCAACCCTCCGTATTGGCACGGTCACGGTGCGGGAGTGCCAGGGCGGCGCCCGGAGTGGCGGGAGCGGCACCCGGGGTGCCGGGGTCGCACCCGGGGTTCCGGGATGGCACCCGGGGTTCCGGGGTCGCACCCGGGATGGCGCTCCCGCACCGCGAGGGACCGGGGCTCAGCTCCGGCGGGCGTGCGCGGCCCGGCGGCGCCGGGTGGCCCACAGGGCGCAGGCCCCGCCGGCGACGAGGGCGGCGGCCCCGGCGGCCAGCGGGCCGGTGGCGCTGCTGCCGCCGGTCGCGGCGAGGCCGGCGGCCGGCTTCTCCGACGGCCCGGGCTTCTCGGTGGCGGCCTGCGGGACGACGGCGCGGGCGGTGGTGCTGGTGTCCGCGACCGGCTGGGCGGTGGTGGCGGCGGCGGTGCCGGTCGGCGCGGGCGACGTCGGGGCCTGGGTCGGGGTCGCGCCGGCAGCCGGCGCGGAGGGCTTCTCGCAGCTCACCGAGGCCACGGTGATCTTGCCGGTGACCTTGGCGACGTTCAGGTTCAGCGGGTTCACCTCCACCTGGACCTCCAGGGCCGAGGCGGCGGCGGTGGTCGAGGTGGTGCTCTTCTTGGAGAGCTCCACCGACACGCTGCCGATCAGCGGGACGTCCACCTTGGTCGGCCCGTACAGGCCGATGGTGACGGGCTTGCCGAGCACCGTCAGCTTGGCGGGCGCGACGACGTCGGCGGTCGGCTGCCCGTCGACGGGGCAGGTCGCCTCGGCGCTCATCGCCTCCAGGCCGATCAGCGTGGTGGCGGGCAGGCCGGGGGCGTGCACGTCGGCGTTGACCAGCTTGACGGAGGCGGCGGTGCCCTTGGCGTCGATGCGGGTCACGGCCGTGCCGATGTCGGCCTTGACCAGGGTGACCGGGCCCTGCTGGTCGACGCCGTCGACCTTGGCGGTGAGGAGCGAGCCCTCGCGCTGGGCCGGCGTCTCCACCTTGTTGAGCGCGAGGTCCACCGGGACGTCGACCGTCTTGTTCAACAGGCTGACGTCCAGGGCGAGTTCGGCGGTGACGGCGCGTGCCTTGCCGGGCGAGGCGGCGGACGGCTGCGAGGACGACGCAGTGCCCGCCGGGGTGGCCGCCGGCGCGGCCGGGGCGGCGTACGCGGGCGGGACGGTGAGCAGCGCGCAGGCCGCGACCACGGCGGCGGCGGAAGCGGCTCGGCGGACGGAACGAGCCGAACGGGTGGAACGGGTGGAACGGGCGGAGCTGGTGGAACGAGAAGACATGGCGGTACCCCCACAGGTGCTGTTGATCCGGAGCGCGCCCAGACGTCACCCGCGACAGGCGGGGAGGGGCCGGCGTTCCGAACGGTGAGCCGCCAGTCTTCTCGAACAGTCCGTCACAGGAGCCACACAGAACGTCATTTCACTCGTTGGAGTGAGATTGACGTCTGCCACTGACTCCGGTCTGCTACGGCAGTCGCCAGTCCACCGGCTGCGCCCCCTGCCGCGCCAGCAGCTCGTTCGCCCGGCTGAACGGCCGCGAGCCGAAGAAACCGCCGCTCGCCGAGTACGGGCTCGGGTGCGCCGACTCGATCGCCGGGATCTCCCCGAGCAGCGGCCGCAGGTTGCGGGCGTCGCGCCCCCACAGGATCGCCACCAGCGGGCCGCCGCGCGCCGCCAGCGCCCGGATCGCCTGCTCGGTGACCTCCTCCCAGCCCTTGCCCCGGTGCGCGGCGGGCTTGCGCGGCGCGGTGGTCAGCGCGCGGTTGAGCAGCAGGACGCCCTGCTGCGTCCACGGGGTGAGGTCGCCGTTGGACGGCTGGGGCAGGCCGAGGTCGCTGCCGTACTCCTGGAAGATGTTGATCAGGCTGGCCGGGATCGGCCGGGTCTCCGGCGCCACCGAGAAGCTGAGCCCGACGGCGTGGCCCGGGGTCGGGTACGGGTCCTGTCCGACGATCAGCACCCGCACGTCGGCGAAGGGCTGTTGGAAGGCCCGCAGCACGTTCGGCCCGGACGGCAGGTAGGTACGGCCGGCGGCCAGTTCGGCGCGCAGGAAGTCGCCCATGGCGGCGACCTGCCCGCCGACGGGCTCCAGGGCGGTGGCCCAACCGGGCTCGACGATCTCGTTCAGTGGACGCGGTGCCATGGTGGCCACCCTATCGGCCTACGCCGACAGCGCGTTCAGCGGATGATCATGCACACGAACCCGGGGCCGACTGGCCCACCAGCCACGCACCCCACGGCCGACCACGACGGGTCGCCCGCCACCGGCCACCCGCTCACCCCACCGGCCGGCCGCGCAGCACCACCAGCCGCGGGTCGGCGAGCACCCGGACGTCCGCCCGCGGGTCCTCCCCGTACACCACGAAGTCGGCCGACTCCCCCTCCTCCAGCCCCGGCCGCCCCAGCCACTCCCGCGCACCCCAACTGGCCGCCGACAGCGCCTGCGCCGGGCTCAGCCCCGCCTTCACCAGCTCCGCCACCTCCTCCGCGACCAGCCCGTGCGCCAGCGAGCCGCCCGCGTCCGTGCCGACGAACACCGGGATGCCGGCGTCGTGCGCGGCGCCGACGGTGGCGTAGCGGCGCTCGTGCAGCCGCCGCATGTGGGCCGCCCAGGCCGGGAACCTGCCCTCGCCGCCGGCCGCCAGGCCCGGGAAGGTGGCGATGTTGACCAGCGTCGGGACGATCGCCACGCCGCGCTCGGCGAAGGCCGGGATCAGCTCCTCGGTCAGCCCGGTGGCGTGCTCGATGCAGTCGATGCCGGCCGCCAGCAGGTCCGGCAGCGACTCGGCGGCGAAGCAGTGCGCGGTGACCCGCGCGCCTTCCTCGTGCGCCGCCGCGATCGCCTCGGCCAGCGCGTCGCCGGGCCAGCAGGCGGCGAGGTCGCCGTGCTCGCGGTCGATCCAGTCGCCGACCAGCTTCACCCAGCCGTCGCCGCGCCGGGCCTCCGCACGGACGTACGCGGCGAGGTCGCCGGGCTCGATCTCGTGCGCGTAGTTGCGGATGTAGCGGCGGGTGCGGGCGATGTGCCGCCCGGCGCGGATGATCCGGGGCAGGTCCTCGCGCTCGTCGATCCACCGGGTGTCGGCGGCCGAGCCGGCGTCGCGGATCAGCAGGGTGCCGGCGTCACGGTCGGTGAGCGCCTGCTTCTCGCTGGTCTCCGCGTCGACGGCGCCGTGCGCGTCCAGGCCGACGTGGCAGTGCGCGTCCACCAGACCGGGCAGCACCCAGCCGGTCACCGTCCGGACGTCCTCGGCGCCGGGCGGGCGGGTGAAGCTCACCCGGCCGTCCACGACCCAGAGTTCGTCCCGGACGTCCTCCGGACCGACCAGCACCCGACCCCGGACGTGCAGCACCGCGCCATCGCTCATGGCCCGCACTCTACCGACGGGCGTGTTCCCTGTAAGCAGCAAGAATGCGGCAGACTCGTGCCGACACCCACCACCTCATGCCCGAAAGGCCGCTACCGTGAGCCCCTTCCTCGACCTCCCCCCGCTCAGCGCCGCCGAGTTCGCGGCGATCGAGGACCAGGTGGCCGCACTGCTGCACACCACCGCGGACGTCATCGTCACCCAGGGTGAGGCGCTGCTGCCGTTGGAGGCCGCGATCCGCGGCGCCGCACGCCCCGGCTCCACCGCGCTCAACATCGTCACCGGCCCGTACGGGCAGACCTTCGGCAACTGGCTGCGCTCCTGCGGGGTCGAGGTCGTGGACCTGGCCGTCCCCTTCGACAGCGCGGTCAGCGCGCAGCAGGTCGCCGACGCCCTCGCCGCCCACCCGGCCGTCGACTTCGTCTCCCTCGTCCACGCCGAGGCCGCCACCGGCAACACCAACCCCGTCGCCGGGATCGCCGCCGCCGTCCGCGAGCACGGCGCCCTGCTGATGCTCGACGCGGTCGCCTCCGTCGCCGCCGAGCCGCTGCTCACCGACGAGTGGGGCGTCGACCTGTGCGTCATCGGCGGCCAGAAGGCCATGGGCGGCCCCGCCGGGGTCTCCGCCGTCTCCGTCTCCCAGCGCGCCTGGGAGCGGATCGCCGCCAACCCGGCCGCCCCGCGCCGCTCCTACCTGTCCCTGCTCGACTGGAAGGAGCGCTGGACGGACGCCGGGCGCACCGTGCTCCCGCACGCCCCCGCCCAGTTGGAGATGCTGGCCCTCGGCGCCTGCCTCGACCGGATCGCCGCCGACGGCCTGCCCGCCGTCATCGCCCGCCACCGCGCCGCCTCCGCCGCCACCCGCGCGGGCGCCCGCGCACTCGGCACCCTCGCCCCGTTCGTCGCCGAGGACGCCCACGCGGCCCCCGTCGCCACCACCCTGCGCACCCCGGCCGGCGTGCACGCGGCCGAGCTCGCCGCCCGCCTCGACCCCGCCCTCCCCGTCCAGCCCGGCGGCGGCCCCCTCGCCGCCTCGATGCTCCGCGTCAACCACTACGGCCCCGCCGCCGCCCTGCCCACCGTCCACGCCTGCCTCACCGCCCTCGCCACCGCGACGGACGCGGACCCGGCCCCGGCCCTGGCCGCCGCGGAGGCGGCCTGGACGGCAGCCGTCCAGGGCTGACACCACGGCGCCGTCGAGGCCCGATCACGCGGAGCGGCCCCCGGGACACCCGGTCCCGGGGGCCGCTCCGTCTCACCCTCGGACAGGACCTGGTCCCACGCGGAGCGGAAGGTTTCGGCCATCGGCTCCCGGCACAGTTCCCGCAGCGTTCATCTGCGCGGCACGCCGATCTCACCGGGGGCAGGCAGGCTCCGGCCAGGGGTGAAGTTGGCTATACAACTTCACCCGGGACGCCGCCGAGGAGGAGACCACCGTGACCGAGCTGCCGCCGTACTGGCTGCGCGACAACTGCCCGTGCGCCGAGTGCCGGGACCCCAGGAACGGGCAGAAGCTGTTCCAGATCGACGACCTGCCGCAGGACCTGGCGGTCGCCGCGAGCACGGAGACCGACGGGGGCCTGGAGGTGCTCTGGTCGGACGGGCACCGCTCGCGGTACCCGCTGGAGTGGCTCGGCGCCGAGCGGGACGGCGACGGGCGGACGGAGGAGGGCAAGCGGCTCTGGGTGGCGGCGGACTTCGCACACGGGATCCCCGAGGCGCGGTGGGAGGCGTACCTGGCCGACCCCGCCGAGCAGGCCGCCGTCCTCACCGCCGTGCGCCGCAGCGGCTTCGCGGTGCTGCGCGGGGTGCCGACGGTGGAGCGGCAGGTCCTCGCGGTGGCCGAGAGCTTCGGCTACGTCCGGGTCACCAACTACGGGGAGCTGTTCGACGTCCGGGTCGAGCCGGATCCGAACAACCTGGCGTTCACCAGCGTCGCGATCGCGCCGCACACCGACAACCCGTACCGGGACCCGGTGCCGACGCTCCAGCTCCTGCACTGCCTGGAGAACTCCGCGACCGGCGGCGACTCCGGCCTGGTGGACGGGTTCCGGGCCGCGGCGCTCCTCCGGGAGGAGGCGCCGGCGGACTTCGAGACGCTCACCCGCACGCCCGTCCCGTTCGTCTTCCGCGACCGCCGCACCGAACTGCGCGCCGACCGCCCGCTGATCGAGGTGAACGCCCTCGGCCGGATCCGCGAGGTGCGGTTCAACAACCGCTCGATCGGCACCCTGCGCGGAAGCTCCGGCGAACTGACGGCCTTCTACGCCGCGTACCGCCGCTTCGCCGCGATCACCCTGCGCCCCGAGCTCCAGCTCGCCTTCCGCCTCGACCGCGGCGACTGCCTGGTCTTCGACAACACCCGGCTGCTGCACGCCCGTACGGCCTTCCAGCAGGACGGCCACCGCCACCTCCAGGGCTGCTACGCCGACCTGGACACGCTGGGCAGCACCCTCGCCGTGCTGCACCGGCGCGCCGCCGCGCTGGACGCGATCGCCGGGCTGTTCGCGGGCGAGGGCGCCGGGGAGTACCTGGGCGAGGAGGTCACCATGGCCGAACACATGCTCCAGGCCGCCGCTGCCGCCGAGGCGGCCGGGGCGCCGGACCACCTCGTCGCCGCCGCGCTGCTGCACGACGTCGGGCACTTCTTTAATGAGCACGGCCAAGGGGCCCTGCACGGCCATGACTTGATGGAGGGTCAGGACAACCGGCACAGCGACACCGGCGCCGACTGGCTGGCGCGGTGGTTCGGCCCGGAGGTGACCGAGCCGGTCCGGCTGCACGTGGCCGCCAAGCGCTACCTGTGCGCGGTGGAACCGGACTACCGGCAGCGGCTGTCCGAGGCCTCGGAGTACACCCTCACCGTCCAGGGCGGCCCGATGGACGAGCGGCGGGCCGCCGCGTTCGCCGAACTCCCGGGCGCCGCCGACGCGGTGGCCGTCCGCCGCTGGGACGAGCAGGCGAAGACGGCCGGGGCGCCGACACCCGGATTCGAGCACTACCGCCCGCTGCTCGCCGCGCTCATGCGCTGATGGCGCCGGCCGGCACGCCCGGGAGGCGGACCGGGCTCCGCCCCGGGCTCAGTCACCCTCCCGGGCGTGCCGCGAAAGCGCCGACGCGGCCAGCGAGTTGTGGATGCTGAACGCCACCGTCCCGGGCAGGTAGCGGTCCTGGGACCACTCCACCGGAGTGCCGGTCGGGTCCGTCGTGCGCCGCCGTTCGCGCAGCAGCGGGCCGCCGCGGCGGCAGCCGAGGAGCCGGGCGTCCTCGGCGTTGGCGGCCACGATGTCGATGGTGTGGTCGGCGTCGGTGAACAGGATGCCGTGCTCGCGCAGGACTTCGGTGTGCGAGACGACGTCCGCCGGCAGCTCGGCGACGATCTCGCCGACCCGCGGCGGGTAGATGGTGCGCTCGACCATCACGGGCGTGCCGGAGAGGGTGCGCAGCCGGACGGTCACGTACACCTCGGCGCCCGGCTCCAGGCGCAGTTGCTCGCGTTCGGCGGTGTCGGCGGGGCGGCGGACCAGCGAGTCCAGGATGCCGCCGGGCTCCTCGCCCATCGAGTACGCCCAGTGCGTGAAGCTGAGCAGTTCGGAGAAGCTCTGCACCCGGGCGCCCCCGAGCACGACGCGCCGGGTGCCGCGGCGGGAGGTGACCAGCCCGTCGGAGCGCAGGACGGCGAGCGCCTGGCGGACGGTGCCGCGGGAGACGCCGTACTGCTCGGCGAGCGCGCCCTCGGCGGGCAGCCGGCCGGCCTCGCCGTACGCGCCGGTGGTGATGGCCTCGCGCAGGTCGGCGGCGACCTTCCGGTACAGGGCGCCGGGAGCGCGCTCGGCGGGGCGCCCGGGCTCAAGTGCCACGTCAGTCAATGTCCCTCCTGGGGCGGTGTCCTGCGCAGCCGTACCGGCACGGACAGCCCGACCTTATCCCGCTGCGCCTTTGAAGCATCGCACCGAACGGATCACGCTCCGATGGCCGGATTCGACCGTTCCCGCAGCCGACCCCGGTTCTGGGCCGTCCGTTCACCTTCCCGTCATCGGACTCCGGCGTACTTACGTCCGTCAGCGAAGTTGGCTAGTCAACTCGGACGGCCTCGAACGGCTCCGGGCGGCTCCGAACGGCACCGGGCACCTCAGAACGGCTCCGAACGGCCACTCGCACGATCCCCCGATCAGACAACCCCACCGCAGCTCACCCCCTTGCAGTACACCCGATCAGGAGACTGACCCGTGTCCGTGCACCGCGCCCGTTCCGCCGCCTTCGCAGCGGTCCTGACCGCCGCCGCGCTGTCCCTCACCGCCTGCGGCTCCGCCGGCTCCTCCACCGCGAAGTCCGGCGATACCGCGGGCGGCAAGAGCGCCAAGACCGCCACCTCGGTCGCCGACTTCGGCGGGATGGACGGCCTGATCGCCGCCGCCAAGAAGGAGGGGAAGCTGCACGCCATCACGCTGCCGCGCGACTGGGCGAACTACGGCAAGCTGATGGACGACTTCAAGGCGAAGTACGGCATCGAGATCGAGGACGAGAACCCCGACGGCGCCAGCCAGGACGAGATCAACGCGATCACCTCCCGCAAGGGCCAGGACCGCGCCCCCGACGTCGTCGACCTCGGCTCGGCCTTCGCGCTCAGCGCCGCCAAGCAGGGCCTGCTGGCCCCGTACAAGGTCACCGACTTCGACAAGATCCCGGCCACCATGAAGAACGCCGACGGCCTGCACTACAACGACTACGGCGGCTACATGTCGATCGCGTGCGACGCCAAGAAGGTGTCCGCCTGCCCGAAGACCTTCGCCGACCTGCTGAAGCCCGAGTACAAGGGCATGGTCGCCCTGAACGGCAACCCGACCAAGGCCGGTGCCGCGTTCGGCGCCGTCTACGCGGCCGCGCTCGCCAACGGCGGCTCGCTGGACAACATCCAGCCCGGCATCGACTTCTTCGCCAAGGTCAAGCAGGCCGGCAACTTCAACCCGGTCGAGGTCACCCCGGCGACCATCGAGAAGGGCGAGACCCCGATCAGCATCGACTGGTCGTACCTGAACGCCGGCTACGCCGACAAGTTCAGGAGCAAGGGCATCGACTGGCAGGTGACCATCCCCTCGGACGGCTCCTACGCGCAGTACTACAACCAGGCGATCAACAAGGACGCGCCGCACCCGGCCGCCGCCCGCCTGTGGGAGGAGTACCTGTACAGCGCCGAGGGCCAGAACGGCTTCCTGGGCGGCTACGCCACCCCGGCCCTGTTCGACGCCATGAAGACGGCCGGCACCCTGGACGCCGCGGGCGCCGCCAAGCTCCCGCCGGTCGAGAAGCCCTTCACCACCTTCCCGACCCAGGAGCAGACGGACACGGCCAAGAAGACCGTGACCGAGAACTGGGCCAAGGCGATCGCGGGCTGACCTGACGATGACCACGGCTCCCACCCCGGTGCCGGCCCCCGCCTCCGCCGCCCAGAGCGGCGGGGGCGCCCCCGGCCCCGCAGCAACCACCCCCGCCACCGCCGACGCCACAACGGCCAAGGCCACCGACACCACGGCCACCACGGCCACCACGGCCAAGAGCACCGAGACCGCCGAGACCGCCAGGGCCCCCCGCCCCGGCAAGCCCCGGGCCGGCCGCGGCCGCGCCTGGCTGGCCGCCCTCCCCCTGCTCCTGTTCTTCCTGGTCGGCTTCGGCCTGCCCGCCGTCGCGATCGCCATCGGCGCGTTCACCACCTCGCCCGACGCCCCCGACGGCGGCGGCACCTTCACCACCGACAACCTCACCGGCTCGCTGCAGGGCGCCTACTGGACCGCCCTGTGGGGCAGCGTCAAGCTCTCCCTGCTGACCGCGCTGATCGCCACCGTGGTCGGCCTGCCGCTGGCCCAGGCCGTGGCCACCTCCCGGTTCCGGGTGTTCCGCGAGGCGGTGCTCTCCGCCTCCGGCGTGCTCGCCAACTTCGGCGGCGTGCCGCTCGCCTTCATGTTCGTCGCCACCCTCGGCAACGCCGGCGAGGTCACCAAGAAGTTCGGCCTCACCAGCCACGGCTGGAACCTCTACACCTTCACCGGCCTCTCCGTGGTCTACCTGTACTTCCTGGTGCCGCTGATGGTCATCACCATCACCCCGGCCCTGGAGGGCCTGCGCACCCAGTGGCGCGAGGCCGCGTACAACAACGGCGCCACCGTCGTGCAGTACTGGCGGCACGTGGCCCTGCCGGTCCTGGTGCCCTCGCTGCTCGGCGGCTTCGTGCTGCTGTTCGGCGCCTCCTTCGCCGCGTACGCCACCGCCGAGGCCATGGTGGGCAGTTCGGTGCCGCTGATCTCGATGCAGATCGGCGACGCGCTGTCCGGCAACGTCCTGGTCGGCCAGGGCAACCTCGCCCTCGCCCTCGGCCTCGACATGATCGTGGTCGCCTGCCTGGTGATGGCCGTGTACCTGCCCCTTCAGCGCCGGAGTGCCAAGTGGCTCGCCTGATCAATCGCATCCGTTTCGGCCGCGGCCTCGTCCTGCTGCTCTGCGGCGTCTACTTCGCCGTACCGCTGGCCTCCTCGGTGATCTTCAGCGTCGACGACAACAAGGGCGGCACCACCTTCCGGGCCTACACCGAGCTGCTGAACGCGCCCGGCTTCCTGGACAGCCTGGTGCTGAGCCTGGAGCTGGCCGGCGTCACGGTGGCGGTGCTGCTGCTCCTGCTCGTCCCGGCGATGCTCGCCGCCCGGCTCGGTGCGCCGAAGCTGCGCCCGGTGATCGAGGTGATGTGCTCGATGCCGCTGGTCGTCCCCGTGGTCGCGCTCACCACCGGCATCATCGGCGTGCTGCGCTGGGGCCCGGACTACCTCCAGGACACCCCGCTGTTCCAGACCATCGTGGCCATCCAGGACCCGAAGTTCCCGATCGTCCTGGTCATCGCCTACGTGCTGATGGCGCTGCCGTTCGCCTACCGGGCGCTGGACGCCGGGCTGCGCGGCGTGGACGTCGCCACCCTGGTCGAGGCCGCCCGCAACTGCGGGGCCGGCTGGCTGCGCGCGGTGTTCACCGTCGTCCTGCCGAACCTGCGCAGCGCGCTGCTGAACGCGGCCGTCCTCACCGTCGCCCTGGTGCTCGGCGAGTTCACCACCGCCTCCATCCTCGGCTTCGCCCCCTTCTCGGTGTGGATCAACTCCAACGGCAAGAGCGACGGCCAGATGTCCGTCGCCGTCTCGATGCTCAGCCTGCTGATCGTCTGGCTCGTCCTGCTGCTGATGTCCGCCGTCGGCCGCGGCCGCAAGGGCGCGCGGGCCTGAGACACCCCGCCGCGCGGCCGTCCCGCGCCCTGGCCGCACGGTCCTGAACCACCCCACGCTTTCCAGGAGTCACCAGCCATGACCACGGTTTCCGCCCCCGTCGCCGGTGCCGCGCTCGCCCCCGGCGGCGCCACCGTCGAGTTCCGCTCGCTGCGCCGCTCGTTCGGCGCCACCACCGCCCTCGACGGCCTGGACCTGACCGTCCACCCGGGCGAACTGCTCGCCCTGCTCGGCCCGTCCGGCTGCGGCAAGACCACCGCGCTGCGCATCCTGGCCGGCTTCGAGCAGCACGACTCCGGCGAGGTCCTGGTCGACGGGCAGGACATCACCGCGATCCCCGCCCACAAGCGCGACGCGGGCATGGTGTTCCAGTCGTACAGCCTCTTCCCGCACCTGAGCGCGCTGGACAACGTCGCCTTCGGGCTGCGGATGCGCGGCGCCGGCAAGGCCGAGCGCCGCAAGCGCGCCCAGGAGCTGCTGGAGCTGGTCGGCCTGCCGCACCGCGCCGAGCACTACCCGCACCAGATGTCCGGCGGCCAGCAGCAGCGCATCGCGCTCGCCCGGGCGCTCGCCCTGCAGCCGCGCGTGCTGCTGCTCGACGAGCCGCTGTCCGCGCTGGACGCCAAGGTCCGCCTCCAGCTGCGCGAGGAGATCCGCCGGCTCCAGCAGGAACTGGGGATCACGACCCTGTTCGTCACCCACGACCAGGAGGAGGCGCTGTCGATGGCCGACCGGGTCGCGGTGCTGCGCGCGGGCCGGCTGGAGCAGTGCGCCACCCCGTCCGAGCTGTACGGCCGCCCGGCCACCGCGTTCGTCGCCGAGTTCGTCGGCACCATGAGCCGCATCCCGTGCACCCGCACGTCCGACGGCGTCGAGGTGCTCGGCCGCCGGCACGCGGTGGACGGCGACCTGCCCGCCGACGGCGAGCTCCAGGTGCTGGTCCGCCCGGAGAACGTCACTCTGACCCCGTCCGAGACCGGCCCGGCCCTGGTGATCACCGCGTCCTTCCTGGGCGCCGTCACCCGGCTCACCGTCCGCCTCGACGACGGCACCGAGGTCAAGGCCGACCTGCCGACCGAGGCCGC
This sequence comes from Kitasatospora sp. NPDC058243, assembly GCF_042882025.1. Taxonomy (NCBI): domain Bacteria; kingdom Bacillati; phylum Actinomycetota; class Actinomycetes; order Kitasatosporales; family Streptomycetaceae; genus Kitasatospora; species Kitasatospora sp. NPDC058243. The sequence continues at coordinate 108,318 of NZ_JBHVWW010000007.1, forward strand.
CGCCGCGCTGCCGGCCGGCTCGCGCGCCGAGCTCCTGCTGCCGGAGCGTCCGGTGCTGGTGGACCGCCGCACCGTCTGAGAGCCTCGAACCCCATCTGCGTAGCACCATCTGATGAACCACCGAAGGTACCGCCATGCCTGAAGCCCTGACGCCCGACTCCGCTCTGACGCCCAAATCCTCCGTGACGCCCGACCCCCTGGCCCCCGGCGCCCCGGCGCCCGAGGCCCCCCGCCCTGCCGCCGTCCTGTTCGACATGGACGGCACCCTGGTCGACACCGAGCAGCTCTGGTGGCAGGCCGCCGCCGAACTCGCCGACGAGCTCCACCACGCGCTCACCGACCAGGACGCCCCCGAAGTGCTCGGCCAGGCCGTCGAGCACACCGCCGCCCACCTGCACAAGGTCAGCGGCACCACCCTCACCGAGGCCGAACTCGCCGCCCGGCTCGGCGAGTCCTTCGCCGCCAAGGTCGCCGCCGAGACCGTCCCGCGCCCCGGCGCGCTCGCCCTGCTGGCCTCCCTGCGGGACGCGCAGGTGCCCACCGCCCTGGTCTCCGCCTCCCCGCGCCAGGTGGTCGACCTGGTCCTCGCCGCCATCGGCCGGGACTGGTTCGCCGTCACCCTGGCCGCCGAGGACACCCCGCGCACCAAGCCCGCACCGGACCCGTACCTCGCCGCCGCCGAACGGCTCGGCCTGGACCCGGCCACCTGCGTCGCCGTCGAGGACACCCCGACCGGAGTCGCCTCCGCCGCCGCGGCCGGCTGCGCCGTGCTCGCCGTGCCGTCCACCGCGACGCCGATGCCCGACGGCGGCCGGATCACCCTGCTCGCCAGCCTGGAACAGGCCGACCTCGCCCTGCTGGGGAAGCTCGGCGCCGCCTGGGCCGTTTGACCGGCATGCCCTATCTCCTGCTCTCCCTCGCCATCCTGAGCGAGGTCTGCGCGACCAGCTGCCTCAAGCTCACCGAGGGGTTCACCCGCCTCTGGCCGAGCCTGGGGGTCGCGGTCGGCTACGTGCTGTCCTTCGTGCTGCTCGGGCGCGCGCTCAAGCACATCCCGGTCTCGGTCGCCTACGCCGTCTGGTCGGGGGCCGGGACGGCGGCGGTCGCCGGAATAGGCGTGGTCGCCTTCGGCGAATCGCTGGGACGCCTCCAGTGGCTGGGGATCGCCCTGGTGATCGTCGGAGTGGTCGTGCTCAACCTCAAGAACAGTCACTGACGGGCCGCCACCCCGGCCCACGGTGCTGGTCAACTGCCCTTTCGGAGCGGGAAGTCGGATGTGCCGACCGCCCGCTCCGAGCGGTTCGCTACCGTGGGCCCCATGAGCGACCCACGGCCCCACCACTACCGCTTCGTCCACCGCGAGCTCGCCCGCCAGGTCCTCGAATTCGGCCCTCGGCTGACCGTCCCGGACGCCGGCGGCAGCCTCCTGCCCGTCCTCACCGGCATCTGGGACGACCTCGGCCAGACCCTCCCGCCCGAGGACCGGCTGCCCAGCCACGGCCTGGACTGCCGGCACCTGCGGGCCGACGGCCACCCCCTGCTGCTCGTCACCCTCCCCACCCCGACCGGCGCCACCGAGGCCCACTTCGTCGCCGCCGTCCACCCCCAGGGCGCCAAGACCGTCCGCTACGTGACCCTGGAGCACGCGCTCAACCCCTTCGACGGCAGCCCCGGCACCGTCCTCGGCGAGTGGTCGTCCGAAGGCCACCTCAACCACGGCGAGGGCCCCTCCCCCGTCGCCGAACTGTTCGTCGCCGCGGTGGCGAAGCTCGTCGCCCCGAAGAAGCGCGGCTTCTGGCGCCGCTGACCCCGACGGCGCCCGGCCGCCTCCCGGCCGCCGCCGACGCCGCCGCGTGCTGGCGCATCGTCAAGATCCCGTCACCGCAACGTGAAGCACCCGTCACAACAGATCGCCCGCGTACCGACTGCGGCTATGCTCGGCCGGTCACGCCATCGACACATCGGGGGAGCAGTGGCCGACTTCACGGTCAGCACCGAGTTCCTCGCCAAGCTGGCCAAGGACCTCAAAGGCTGCGGCGACGAACTCGACCAAGGACTCAAGGCGCTCAAGGAAGCGAGTCGCAGCGGACTGGGCTACGACTTCCTCGACGAGGCCTGCGGACACTTCCAGGGCACGTGGGAGTACGGGCTGAAGAAGGTCCGCGAGTGCGTCAAGATCCTTGACGACGGCCTGGAGCAGGTGCAACAGGGCTACGACAGCACCGAACAGGACACCACCAAGGCCCTCACCCCCCAGGGGCGGTCGTGACCGCCCCCACGCCGGACTGGTCCGGCCTCGGCTTCAACCCGACCCCCGGCGACACCGCCGCGGTCACCGGCCTCAGCGGCAGCCTGCGCCGAGTGGGCCAGCACCTGACCGACGTCCACACCACGCTCTCGCAGCTCTCCGCCAACCAGGGCCAGTGGACCGGCGAGGCCGCCAAGGCCTTCGCCGGCCAGTTCGGCAAGCTCCCCAAGTACCTCCAGGACGCCGCCGACTCGATCACCGCCGCCTACCAGGCCCTCGACGTCTGGTACACGGCACTGACCGAACACCAGCCCAAGGCCGCCGAGTTGGCCCGCGCCGCGGTCGCCGCCAAGCAGCAGAAGGAGCAGGCCGAACAGGCGCACACCGCCGCGGCCGCCGCCCCCGACCTCAAACTCGCCGGCCAGACCTTCCCCGACGACGCCGGCCTCGCCGCCGCCGAACAGCGCTACGCCAAGGCGAAGGACCACCTGGACGCGGCCGCCGCACTCGTCGGCAGCGCCGCCAACGACCTCACCGAGCTCCAGAAGCAGGCCCACGAACTCGCCGGGGGCCACAAGTCCGACGCCCACAAGACCGCGGCCGCCATCCGCAAGGCCGCCGACAGCAAGGCGCCGCCGGAGCCCGGCTGGCTCAGCAAGGTCGGCAACTGGCTCAAGAACCACGGCGCCGACATGCTCACCGTCGCCGCCGGCCTCTGCGGCGTCGCGGCGATCTTCTTCCCCGCCTTCGCGCTGCCGGCCCTCCTGCTGAGCGCCGCCGCCGCAGGCACGCACGCGACCAAGTACGCCCTTGAGGGCAAGCTGTGGCCGCCGCAGAAGAACATCGGCAACTGGCTGACGCTGGGCGGCGACGTGATCGGCGCGATCCCCGGGGTGGGCGTCGCGGCCAAGGGCCTGAACGCCACCCGGGGGGCGCGCGCCGCCGGTGGGAGCGTACGCGGCGCCATGAGCGCCGGTACGACCGAGGTCCGGGCCGCCGCCCGCGCCGTCGACCCGGCCAACCCGATCTTCACCACCGCGATCGAGAAGCCCGCCATCAAGCTCGGGGTCTCCAAGGCCACCGCGATGAACGTCTCCGACGGCGTCCAGGCCGCCACCACCTTCGGGCTCAACGTCCCGACGGCGTACGCCCTCAGCCAGGACAATCCGAGCGGCGGCCTCACCGACGCCGTCAACTACACCACCGGCGGCAACAACGTCATCGGGTCCGTCGGCGTCAGCACCGCCGGCGGCAAGGGCTCCGCCGTCATCGGCACCGTGTCCGCCGTCGGCAACCTGCTCGGCATGGGCGGATGGGCGGCCGGCTATGGCCGTTGAGACCACCGGGATTCCGCCGCTCTGGCTCACCCTGCCCGCGGGCTTCACCCCCCTCGACCTCGACGAGGACCTCGGCGACCGGATGGCCCGCACGGCGGAGGGCCTGGACGCGGCCTTCCCCGACGCCCGGCCCGAACAGAAGCTCGGCACCGTGATCGCCGCCGAGACCGCGCTGCAGACCCAACTGCGCGAGGGCGCGGTCCACATCTCCAGCTGCCTGGTCCGGGCCGAGGACGGCGAGCCCATCCACGGCATGCTCACCGTCTTCGTCCGCCCGCAGGACCTCGGCGCGCCCGGCAGCTACCCCGCCCGAATCGCCGAACAACTGGCCGAGGCCTGGCCGGACGCCGACGTCGGCGTGGTGGACCTGCCGACCGGCCGCGCCGCGCTCGCCGCCCGCGACCTGGCCGTCCCGGTGCCCGGCGCGGTGTTCGGCGTGCCCGAGTCCACCGTCAACACGGTGCGCCAGCTCGAACTGCTGATCCCGCACCCGTGGAGCCCGCACGTGGTCGCCGCCGTCTTCACCACCGAGGACCTCGACCACTGGGACGAGTGGCTGCCGCTCCTGGCCACCGCGTTCCGCGGCATCTCCTTCCACCCACCCCGGGACGAGAGCGCCGACGCGCTGCCGCCCGACCAGTGGGACAACATCCGAAAGGCCTTCGGATGACGACCACCACCGACTCGGCCCCGCCCGACGGGCTCCGCCGCCTCCGCGGCACACTGGCCCTCATCGCCCTCTCCACCGCCATCCTCATCGGCGTCACGGCACTGAACGTGTACGTCAACTCGTTCGTCGCCACCATCGTGGGCTTCGCCTACCCCGTGGTCATGCTGCTCGCCCTCGCCCTACGGCGCGACGCCGACAGCAACCCCGCGTTCCAGCGCAAGGCGTTCGCCTGGGGCGCAGGCATCGCCGCCGTCGCCTTCGTCGCCTACCTGTCGGGCTCCGTCGCCTGGACCAACCTGATCCTGGACTCGGGCCGGACGGTGCAGGCCGTGGTCCTCAACGAGAAGACGACCGACTCACTCCACGGCTCCGGACGGGCCTACGCCCTCGCCTCGACCGACCCGGCCGGCGAGATCCCCGGCGGCGACCTCGAAGAGAGCTCCACCCGGTTCAAGCCCGGCGACGTCATCACCGTCCGCATCGACCCGGCCGGCCAGGTCGCCCCCAAACTCCCCGGCGAAGTCGACTCCACCGCCTACCTGTTGACATTCCTCGCCTGCAACGCCCTGATCGGCGGCACCCTGCTCTGGTCCGCACGCAGACCCACACCGCCACACGACCCCTCCGACCCCGCGACCCGGATCAGCCCGTGACCCAGATCACTCCGTAGCCCGCAACCCCGCCGCTCCTCCGCGCATCTCTCCCTTCGCTCCTTCTCAACGCACGGACAGCACGGGGGGATGACGCCATGGCGGATGACGGACCGAAAGCCGGCGGCCCGGAGTTCAAGATCCGGCCGGGGGACCTGAAAGCGGCCGCGCCGACCTTCGAAGCCCAGAGCAAGGCACTCAAGGACGCCCTCGACACGCTCAAGCACACCCTCGCCGGCGCCGGCAGCCCGTGGGGCGACGACAAGCAGGGCAAGGAGTTCGCCCAGGCCTACAACGGCCCGCACGACCACGTGCTCTCCGCGCTGGACGTCCTGGTCAAAGGCCTCACCAGCATCCACGACGGGCTGAACGCCCACGCCGACAACCACACCGACGCCGACAACCACGTCCGCAAGGACCTCACGCCGTGATCGGCCGCCCGCCGCGGAGGGAGCCGGCGCGTGGGTGAGTCCGCGGCCGAGAAGATCGTCCGCAAGGTCACCGGTCTGTGGTGGCCCGACGCCGACCCGGACGAGCTCCGCACGGTCGCCGCCGCCTGGGACACGATGGCCACCGCCATCGACAACGTCACCGCGCCCACCCACCAGGCCGCCGCCGCCATCGTCGCCAACAACCACGGCCCCGCCATCGACGCCTTCGGCAAGTTCTGGGGCCAGTACTACGGGGGCAAGGGCAAGGGCTGGCTCCCCGATGTCGCCGCCGCCTGCCGCAACCTCGCCAAGGCCCTGCGCGCCTTCGCCGACGAGGTCGACAAAGCGCTCAAGAAGCTCAAGGAAGAGGCCGCGATCGTCGGCGCGACCCTGGTCGCCGGCACCGCCCTCGCCATCTTCACCGCCGGCATCTCCGAAGCCGCCGCCGGCACCGCCGCCGCAGGCATCATCGCCACCGCCGCGGGCCTCGGCGTCGCCGTCTCCGAAACCATCGCCACCATCGCCGCCACCATCCTCACCGGCGTCGTCTTCGGCTCCGTCGAGGCCATCGCCGTCGACCTCGCCGTCGCCCAGCCGATCCGGGTCGAATTCTTCGACGACGGCGGCTACAGCCTCCAGGAAGCCGTCGACTCCGCCGAGACCGGCGGCGTGATGGGCGGCGCCGGCGGCGGCCTCGGCGCCGGCGGCCGCGTCGCCGCCAACGCCGCCGAGGGCGCCGAAAACGCCTCCGTCGCCCTCGCCGGCCTCGCCAAGGTCGCGGGCGCCGCCGACACCCTCCCCGGCCGCATGCTCACCGGCGCCGGCCTCACCTACGGCTACGACGCCACCTTCAAAACCGGCCCGGTCATGCCCCTCGACCTCATCCTCGGCGCCATCGGCACCGCGGCTGCTCCCGGGAGCAGCACTCCGAAGCGCCGCCCCGGTTTCACCGGGGCCGACGCGAACGGCTGGGAGGGCGGACTCGGCGCCCGCCCGGAGCCCTGGCTCTCCGAGTCGGGAACCCCGTACGCGATCGACCCGACCGGTGCACCGAACAAGAGGGCCGTGCAGCGCTACGAGGACTACCGCACCAGGACGGACGATGTGGTCGAGGTCGCCAAGGAAACCGGTGTCGATCCGCGGATCGTCCAGGTCGCCAAGGACAACCTCATGATCAACCGGCATGACGTCCCGGTGGGACCGGGCGCACACAATGTCCTGAAGAACGTCCATTTCGAACCGGACCCGGCGGTCTCCACACCCTGGAACGCCGCCGTCAACGGGTTCATAAAACCGGGCAGCATTCCACCGCTGCGTGGAACGCTCGCCCACGAGTATGTCGAGGCCAAGCTTCTCGAAGCCGGCCTCCCCTATCTTTCCAGCCATCCGGACGCATGGAACTCGGAAGGCGCGCCAATTGTCCACCCCGAGCATTTCGGCGCACACAATCTGGCACCACGGAGCTATCACGAGGGAGAGGTGTCGGCGGACGGATCACTCGACCACTGGAAGCTCTACGGGCTCAAGGCGCCCACCGGGGCCGTCGCCGAAGACCTCTCGAACCTTGATATCGTAGTCGATGCCATCAAATCCCAACTCCGCGAGAAAGGTTATGATCTCAAGTGAGCACGGAAAATGTTCAGTTGATGGTCGACCGCCTCAAAGCCATCCAGTGGACGGCCTATCGGGAGGGGGAGCGGAGGTCCTTTTCTCGCGCGGCGCTCATGAAGGAGTACTTCCGACGGGCCGCGCTCTGGCTCGATGCCTACGGGGAAACCGACGAATGGCCTTTCTTCGATCTCGCGGCGATTGTGGCGCCGGCCGTGCGGGCCGACCCGGCGGTGGTCTCCGACATCGAGGATTTCGTGGAGGACGCCTCCGGTTCGTGGCACGCGATCGAGTGCTCGGCGGCCGCCGTCCAGTGGGCCGCCCTGGGTGACGCCCCCGGGCCGGTGCTGCGTCCGCTGCCCGATCCCTTCGAGCCCCTGATCCGGGTCTACGAGCGCGGCGGCGCCGGTTTCTCGTTCGCCAACGGCTTCCTCGACTTCGGCATGCTGATGGTGAAGCGCGGCAACTGGCGCGCCCACCTGTCGCCTGAGCCCGTCGTCGAACTCGACGACGGCGTCCTCGACGACCTGGATGCGCAGGCCTGGGCCGAGTTCCGAGCGCTGGCGGCCCGCAGCGGACACCCGGTGGACAACAGCTGAGCACTACGGACGGCTCCGCGTGCTCGCGGCCCTGCGCCATGCCTGTAGAAGGCCCACGCCTGCTTCTTCCTCCACCCCGAGGAAGTCCCCCTCCCGCCCGACCAGCCCCCGTGGCCGGGGGCGAGGGGACGCGTCGTACTCTTCCAGCCCGATCGGACGAACGCGGGGAGAGTCATGGGTACGACCAGGGACCGTAGCCGGGCCACCGTGCTGAGCGCTGTCCTGGTCCTGGGCGTCCCCGTGGGGACGTTCGGGCTGGTGCTCGCGGGCACCTACCTCGGCGGGGGCGCCGCGTCGCTGCTCGGGCTGGTGCTGGTGGTGGCCTGGGTGGTGGGTCTGGTGCGGCTGCTGGGGCGGTGGGTGGGCTGTTGGGTGGCGCTGTTCGCCGTTCTCCTCTCGGGCCTGGCGACGGGGGCCGTGGCCATGGCGCGGGACGACGTGATCCTGCGGCTGTCCGGCGAGACGGTGACGGCCCGGGTCACCGGGGAGACGGACCGTCTCGCCGGGAAGCACCCGTCCTCGATGTACGACCTCGCGGCCGAGGACGGCACTGCGTTGCCCGGCGGCGAGTTGTCGACGGGGCTGCGCGCGCTCGCGGTCGGCGACCGGGTGACGGTCCGTTTCGATCCGGCCGGCCGCGCCGACCCGCAGCGCCCGGGGGACATCAGTCTTCCCCGGGATCTCGGGCTCGCCGTCGGGCTGACGGCCGCCCTGATGCTCGCCGTCGCCTGGCTGGGCCGCGAGTCGGCCCGGCGGCGAGGCGGCGGAGCGGCCGGGCCGGTGTCCTGACCTGACCCCGGGGAGCAGGAAGTCGGCCGGGCCGACTTCCTGCTCCGGGAGGGGGATCGGTCAGCCCAGCAGTCCGGGCAGTTCCGCGACCGAGCCGAGGACGTGCGTCGCCCCGTCGGCCCGCAGCCGGGCCTCGTCGTGGGCGCCGGTGAGCACGCCGGCGACGACGGACGCTCCGGCCCGTACGCCGGTCAGCATGTCGTAGCCGGTGTCGCCGGCGACGGCGATCTGCCGCACCGACTCGACTCCGGTCCGCAGCAGCGCGGTGAGCGCGAGGTCCGGGTAGGGGCGGCCGCGGCCGGCCTCGGCGGGGCTGAGCGTGAGGTCGGCGACGGACTGCCAGCCGAGGGCGGTGAGGATGCGGTCCTGGGTGGCCCGGGAGAAGCCGGTGGTGAGGGCGACCTTCCGGCCCTGGCCGCGCAGTTCGGCGATGGCTTCGGCGGCGCCGGGCAGGGCGGCGCAGTGCCCGGCGTCGACGAGGTCGTGGTAGGCGGCCTCGAAGGCGGTGTTGGCCCGCTGGGCCTTGTCCTCGTCCCCGAAGAGGTGCCGGAAGACGGAGATCTTGGATTCGCCCATGGTGGCGCGGACGTGGTCCAGCATGGGGCCGAAGCCCGGGCTGCCGGCCTCGACGCCGAGCGTCCGGGCGGCGGCGGTGAAGGCCTGTTCGACGAGGCCGTCGTCGGCCACGGTGGTGCCGGCCATGTCGAGGACGACCAGGCGGATATCAAAGGACATGTCAACTACCCTTACAGGTTTGCGAGTTCGGCGGTGGTTTCGGCGATGGCCGGGGAGCAGGTCATGCCGCGGCCGCCGGGGCCGGTGACGAGCCAGACGCCGTCGCGGAGTTGTTCGCGGTGGACGACCCGGGTGGTGTCGACGCACTGCGCGTACACCCCGGCCCAGCGGCGGCGGACGCGCGGCAGGGGGCGGCCGAGCAGGTCCTCGGCCACGCCGACCAGGTGGTCGTACGGGTCCTCGACGACGTCGAAGCCGAACGGCTGGTCGTACTCGTGGGTGTCGCCGATGGTGAGGCCGCCGTCGCGCCGCTGGACCATGAGCAGCTGCATCTTGTGTTCGGCGGCGACGTCGGGCTGCGGCTGGGTGTCCCGGAGGCGGTCCAGGGCGGTGCCGGCGAAGGCCGGGTAGTAGCGGAAGCTGTCGCCGTCGGCGACGGAGGTGGTGAGGGTCTCGCCGAGCGGGTCGGTCTGCATCATCTGCAGCCGGACCTTGCGCACGGGCAGCGAGGGGGCGAGTTCGCGGACGAGGCCGCCGAGCCAGGCGCCGGTGCAGAGGATGACGAGGTCACCGGTGTGGACGTCGCCGTGGTCGTCGCGGACGGCGTTCTCGCCGATCACGTCGCGGACCTCGCGGCCGGGCAGGAAGGTGTAGCGGCCGGTGGCCTGGAGGGCGGCGCGCAGCGCGGGCTGGGCGGTGCGGGGTTCGACGGCGGCGTCGCGCTCGCACCACAGGGCGCCGAGGAGTTCGCCGCGCAGGGCGGGGTTGGCGGCCCTGGTCTGGTCGGCGTCGAGCAGCCGGTAGCCGCGGGCGGCGGCGTCGGGCAGGGTGAGTGCCTGTTCGGCGACGGCGAGTTCGGCCTGGGTGCGGATCGCGGTGAGCGATCCGTTGGCGCGGAAGCCGAGGTCGGGGACGCGGGCGCCGATGCCTTCCCACAGTTCGCGGGCGCGCAGCGCGGTGTCCAGTTCCTCGCCCTGCGCGCGGCCGCTGACCCAGACCAGGCCGAAGTTGCGCACGGAGGCGCCGCGCGCCTCGGTCTCGCGCTCCAGGTGGACGACCTCGTGGCCGCGTTCGACGGCCTGCCAGGCGTGCATGGTGCCGAGCACGCCTGCTCCTACGACGATGACTCTCATGCGGCCAGGCTGGTGCGCCCAGGTGTCCTGGGGGCGTCCCGGTAGCGTCCCGCAGATGAATCACCCGAAAAGTTGTACAGACAACCCTGGGGACCGGGTAGGGCCTACGGCCGCAGCACCCGCGCCCGCAGGTAGTTGCGCCGCCCGAAGTTCGGCTCGTCCACCGCCGTCAGCTCCTCCACCTGGAACCGGTACAGCGCCGCCGCCCCGCCCCCGGTGAGGAACTGCCGCCGCACCTGCTCGTCCTGCGCGAAGGACGGGTACCGCCCCTGGTAGGCGGCCAGCGCCGCCTCGGCCTGCCGCCCCCAGGCCTCGCTCGCGCCGCCGGTCAGTTGCAGGCCGCGCAGCTGCTCGCCGAAGACCGGCGGCGGCAGGAAGACGGTGGCGGCGGCCCGGGCCTCCTCGGCGAGGTGGTGGCTGTGCCGGGTGGAGCGCTCGCTGACGAAGTACAGGACGAGGTCGTCGTCGTACGCGAAGAAGGCCAGGTTGGCGTGCGGGCCGTGCTCGTGGCCGGCGGTGGCGAGGGTGAGCACCATGGCCTCGGCGAGCAGGCCCTCGACGCCCTTGTGCGGCGACTCGCCCGGCCAGTCCCCCTGCGTGATGTCGAGTCGGTACGGCATTGGCACTCCCTCCGCTGGCACGCCCGGCGCTCCCGCGCCCCGGCACGACTGAGCCGGGCGGGTTCCCCGCGAAGGGGCCCCACGCCCGGCTCACATGCTCTACCCGCCACCCCGGCCAGACAAGGGTCGGACGGGCTACGGGGAGGCTACGGAATCAGCGCTGTCGGGTCTCGCCGCCAGTACTGCCGGCACCCGCCGTTCAGCGCTGCCGGCACCCGCCGTCAGTACTGTCGGCCGTCGCCGTCAGTGCTGACGCGTCCCGTACGCCGCGTGGCGGCCCGCCGTCGCCGGCACCGCGCCCGGACCGAGCAGCGGGCGCAGCGCACCCGCCCGCATCCGGTCCACCAGCGGCCCGCAGCGGCCGGCGAGCGGCGCCAGCACCACCGCGACCAGGAGGCCGACCAGCGCGCCGACGGCCACGTCGTGCGGGTAGTGCACGCCGACCCAGACCCGGGAGGCTCCCATCAGCACCGCGAAGATCCCGGCGATCCAGCCGAGCCGCCGGTCGGCGAACCAGAGTGCGGTGGCGGCGGCGAAGGCGATCACGGTGTGGTTGCTGGGGAAGGACCAGTCACCGGCGCCGGGGCAGGTCTCCAGCGAGATGCTGCCGGGGATCTGGGCACACGGCCGGACTTCTTCGACCATGCCCTTGAGCACCGAGTTGACGCCGTACGCGACGACCACGATCACCGGCGAGGCGAGCACCTTGGCCATCACGGCCGAGTCGGCGCCGCGCGCCCGCCACCAGGCGTAGAGCATGAAGACCGCGAACAGGCCGAGGCCGAGCGCCGACCAGACCTTGATCAGCTCGTCCAGCCAGTGCGGGGCGGCTTGCGCCCACCCGTTCACCCGGGTGTAGAGGCTGCCGTCGATGCCGCTGCCGTCGTAGACGGCGAGAGCCCGGGAGGACGTCACTTGTCACCTCCGTGACGGTGCGCCTTACGGGCGCGGAACAGTTCGAGAACAATGGGGAGCACGGAGACAACTACTACCAGACCGATGATCGGGAGCAGATATCTGTCGATGCTGGGGATCGACGATCCGAGCCCGTACCCGGCGAGCACGACGCCGACCGTCCAGAGGGCGCCGCCGGTCACCTGCCAGAAGGTGAACGAGCGGACCGGCACTTCGAGCACGCCGCAGAGCGGGTTCAGCACCGTTCGGACCACGGGGATGAAGCGGGCGAGCACGATCGCCTTGCCGTGGCCGTACTTGCCCAGCAGTTCCTCGGCCCGCTCGACGCCCTCCAGCAGGCTCCTGCGCTCGGTGCGGCGCAGCAGCGCGCGGCCGCCGCGCTTGCCGATCAGATAGCCGACCTGGGCGCCGGCCAGCGCGCCGACCAGGGCGGCGGGCAGCACCTGGTAGAGCTCCAGCTGCGGGCCCTTGGTGGCGCCGGGCACGCACAGCAGGCCGGCGGTGAACAGCAGCGAGTCTCCGGGCAGGAAGAAGCCCACCAGCAGGCCGGTCTCGGCGAAGAGCACGACGGCGATGCCGAGTGCGCCGAAGGCGGCGAGCAGCGAGGACGCGTCCAGCGGGTTCACCGCGAGGTGAGCGGCCGGATCGGCGAGGAACTGAAGCAAGGCTGGCGGACCTCCCGTACGTTGGGGGGCGGTTCACAGCGGAACCCGCCCCGACCGTCTACAGTGACGTAGACGGTCTACATGACTGTAGACGAAACCTGGAGGAAGCGCCGCCATGTCCGACGTACCGTCCGCCCGCCGGCCTGCCGGGGAGCTGGAGGCCGAGGTGCTGGCCGCGCTCTGGTCGGCCCGGCAGCCGATGACCCCGCAGGACGTCCAGTCGGCACTCGGCGGGGACCTCGCCCGCACCACCATCGCCACGATCCTCGCCCGCCTGCACGACAAGGGCACCGTGGAGCGCACCCGGGCCGGCCGCGCCTACGCCTACATCCCGACCGTCCAGGACACCGCGGGCCTCGCCGCCCGCCGGATGCACACCGAGCTCGGCCGCGAGGCCGACCGCTCCACCGTGCTCGCCCGCTTCGTCTCCGACCTCTCCGCCGAGGACGAGCAGCTGCTGCGCGACCTGCTCGGCGACGGCGCCCCGGGCCTCGGCTCCGCCCCGGGCACCGACGGCGACACCCCCGGTCTCGGCCCCCTCCCGGGCACCGCCCCCGCCCCCGGCCACCGCACCCCCGGGGCGGCCGGATCGTGATGATCGCCGTCTGGGCCCCGCTGCTGCTGCCGTTCCTGGCCGCCCCGCTGGCCCGCCGCCTCGCCGACGCGCTGCCGCCCCGGGCCGCCGCCTGGATGCTCGCCGGGACGTCCGCCGTGCTGGCCGGCGGCACCCTCTGCTCGCTCGGCCTGCTCGCCGCCGCCGGGCTGCTCCAGCTGCCGCCGGTCGCCGCGATCGGCCACCTGTCGCTGCCCTGGCTCACCGCCGCCGCACCCGACGCACCGGTGGCGGCCGCCGCGGCCGGCCTGGTGCTCGCCGCGCTGACCGCCCAGGCCGTCCGCACCGCCCGCCGCCACCGGCTGGAACTGCGCGAGGCCCGGGCCGCCCTCCCGGCCTGCGCCGCGACGGCCTGCCCCGCGCCGGCCGAGGGCCGGCATCCGGACGCGCGCCCCGGGCACGCCACCATGCGCCGGGCACGCACCCCGCAGGCCGTCCTGGCCGGCGCCCGCACCCTGCTCCAGCCGGGCGAGCACCCGCTCGCCGTCCTCGACGACGAGCGCGCCGACGCCTTCGCCCTACCGGGGCGCCTGCCCCTCCCCGGCAGGCCCGGCGAGCCCGGCCGGATCGTGGTCACCTCCGGCATGCTGCGCATCCTCACCGGGCCCGAGCGGGCCGCCCTGCTCGCCCACGAGCGCGCCCACCTGACCGCCCGCCACCACGTCTTCCTCGCCCTCGCCGAGCACGCCGCCGACCTCCACCCGGCGCTGCGGCCGCTGCGCGCGCCCCTCGGGTACCACCTGGAGCGCTGGGCCGACGAGGTGGCGGCCGCCCGGGTCGGCGACCGCACCGTGACCGCCCGCGCGGTCGGCCGGGCCGCCCTGGCCGCCAGCCGCTCCCCGTGGCCGGCCCGGCCCCGACTCGTCCCCGCCGCCCACTCCGGGCCGGTCCCGCGCCGGGTCGCCGCCCTGCTCCAGCCCCGCCCGGCGGCCACCGCCACCGGCACCCGCCTGCGCGCGGTGGCGATCGCGCTGGCCGCCTGCCTGGCGCTGAGCACCGCCGCCTCCCTGGAGGCCACCGCCGACCTGCACCACACCGTCGAGGCGGCCCAGCGCGGCACCGGCACGGAACGCTGACCGCCGAGCCTGCACCAGGCCCACATCAGGCCTCGCACCAGCACCGCACCAAGGCCCACGCAAGGCCCGCATCAGGTCCCGCACCAGGCCTCGCACCAGGTCCGCGTCGGGCCCACACCAGGCCCACACCAGGACCCCCGCCAGTCATCACACCTCGGCATGTCCACGGTCATACCGTCCGGTATGCCGAGTTGGCAGACCCCGTCCCCAGACCCTCACCGCCCCCGTACGCTTTCGTCAGCGCGTCGACCCCGGCGCGGCCTCGAACGGCGGCGAGGAGCAACGCGAGTGCGGCAGACCGGACGGCAGTCCCGACGACCAGAACGCCGCACCGCGCCGAGCGCGGCCGAGCTGGCCAGGGTCCACGACCGCACCCTCGCCGAAGCCGCCGCCCGCGAACTCGTCCAGCCCCCCTACCCCGACCCCGGCTCCCCCGGCCGGCTCGAACCCCGCCCCGAGATCGGCGACTCCTGGGCCCGGCTGCGCCGCCTCGGGCTCGACCCCGACGCCGGCGCCGCCGCCGTCCACCTCGGCCCCGCCGAGATCGAGCAGCGCCGCCGCACCAGCGGCCTGGACGCCGTCCTGTCGGTGCTGCGCGACACCCTGCTCCAGCCGGTCGGCCAGAGTCCACTGATCCTCGCCATCGCCGACGCCGAGGGCCACGTGCTGTGGCAGGAGGGCGAGCGCGCCCTGCGCCGCAGCGCCGACCGGATCGGCTTCCTCACCGGCGCCCGCTGGATCGAGGAGAGCGTCGGCACCAACGGCATCGCCGTCGCACTGCGCGCCCAGCGCCCGATGCACGTCCACTCCGCCGAGCACTACCTGCGCAGCCACCACTCCTGGACCTGCGTCGCCGCCCCCGTGCACGACCCGGGCACCGGGCGACTGGTCGGCGCGATCAACCTCAGCGGCCCGGCCCGCAACGTCCGCCCGTACCTGCTGCAGCTCACCGCCACCGCCGCCCGGCTCGCCGAGACCGAGCTGCGCGCCCACCGGCTGGAGGCGCTGCACCAACTGCGCACCCTGGCTGCCCCGATGCTCGCCCGGGTGGCCGGCCCGGCCCTGGTGGTGGACTCCGCCGGGTGGACCGCCGCCGCGGCCGGGCTGCCGCCGCCCGGCCGGCTGCGGGTGCCGGTCGGCGGCTGGGGAACCGCCGCCGTGCACTGGGTGCCGGGCCTCGGCGAGTGCGCCCTGGAACCGCTCGCGGACGGCTGGCTGGTGCGACCGGTCCGGCCGCCCGAGGCGGACGGCTCCGGCACGGTGACGGCCGAACAGGCCGAGCAGGCCGAGGGCGCCCGGCTCCGGCTCGACCTGCGCCGCCAGGACCGCCCGGAGCTGACCGTCCGGGGCGCGGCCGGCAGCTGGTCGCACCCGCTCAGCCCGCGCCACGCCGAACTGCTGCTCCTGCTCGCCACCGGACGCGAGGGCAGCACGGCCGCGCAGCTCGCGGAGGCGCTGTTCGGCGACCCGGGCCGGACGGTGACGGTCCGCGCCGAGCTGTCCCGGCTGCGCCGCTACCTGGGCGGCCTGCTGGCCCACCGGCCGTACCGCATCGCCGAGTCGGTGCTGGTCACGGTGGACGGGCCGGACGACCCGTACGACCTGCTGCCGGCCTCCTCGGCCCCGGCCGTCCGGCGGCTGCGGGCCGGGCTGGCCGCGGGGACGGTCCGGCTGCCGAGCGCGGCGCCCGTCCCGCCGCCGCGCGGGCCCGCCGGTGCCCCGACCGGGCCTCAGCCGCCGGCGAGCAGCGCGGCCAGCTGGGCGTCGGTCGGGCCGCAGACGCGCTCCGCCTCGGCGGAGACCAGCGCGTAGGTACGGTCCAGCCACGCCTGCACCCGGGGCTTGGAGGCCTCCAGCAGGGCGCTGCCGTGCGGTGATTCGAGCGCCAGGTGCAGCGTCGAGCCGTGGCACGGGCAGTACGCCGGCCACAGTTTGACGTCGCCCTGGCCGCTCAGCGCCTGCAGGCCGTCGCGCAGCAGCTCGCGCGAGAACACCCAGTCGGCCTCGTCCGGCCGCCCCAGATGGAAGGTCAGCAGCACCTCGTACGGGCGCGCGGCCTCGAACCGGAACCGGGTGCGCACCTCGCCGACCACCTCCTCGCCCAGCGAGATCCGCAGCATCAGCACCTCCTCCACCGCCGCCGGAGCGGCGGTGGAGCCGTCCCCATCGCCGCCCGTGGGGGTGGCGGCGAGGGGTGCACTGGAGGCTGCGGACAGCGGGTCGGGCGGCATGACGGTCTCTCCGGGACGGCGTGGGATGACCTCAGCCTGGGCCACTTCCGGCCGGGCGGGCAAGGGTTGCAAGGAGGTTGCATTAATCCCTGTCCGGGCAGCCCGGCCGCCATCGCCGACTTATCAGACGGATCGTCAACTTCCTTCCGTCGAACGGGTGTCCACGAAATGGATCAAAACCGTCCAGGCCACGACGAGCCGCTGGTACGCTCTCCCCCTCCCGGCGCGGGCCCCACCCGGACCCCGGCCGACCGACCCCGGGCGGCCGATGCCGGCCCGGTGGCAGCGCATGGGAGAATACCGCGACCGCGACGGCGACTTCGGGGAGGGAGGGGTCCGGTGGCTGCGCGCGAGGACACTGCGCGGGACGTTCGGCACGAGCCCGAACGGCACGGCCGGCACGGGCGGCCACGCCCGTTCGGCGGCCGGTTCCGGCTGCCCACCCTGCGCTTCTCCGGTGCCGCGATGGCGATGTCCACCGTCGTCGGCATCAGCATCGCCACCACCCTCCTGCTCAACGAGCAGCAGGGCGTGGGCCGGCGGGCCGGGGTCGCACGCGTCGGCACCACCCCGCCGCCCACCCCCGCCGCGGGCGACCAGGCCGAGGCCGCCGCCGACCGGGCCCCGACCGCGCCGAACCCGACCGCGCCGAACCCCGCCGACCTCCCGGCCACCGGCCGGCCGCCCGTACCGAGCCCCTCGGCGCACCACCCCGGGGCGGCGGAGGACACGGCCGCCACAGCCGCCTCGCCCAGCGCCTCTCCCCACGCGCCCGGCACCCGGTCGGCGCTCCCGGAGCCCACCGGCGGACAGGCCGCGGCCGAACCCATGGCCGACCACGGCCCCGGCGCCCGGCCGGCTGGCACCGGCGAGCCCGCCACGCCGGCCGACGCCGCCGCGCCCTCGCCGTCGGCCCAGCCCGTCGCGCCCGTCGCCGAGCAGCCGGCCGACCCCTCTTCGCCCTCCCCCTCGCCGACCACGCCGCACGCACCCGGACCCCGCCCGGCCGCCCCGGCCCAGCCCGCACCGCCGCCGCCGCCCGGCGCAGTTGCCCCGGGCACCGACGGCCCGACCGCCGGCGCCCCTGGCCCGGACACCGAGCCGGACACCGACCAGGCCCTGACCGGCGTCGCCACGGTCACACCGCTCGGCCGGGACGGCCTCCGGCACCAGCTCGACCTCGCCGTCACCGAGCCGCTCACCGCACTTCAGACCGAATTCCGGCTTGCCCCAGGCGAGTTGGCCCCCGGCAGCGGCACCGCCTGGACCGACCTGCCCGGCGCGGTCGTCACCGCCCAACAGGAGCGCGGCACCCTGGTCTACCGCTTCACCACCCCGGCCGGCACCGACGTCCCGCCCGGCCACTACGCCTTCGGCGTGCGCGGCACCCGCCCCGCCGCCGAACCCTCGGGGCCCACCGGCCCGTCCGGCCCCTCACTCCCGTCCGGTCGGCCCGCTTCGTCCGGCCCGGTCCGCAAGGCCGCCGCGGCGGAGAGCTGGAGCGCCGCCGCCTTCGGCATCGACCGGCCCCGGGCGGTCGCCGCCCTCGGCGCCTTCGGCCCGGTCGCACCGCAGCCCGTCGCGCCGCCGCCGGTCGCGCCGCCGCCGGTCGTGCCCGAGGCACCCGGGCTCCCGCCGCGCCCCAGCACGCCGACCGCCTTCGCGCCCCGCTGACCTCCGGCCGCGTTGTCCCGCCGCCTTGCCACCGTGCGGCCTTGCCGGGGCCTGCCACTCAACCCCGCCACCCAACCCCGCCGCCCGGCCGTACCGTCCGACGATCCGACAGGTCACCGCCCCGGCCGGGCTCATCCCGACGCGCCCGTTCGTTACTGTGGGCAGCACCCGGCCCGGCGGTCCCAGCGGCCCCGGCCGGCCGCCGTTCCGCACCCGAGGAGGAGTCCGTGTCCACCGTCCTGACCCAAGGCGGCAACGCCCCGCTGACCGCCGCGCGGGTGACTGTCGAGGTCACCGCGCCCAAGGCGCTGGACGTCTCCGGCCTGCTGCTGACCGACGCCGGAAAGGTGCGCTCGGACGACGACTTCGTCTTCTTCAACGCCCCGCACGGCCCCGGCGTCAGCCACCGCCCGGCCGCCGCCGGAGCGCCGGACGCGATCACCGTCGACACCCTGGCCGTCCCGGCCGGCATCACCAAGATCGTGGTGACCGCCAGCCCCGCCGACCAGTCCTCCACCTTCGCCGGGATGGAGCCGACCGCCACCGTCCGCGACGCCGACACCGGGCAGGCCCTGGTCACCTTCACCCCGCCGCAGCTGGGCCAGGAGACCGCGCTCATCGTGGTCGAGGTCTACCAGCGCGGCGGCGCCTGGAAGGTGCGCGCGGTCGGCCAGGGCTACGCCAACGGCCTGGCGGGCATCGCCACCGACTTCGGCGTCTCCGTCGACGACTCCCCGGCCGCGACCCCGGCCCCGGCCGCCCAGGCCCCCGCCCCCGCCACTCCCCCCGCGGCCCCTCCGGTCGCTCCCCCGGCTCCCCCCGTCGACCCGCGGATCGCCCTCGCCGCCACCCCGCCCGCGCCCCCCGCGCCCCCGGTCGCCCCGCCGGCCCCGTCCGCCCCCGCCAAGATCACCCTGGACAAGGGCCGGGTCAACCTGGTCAAGGGCAGTTCGGTCTCCCTGGTGAAGAACGGCCGTCCGTTCCTCTCCTCGGTCCGGATGGCGCTCGGCTGGGAGCCCGCCGGCCGCGGCCGCAGCGTCGACCTGGACGCCTCCTGCCTCGCCTTCGACGCCCAGCGCAAGAAGCTGGAGACGGCCTGGTTCATGAAGCTGACCGTCTTCAAGGGCGCGATCGCCCACTCCGGCGACAACCTCACCGGCGGCGGAGCCGGCGACGACGAGTCGATCACCGTCCACCTGGACGGCCTGCCGGCCGAGGTCACCGGCCTGGTCTTCGTCGTCAACTCCTTCTCCGGCCAGCGGTTCACCGAGGTCAAGAACGCCTACTGCCGCCTGCTGGACGCCCGGACGGAGGAGGAACTGGTCCGCTTCGACCTCACCCACTCCGAGCCGCACACCGGCGTGGTGATGTGCAAGCTGGTCCGACAGTCGTCCGGCGAGTGGGTGATGACCGCGATCGGCGAGTACGTCGACGCCAAGACCGCCCGGGCGATGGTCGATCCGTCCGCCGCCCTGCTCTGAACCGTCTCGCCACACCCCTCGCCGGCCCGCCCCGACGCCCAGGGCCGATCGGCCCAACGTCACGGCCGCACACGCGAATTCACCCTCCTGAGGGATCAAGTCGTCCACCCGCCGACTCGATCTACCTCTAGGGGGGTGAATCGCGCTCTCCCGCGCACTCGTTGAGGGAGAGACCGTGCCACGCTTCCTGTCCCGCCTCGCCGTCGCCGGCACCGCCGTCGCGCTCACCGCCGGCCTGATCACCCCGTCCGCCGCCCAGGCCGCCGCCGAACCGGCCGGCCGCGTCCGGACGCTCGCCTGGGCCGCACTGGGCGACTCCTACACGGCCGGCTTCGTCGAGGCCGCCGGCGCCGAGACCGAACCCCGCGACGGCTGCGCCCGCACCACCGGCTCCTACCCCGAGCTGATCCGCCGCGGCCTCGGCCCCCTGGTCGAGCTGCGCAACGTCAGCTGTGCCGGCGCCACCGTCAAGGACGTCTACCAGACCAAGGAAGCCCCGCCCGGCCGCCCGCTCCCGCCGCTCGGGACCAACCCCGGCGCCCCCTTCCCACCGGTCCCGTCGCAGATCGACGCCGTCTCCCCGGGCGCCGACGTGATCACCGTCGAGATCGGCGGCAACACCCTCGGCTTCGCCGAGATCCTCAAGGGCTGCATCGAACTCGGCGCCGCGGTCCTCGGCCAGGGCACGCCCTGCAAGGACAAGTTCGACGCGAGCCTGCCCGACCGCTTCAACCAACTGCGCGGCGACTTCGACCAGATGCTCGGCGCCCTGCACGCCAAGGCCCCGTCCGCGCGGCTGCTGGCCGTCGGCTACCCCCACCTCGTCCCCGAGGACGCCACCCGCTGCACCTACGGCAACCTGGAGCAGTTCGCCACCTTCACCACCGGCGACCTCGCCTGGGCGCGGACGGCCATCCTGGAACCGCTCAACGCGATCATCGCCCAGCGGACCGCCGCCCACGGCGACGCCTTCGTCGACCTCTACCCCTCCACCACCGGCCACAGCGTGTGCGACCAGGACCACTGGCTGGACGGCGTGCTGACCAGCATCATCCCGCTGCGCTACGCCCTGGTGCACCCCAACGCCAAGGGCCAGGCCCACGCGGCCGCCCTGGTCGAGGACGCCGTCCTGAGCTGACCAGCCGCACCGGAAGCGGCCGCACCGCAAACGGTCGCGCACCGAGAACCAGTCGAAAACCAGTGGCAGGCCCCTCCCGCCGCGGATCATGCTGAGCGGATGCTCATCCGCGAAGCCACCCCCGAGGACTGGCCTGCCGTCTGGCCCTTCTTCCACACCGTCATCGCCGCCGGCGAGACGTTCCCCTACCCCCTCGACCTCTCCTCCGACCTCGGCCGGGAGTGGTGGATGCTCACCGCGCCCCATCGCACGGTGGTCGCGGTGGACGAGGCCGGCACGGTCGTCGGCACCGCCAACATGACCCGCAACCGCCCCGGCAACGGCGCGCACGTGGCCAGCGCCAGCTACCTGGTCGACCCGGCGCACCACGGCCGCGGCATCGGGCGGGCCCTGGTCGAGTACACCCTCGACTGGGCCCGCACCAACGGCTACCGCGCCATGCAGTTCAACGCCGTGGTCGCCAACAACCACCACGCCGTGAAGCTCTACCAATCCCTCGGCTTCGACATCGTCGGCACCGTCCCCGAAGCCTTCCACCACCCCGTCGACGGCTACGTCGGCCTGCACGTCATGCACCGGTCGCTGTAAGGGAGTTCGCTACTCCTCGATCGCCCCGCCGACCCGCCGCAGGTGCTGCCGGAAGCTGTACGAAGGATCGGCGGCGCGGCGCTCCAGGTACTCGTCGAAGGCGGTCTGCCGGCGCAGCGTGTCACCGGAGGCGATCCGCCCGGCCTGCGCACGCTCGGTCCCGGCGATCGCGGCGGCCGCCTCCAGCACCTCCCCGGCCCGGTCGGCCGGGACGAACAGCACCCCGTCCGCGTCGCCGAACACCACGTCCCCGGCGCCCACCAGGTGCGGCCCGACCCGCGCCGTCACCAGCGCCTCCGGCTCCCGCCCGTCCAGCCGAACCGGCCCCAGCGGCAGCGCGCCGTAACTGAACACCGGCAGCCCGATCTCCACCAGTTCGGGGGTGTCCCGGTGCAGCCCCCACACCACGATCCCGGCGATCCCGGCGGCCCGCGCCTCCAGCACCGCGAGGTCCCCGATGCAGGCCTCGTCGGTCCGCCCGCCGTTGTCGATCACCAGCACGTCACCGTCCCGGGCCGCCCCGTACGCCTCCAGGAACACGTCCACGCTCCCGTAGTGCCGCACCGGCAGCACCCGCCCCGCGACCCGCCCCCCGGCCACCACCGCCGCCACCCCCACCGGCGCCGCCCTGAGCCCCACCCCCAACCGCACACACGCATCCGCCACCAACGGCGTCGACAACCCCGCGAACTCCTTCAGCATCCCCAACTCCTCCCGCCAAAGCCCCAGTTCATCAGCATCGGGATGCTATGCCAGGCCTCAAACTCACACCATCGAGTGAAAACCAACCGTGCACGGCATAACCCCTCCGCACCGCGACTAGCGTGACTCGAACCTGAAGGAGGGGCATCATGAGTGCTGTGGCGCATGAGCAACCAATCACGGGCTCCCCATCGCAGGAGGACATCCTGCTGGAGAGCTTCCTGAGCCTGCACTCCCCCGAAGGCTTCCGGGCCGAGCTCATCGAGGGAGAGATCATCGTGGCACCACCGCCGGACGGCAACCACGAGGACCACATCAATCACCTGATCAAGCAGGTGATCCGGCGCTCCAACACCGACATGAGCGTTTCGGGCAGCAAGGGCCTCCGCCTCGTGAGCGGTGGACTCTGCCCGAAGAACCACGTCATTCCGGACGCCACGTTCGCCCCGGAGGAGCTCCGACTGTTCCGCGACGCGCCGCCATGGATGGAACCGGACGGCGTCACCATGGTGGCGGAGGTCACCTCCAGCAAGCCCGACCAGGACCGCATCGCCAAACGCCACTGCTACGCACGCGCCGCGATCCCGTTCTACCTCCTCATCGACCGCGAGAAGTCGCAGGTCAGCCTCTTCAGCAATCCCCACCGCGAGGAGTACACCGAGGTTCACTTGGCCGCCTTCGGCGAACCTCTCCCGCTGCCCGACCCCTTCGACTTCGAGCTGGACACCAAACCGTTCCTCTGACCCACGACAAACGGCCCGCACCCCCCTTCCACCGGGGGTGCGGGCCGTCGTCGTGCGGGTGCGCGCGGGTCAGCCGCGGGTGGCCATGGCGCGCAGGAAGAAGGTGAGGTTGGCCGGGCGCTCGGCGAGGCGGCGCATGAAGTAGCCGTACCACTCCTGGCCGTAGGGCAGGTACACGCGCATGGTGTTGCCCTCGCCGGCGAGGCGCAGCTGCTCCTCGGGGCGGATGCCGAACAGCATCTGGTACTCGAAGGAGTCCCGCTTGCGGCCGTTCCACTGGGCGAGCTGGCCGGCGATCTTGATCATGTTGGGGTCGTGCGAGGCGATCATCGGGTAGCCCTCGCCGGCCATCAGGACCTTGAGCGCACGGACGTACGCGAGGTCGACGTCGTGCTTGCCCTGGAAGGCGACCGACTCGGGCTCCTTGTAGGCGCCCTTGCACAGGCGCACGCGCGAGCCGGGGCCGGAGAACTCGCGGCAGTCGGCCTCGGTGCGGCGCAGGTAGGCCTGGAGCACGACGCCCAGCCAGGGGAAGTCGGCCCGCAGCTCGCGCGCGATGGCGAGAGTGGAGTCGGTGGTGGTGTGGTCCTCCATGTCGAGGGTCACCGTGGTGCCGGCGTCGGCGGCGGCCTCGCAGATGCGGCGGGCGTTCTCCAGCGCGATCTTCTCGCCGTCCACCGGGAGGAACTGGCCGACGGCCGACAGCTTGACCGACACCTCGGCGCCGGCCGCGAGGCCGGTCTCCTTGAGCGCCGTGAGCAGGTGCTCGTAGGCCTCGGCGGTGCCGGCGGCCTGGGCGGCGTCCTGGGTGTCCTCGCCGAGGTGGTCGAGGGTGACCTTGCGGCCGGTGGCGATCAGGTCGTCGGTGGCGGTGACGGCGTCGTCGAGGACGTCACCGGCGACGAAGCGCTCGACTATCGCGTGGGTCGGCGGGAACTTCTCGACCACGGTGCGGACCTGCGGCGACCGGGAGGCCGCGAGAAGGGCGGAACGGAGCATCGTGACTCCTGGAGCTGGTGCTTCTAAGGGTGGCAGAAGGGGGGCCGGGGCGGCGGGGGGGGGGGGGGGGGGACCCCCCCCCCCCTAGAGGGAAGGGGAATGCTTTGGATGGTGAGCCTCGAGTGTTTCTCCCTGGTGCTTCTCACCCCCTCCCT
>NZ_JBHVWW010000007.1:132127-189915 GCF_042882025.1 Kitasatospora sp. NPDC058243
GGGGTGGAAAGGCCCACGGTCACGACGCGGCGGGGGGGGAGGTGGGGAGGGGGTTCGGCTCGGGGAGGGGTGGACGCGGGAGGAGGGGGGGGGGCGGGGGGGGGGGGCGGTGGTGCGTTGGCCCCCCCCCCCCGGCGGGCGACGCCCGGCTGCGGGGCCGGGCGTCGCGGGTGACCGGAGTGGTCAGGCGACCGCAGTGGTCAGGCGACCGGAGCGGTCGGGTGACCGGCGCGGCCACCTGACCGAGACGGTCAGGCGACCGGAGCGGTCGGGAGGGGCACTCAGCCCATGTGCGGGTAGCGGTAGTCCGTCGGCGGGACGAAGGTCTCCTTGACCGAGCGGGTCGAGGTCCACCGCGCCAGGTTCTGCTTGGCACCGGCCTTGTCGTTGGTGCCGGAGGCCCGGCCGCCGCCGAAGGGCTGCTGGCCGACGACGGCGCCGGTCGGCTTGTCGTTGATGTAGAAGTTGCCGGCCGCGAAGCGCAGCTTGTGCATGGCGTCCTGGGCGGCCGCGCGGTCCTGGGCGATGATCGCGCCGGTCAGGCCGTAGGCGGAGGCCGACTCCATCTGGGCCAGCATCTCGTCGTACTTGTCGTCCTGGTAGACGTGCACGGCGAGGATCGGGCCGAAGTACTCCTCGCGGAAGTACTCGGACGCCGGGTCCTCGCAGACCAGGACGGTCGGGCGGACGAAGTAGCCGACCGAGTCGTCGTAGGTGCCGCCGGCCAGGACCTCGACCGCGGGGTCGGCCTGGGCGCGGTCGATGGCGGCCTTGTTCTTGGCGAAGGCGCGGTCGTCGATGACGGCGGACATGAAGTTCGCCAGGTCGGTGACGTCGCCCATGGTGAGGCCCTCGACCTCGGCGGCGAACTCGTCCTTGAGGCCGGCCCAGATCGAGGCCGGGACGTAGGCGCGGGAGAGCGCCGAGCACTTCTGGCCCTGGAACTCGAAGGCGCCGCGGGTCATCGCGGTCTTCAGCACGGCCGGGTCGGCGGACGGGTGGGCGACCAGGAAGTCCTTGCCGCCGGTCTCGCCGACGATCCGCGGGTAGGTGCGGTAGCCGGCGATGTTCTCGCCGACGGAGCGCCACAGGTGCTGGAAGGTGGCGGTGGAGCCGGTGAAGTGGATGCCGGCCAGCGCCGGGTGCTTGAGCGCCACGGCGGAGACGTCCAGGCCGTCGCCGGTCACCATGTTGATGACGCCCTTGGGCAGGCCGGCCTCCTCCAGCAGCTGCATCAGCAGGTGCGCGGAGTACTGCTGGGTCGGGGACGGCTTCCAGAGCACGACGTTGCCCATCAGCGCGGGCGCGGTCGGCAGGTTGCCGGCGATCGCGGTGAAGTTGAACGGGGTGATCGCGTAGACGAAGCCCTCCAGCGGGCGGTGGTCGCTGCGGTTCCACACGCCGTCCGAGGAGATCGGCTGCTCGGCCATGATCTGGCGGGCGAAGTGCACGTTGAAGCGCAGGAAGTCGACCAGCTCGCAGGGCGTGTCGATCTCGGCCTGCTGGGCGGTCTTGGACTGGCCGAGCATGGTGGCGGCGGCCAGGGTCTCGCGCCAGGGGCCGGCCAGCAGGTCGGCGGCCTTGAGGAAGATCGCGGCGCGGGAGTCGAAGGAGAGCGCCTGCCAGGCCGGGGCCGCGGCCAAGGCAGTGTCGATGGCCTCCTGCGCGTCGGCCTGGGTGGCGTTGCGCAGGGTGCCGAGCCTCGCCGCGTGGTTGTGCGGCTGGACGACGTGGATCTCGGCGCCGCCGCCCATGCGGTGCTCACCGTTGATCGTCATGGTCAGCTGGACCGGCTCCTGGCCGCCCAGCTCCTTCAGCTTGGCCTCCAGACGGGCCCGTTCCGGGCTGCCCGGGGCGTAGCTGTGGACCGGCTCGTTCACCGGCGCGGGGACCTGGGTCACAGCGTCCATAGAGCGCACGCTCTCCTTCGTTGATGCGGGGGGATGCCGACGTGGGTCGCACGTCGGCCACAGCACGAACGCTATTCCTGCCCCTGGGGCCACTTGATTGGCCGGGCGGCTAAATTCCCCCGTACGGCGTTGTCCGGCCCGACGAAGGGGTCACGGCGCAGTCACGGCGCGGTCACGGCGCGCCGTTGACGGCCCGTCGCGCCGGAGGCCACCGGGAGCACCGGCCGGTCCCAGTCGATCCGGTGGCCGTGCACCGGGCGGAGCATCTTCTCCGGGCTCAGGAAGGTCCGCATCGCGATCGGCGCGAGCAGCCGGAACAGCGCCCGGCCGACCGGCCCGGAGGACTTCTGGTTGTTGGTGCGCGCCGCGTTGGCGGCGATCTTCTCGACCCGGGGCCGGCGCAGCGCCTCGTAGGCGGCGAAGGCGGCGGTGTGGTCGGGCAGGTCCCGCAGGCAGCGGGCGAGTTCGACGGCGCTCTCGACGGCCAGCGAGACGCCCTGGCCGGAGCTGTTGGAGGGGGCGTGCGCGCTGTCGCCGACCAGCACCATCCGGCCGCGGTACCAGTGCGGGACGGACGGCATGATCTCCAGCCGCGGGAAGACCTCGACGGTGTCGGCGGCGGCCTCGCGCAGCACGTCCCGGGCGGGCAGGTCGTCGGCGTGCAGGTCGCGGACCCGGCGCAGCCACTCCTCCGGGCTGACGGCGCGGACCTGCTCGGCGGTCAGCTGTTCGGGCTGCGGGATGTTGCTGAACCAGGCCGTCCCGGCGCCGTCCGGCAGCCCCCAGTAGCCGAAGAAGGCGCGGGCGCCGTTGGCGAAGTGCATGGTCTCGCCGCGTCCGGCCCGGCCGGGCAGCCGGTGCGGGCTGTAGCCGCCGACGCCGAGCAGGCCGGTGTACCGCGCGCCGGGTGCGGCCGGGTCGATCAGGGTGCGGACGGTGGAGCGGGTGCCGTCGGTGCCGATCAGCAGGTCGCCGGTGGCGGTGTCGCCGTCGGCGAAGCGGGCGGTGATGCCGTCGGCGCCCTCCTCGGCGCCGACCAGCCGTTTGCCGTAGCGGACTTCGATGCCGCTCTCGCGCAGCCGCCGCTGGAGCACCTCGTACAGTTCGGCGCGGCGCATGACCCGGCCGGGCGGCAGGTCGGGGAGGCCGGCGAACTCGGCCAGCACGCCGCCCCGGCCGTCCTCGATCAGCATCGGGCCGATCGGCTGTCCGATCGCGCCGACCTCCGCCCCGAGCCCGACGGTCGCCAGGGCGTCGAGCCCGTTGGGGGCGATCATGAAGGTGCCGCCGATGCCCTCGGCGGAGGACTCGTAGGCCTCGAAGACGACGGCTTCGACGCCGGCCTTGCGCAGGGCCAGTGCCGTCACCGGCCCGGCGATGCCGCCGCCGATGACGAGGGCCCTCTTCTCCCCGTTGCTCGTACTCATTCCAGACTCCCGAAGATCTCGTGCCAGGTCCGGATGAACTCCGGCTCCTTGAGTCGACCGACGAGGTGCTCGACGAAGCGGCCCTCGGCCTCCAGCGCGCCGACCCGGTGTTCCTCCTCGATCAGGAAGATCCAGGCCACGCCGTCGTCCGAGGCCTTCCGCAGGGCCGCCCGGATGCCCGCCACCTCGGCGGCCAGCGCGGCCCGCCGCTGTTCCAGCAGTTCCACGGCCTCGGCCGGCGGGACCACCATGAGCAGCGACAGCGCGACCCCGAACGCGGGGTACTCGTGCTGCGGTTCGGCGACGAGTTCGCGCATCCAGTCGGTGAGCTCCGCCCGGCCCTCGGGGGTGACGGCGTAGACGGTGCGCTCCGGTCGCTGGGTGTCGCGGACGGTCTCCTGTTCGGCGACGAACCCGGCCTTCCGCAGTTGCTCCACGACCATGTACAGCGAGCTGCGGTTGTACTTGATGTTGCGGTCCTTGCCGTGCTCCTTGAGCCGGCGCCCCATCTCGTACGGGTGCATCGGCCCGGCCACGAGTTCGGCCAGGACCGCGAGGGCCAGCGGGTTCGACACCTTGCGTCGCTTCGCCACGAGACGTCCTCATCTCTTGGTCAGTACTGACTATCCACTCCTGAATAGTCAGAGTCAACTATTTACGAAAGCCGGGCCGCGACTCTGTCCGCCCGGCTAAAATCAACCACACGGCATTGTCCGAGCGGATGAAGGAGGCCCGATGACGACCCCCGGCCTCCCAGGCTCCCCCGGACTCCCGCCCACCTCCGGCCTCCCGCTCCGCCGGCTGCTGATGTCCCTCGGCGAACCCCTGGTCGAACTCCAGGCCGCCCCGCAGGGCCTGGACGTCCCGGTCCGCGACGTCGCGATCCTCGACCCGGAGGACCCGCCGACCGCCTCCCCCGGCGAACTCGTCCTCGCGATCGGCGCCCGCGGCCGCGCCGCCCTCCCCGCCCTGCGCGCCGCCGGACGGGCCGGCGCCGCCGCGGTCGCGGTCAAGCTGGACGGCCCCGGCCAGGCGGACGCACTGCGCGAGGCCGCCACCGAGGCGGGCGTCGCCCTGCTCTCGGTGCGCCGCGAGACCCGCTGGGAGCACCTCGACTCGCTGGCCCGCGCGATCATCGCCGGCCCGGACGCCCCGGACACCCCCGGCGCCCCCGAACCCAACGCGGGCGACCTCTTCTCCCTCGCCCAGACCGTCGCCGTGCTCACCAACGGCATCGTCTCGATCGAGGACACCTCCAGCCGGGTGCTGGCGTACTCCCGCTCCTCCGACTCGGACGAGGTCGACGACCTGCGCCGGCTCTCCATCCTCGGCTGGCAGGGCCCCGAGCCGTACCTGTCCAAGCTCCGCGAGTGGGGCATCTTCCAGCACCTGCGCACCTCGGACGCCCCGATCGCGGTCGAACCGCACCCCGAACTCGGCCTGCGCCGCCGCCTGGCGATCGGCATCCGGGCCGGGGCGCAGCCGCTCGGCACCATCTGGGTGCAGGAGGGGGCGCAGCCGCTGGCGCCGCTCGCCGATCAGGCCCTGGTCGGCGCCGCCCGGGTGGCCGCCGCCCAACTGGTGCGCCGCCGACGTGAGTTGTCCGCCGACATGCGGCTCACCCGGACGCTGCTCACCGGCCTGCTGGAGGGCTCCACCGGCCCGCAGTCGCTCGCCACCCACCTGGGTCTGGACCTGCGCCGCCCGGCCACCGTGCTCGCCTACGGCGCGCACACCACCGAGGCGCTGCACCGCTCCGACGTCACCGGCCTGATCTCGGTGCACACCGCCGCCCGGCACCGCACCGCCCTGCTCGCCCCGATCGAGTCCCGGGTGTACGTGCTGCTGCCCGAGCTCCCGCCCGGCCTGCCGATGGCCACCGTGCGCGGCTGGGCGGACGAGGTGGTGGCGGCCGCCCGGGAGCACCTCGGCGTCCCGCTGCGCGCCGCGATCGGCTCGACCGTGGACGGCCTGGCCCAGGTGCCGGACTCCCGCGCGCAGGCGGACCGCATCCTGGACGCGATGAGCCGCGGCGGGGTGGACCTCGACGTGGCGGCGCTGATCGACGTCCAGGCCGAAGTGCTGGTCAGCGAGATGCTCGCGCTGCTCCAGGAGCGCTCCGGCCTGCGCGACCCCCGGCTCACCGCGCTCGCCGCGTACGACCGCCGGCACGGCACCCGGCTCGCCGAGTCGGTGCTGGCCTGGCTGGACGCGCTCGGCGAGGTCCGGGTCGCCGCGGACGCCCTGCACATCCACCCCAACACCCTGCGCTACCGGGTGCGCCGCGCCGAGCAGTTGACCGGCATCGACCTCGCCCAGCCGCAGCAGCGCCTGCTGGCGATGCTGCAACTGAGGCTGCCCGCGGACGAATGACCGCGGGCAGCCCCTTCGACACCCGCTACGTCACTCGCCGTAGCCCTGGCCGCGCTTGTGCTCGTTCAGCCGGTGCCACGGGCCGGTGATGGCCAGCTGGATGCCCGGGGTCTGGATGTTGGCGAAGAGGGTCTTGCCGTCGTCCGAGAAGGTCACCCCGGTGAACTCGCTGAACTCCGGCTTCTCGGCGGTGCCGATGTTCAGCTCGTTGCGGGCGATGGAGTAGGTCAGCCCGTCCTCGGTGGCGCCGAACAGGTGCGACACGCCCTCGCCGTCCTCGGCGATCACGATGCCGCCGTACGGCGAGACGGTGATGTTGTCCGGGCCGTCGAAGTTGTCGTGGTCGCCCCAGACGTCGGTGTTGACGCCGAGCAGCACCTTCAGGGTGATGGTGCGGCGGGTCGGGTTGTAGAACCAGACCTGGCCGTCGTGCTGCACCGGGCTCTCCGAGCGGGCGAAGCTGGAGACGAAGTAGAAGCCGCCGTCACCCCACCACATGCCCTCCAGCTTGCGGGCGCGGGTGACCTCGCCGTCCTTGAACTGCTTGCGGATCGAGACGGTCCTGGCGTCGCGGTCCTGGACCTTGACCCAGTCCGCGCCGTAGGTGGTGCCGACCTTGGTGGCGCGGGAGAGGTCGTCGACGAACTTGCCCTGGGCGTCGAAGACCTTGAAGGCCTCCAGCACGCCCGCGTCGGCGGCCAGCTTGCGCAGCTGGTAGCGGCCGTGCTTGAAGCCGGCCGGCGGGGTCCAGCGGAACAGCAGGCCGTTGGGGTTCGAGGCGTCCTCGGTCAGGTAGACGTGGCCGCGCTTCGGGTCCACCACGACGGCCTCGTGCGCGTACCGGCCGAAGGCCTTCACCGGCTGCGGGTCGCGGTTGTAGTCGTCGTCGAACGGGTCGACCTCGAAGATGTACCCGTGGTCCTTGGTGAAGCCGTTCTTGCCGGCCTTGTCCTCGGTCTCCTCGCCGGACAGCCAGGTGCCCCACGGGGTCACGCCGCCCGCGCAGTTGGTGGAGGTGCCGGCGATGCCGACCCACTGCTCGACCGAGCCGTTCCGCTTGGCGTGCACGATGGTGCAGCCGCCGGCCGCGCCCGGGTCGTAGACGTGGCCCTCGGTCAGCGGCACCGGGTACGGCCAGTTGGCGCGGGCACCGGACAGCTCGTGGTTGACGACCATCAGGTTGCCGCCGCGCTCGTCCTCGAAGGCGGAGGTGCCGTCGTGGTTGCTCGGGGTGAACTCGCCGGTGCGCAGCCGGGTGACGCCGGCTCGGTTGACGACCTTGTACGCGAAGCCCTTGGGCAGCGACAGCAGCCCGGCCGGGTCCTGCACCAGCGGGCCGTAGCCGATGGCGGCGCGCACCGCACCGGTGTCACCCGCCGCGGACGCGGCCGGCAGCTCGCCGCCGGCCGGGGCGGCGATCGCGCCCGGGGCGCTGGCCAGCGCCTCCGCGCTGCCGGCGATCAGCACGCCGGCCCCGACGAGGGTGGAACGGTTGACGAAGTCCCGGCGGGACAGCGGCATGGCAGCAACTCCTGAGGAATCGGCCGCCGGACCGGGGGCGGGCCCGGTGCCCGGCGGGCGGGGCGTCGAGACGGGGTGTCGACGCCCAGCAGACTCCGCCGCGGGGATGAACCAGGCATGACGCCCACCTCACGCCCAGGCGGCCATTTGCCAACCGATGACCGACACATGACCTCCGCTTTGCCTGAGACGCCCCGCCGAGGGCCACCCCGACCCACGGCGCCCTGCCGAGGGCCACCCCGACCCACGACGCCCCGCCGAGGGTCACCCCGACCGCGTCGTCCGCCACTGCTCCCAGGCCGACAGCCACAGCTGCTCGGCGAGCCGGTGCTCCTCCCAGACCTCTGGCCCGCCGCCCCGCCGCTCCCGCCAGAGCTGCTCCCAGGCCCGCTGCGCCGGCAGGCTCGCCACCTCACTGGCGAACACCGTGTACCGGACGACCTCCTCGACGGCCGCCCCGCCCTCCGGCGTGCCGATCAGCCAATGCGTGTGCCGGGCAAGCCGGTTGAGGTGGTTGACCATCGCGGTCAGCGCCGTCACCGCCTCCTCCCGGTTCTCGGTGGCGAGCCGCATCTGCTGGCGCACCGCCACCTCCCAGCGCACCTCGTAGGCGTCCCCGCGCGGGCGCCGCGGCGTCCGCCCGGCCCGGACCTGCGCCTCGACGGCGGCAGACGCGGCGACGCTCTGCGCGATCAGCTCCCGGTGCGCCTCCAGCCCGACGGCGGGCGGCAGTTCACGCTCCTGCACCGGGACCTGCCGGGCCCGCCGGGCGGCCAGCTCGCCCAGCAGCTCGGCCCGGCCGCGCAGGTACGGCTCGAAGTCCGCGATCCCGCCGAGCTCCACGCCGCCGGGCGGCACCCCGCGCCCGCACACCGTCACGGTCAGCCCGCCGATCCGCAGCCGCCCGGCCCAGACCGGTGCGGCCCCGTCGGCGGCCGACGCACCGGGCCAGAGCACCGGACGGTCCTCGTGCACCTCCACCGGGTACGGCTCGCCGTCCACGGTGATCCACTCGCGCAACGCCCGCACCCGGCCCGGCCCGTCGCCCTCGTCGACCCCCAGGTGGTCGTAGACCCGGTCCCGTTCGTCCTCGACCACGTCCTCCAGCTCGGGCAGGTCCTCGCCGCGCTCCGCGTCCGGCCGGTAGGTGCGCACGCTGACGTACGGGCCGGCCACCGAGCTCCAGTCGCCGGACTGCACCTCGACCCAGGCGAGTTCGCCGCCGGAGGTCTCGAAGGCGGCCAGCGCCTCGCCCCAGCCGCCCGTCCCGCCGCCCCCGCGCGACAGCCCCGCGACCACGCCGTACACCGGGAAGTCGGCCGCGGCCACCGTCCGGCGGGAGAAGTCCTCCACCGCGGCGAGACGCTCCTCCTTGCTCCTCGGGTCCGGGACGCGCGCAGGGTCCGTCCGCCCGACGTTCCATTCCGGGGGCCTGCCGCCACTCTCCCGCATCATCCTGTGCCGCACCCCCGAGTCCTCGCGCCCGCACCGCCGACGCCACCTTAGTGCCCGGGACCTGCCGGGTCATCAGCTCGGGTGCCGGGCACCGGCGCAGGCCGCGTCGGGACGCCCGGCCGCCGACGGGCCCGGGCCGTGTCAGGACTGCTGGTTGCCGGCCGGCACGGGCCGTGTCAGGACGCGCGGTTGTCAGCCGCCCTCCCTACCCTGGCGGCATGACAGCAGACAGCAGCTTCCCGCCCCGGATCAGCATCGTCACCCTCGGGGTCTCCGACCTCGACCGCAGCGCCCGCTTCTACGAGGACCTGGGCTGGCGGCGGTCCTCCGCCTCCAGTCCGGAGATCGTCTGGTTCCGCACCGCCGACTCGGCGCTCGGCCTCTTCCCCACCGAGGAGCTGGCCGCCGACGCGGGCGTGCCCGCCACCGGTGAGCCCGCCTTCCGCGGCGTCACCCTCGCGGTGAACCTGGAGTCCCCCGCGCTGGTGGACGCCGCGTTGAAGACGGCGGTCGAGGCCGGCGCCGTGGTGGTCAAGCCGCCGGTCCCGACCAGCTGGGGCGGCTACTCCGGCTACTTCGAGGACCCGGACGGCCACCTCTGGGAGCTGGCCCACAACCCGTTCTTCCCCTTCGCCGAGGACGGCTCCCTCGATCTCCCCTGACCCGCCGGCCCATCAGCCCGTCGAAGCCCCCCGTCGGCCCGCCGAAGCCCCCCCCCCGTCGGCCCGTCAGCCCTTGGACCGCGCCTTGAAGGCCGCCTTGCGCGCCTCCTTGGCCACCGCCCGGTCCAGGTGCAGCTCCCCGACGGCCTCCAGTACGTCCGCCGTGTACGGGTGGTCGACCCGCCAGAGCTCGCCGAAGTAGGACGCAGGGTTGCCGGTCACCGGCAGGTCCGCGATCAGCTCGCGCAGCAGTTCGGCGTCGCCGCCGCTGTCCAGCAGCTGGGCGGCGAAGGTGTCGACCACCGTCCACAGCGCCATCGTCCGCTCCGGTACCGGCACGTCCGTCGCTCCCTTCGAGGTCAGCCAGGCCCGGGCGGCGCCGCCCAGCTCGGGGTCGTCCAGCACGTCGCGCACGGCAGGCTCGGCGGCCGCGCCCAGCATGTTCAGCGCCGAGACGCCGAGCATCCGCCGCATCGGGGCGTACGCGTCGTCACCGCGCGCCGCCGCCAGCAGCTCGCGCGCCGCCGCCACCGGCTCCCGGCCGGTGATCCAGACCCGCAGCTCCTCGTCCGGCAGCACGTTGGCGGCCTCGCACACCGCGCGCAGCAGCTCGGCCGCGTCGCCCTGGGCCAGCTCGCCGACCAGCGGCGCGTCGTAGCCGTCCTCCAGCAGCCACTGCCGGATGCCGTACTGGCCGAGCGGGGTGAGCCGGACGAGCCCGAATCGCGCCGACTCCTCCTCGTCCAGCGGCGCCTCGCCGACGAGGGCGGGCTCCTCGCCCTCCGGGCCCTCCTCCTCGTCGAACAGCTCCGGGTCGATCGGCCGGTACTCCAGCAGGCCCAGCTCGGCCAGGTCGCCCAGCATCGGGTCCAGTGCGACCATCACATCGGTGATGTCGCCCAGCAGCTCCTCGCTCGGCTCCTCGCCCTCCGGCACCACCAGCAGCGCGGCCAGCACGCCCAGCGGCACGGTCTCGTTGCCCGGATCGGCGAAGGCGGTGGTCTCGTACAGCACCTGCAACGCCTCGTCCAACAGCTCGGCGGCGGCGTCCCGGGCCTCCTCGACCTCGCTCAGGGCGTCCTCGTCCTCCTCACCGCCCTCCCCGGCCTCCCCGGCCTCCCCGCCCTCGGCGGCCCGCGCGGCCTCCTCCTCCGGCAGCGAGTCGGCCTCCACGGCCAGCTCCCGGACGATCCCGGCGGCGGTCAGCCACAGCTCCAGGACGGTCTCCGGGTCACCCTCCTCGGCGGGCTCCAGATCCGGGCCCGGCACGGCGACGTGCTCACCGGCCGCCGTCGTCCCGATCTCCACCAGGTCCAGGTCGCAGGCCAGCGACCAGGCCCGCATCGCCTCGACCTCCGCCTCCTCCGGCACCTCCCCCTCGGCGGGCGCCAGGCCCAGCAGCTGCGCCGCCGGCGCCCGGTCCTCCTCCACCAGGTCGCCGAACTCGTCCACCACCCGGTGCGGGGCGGCCCAGCGGGCCAGCGCCAGCGCGTACCCGAACATCGGCACGGCCTTCGCCAGGGCGGCCAGCTCCTCCTCGGCGGGCAGCTTCACCGGCGGTACCAGGACCGCCGCGTCGTCCAGGTCCTCGTCGTCCAGCCCGTGCGCGGCGAACGCCCCGTAGAGGTCCTGAAGCTCCAGGTCGGCGGGCAGAACCGGCTCGACCGCACTCTCTCCCGGCGAAGCCCCGGCGTTCTTCCGACGTCGTCCGGCCATCGTTGTGCGTTCTCCCTCAGCCAGCGGTCCGCCTATCAGCTCAGCGTCCCGATCCACCACCTCAGCGTATAGGCCGGGCACCCCCGATGCCCGGCCTCAAGGGGCGCGCGCCGCAACCGTGCGCCCACCCTTTATCCTTCGCATTGGCACCGTGCACACCCCGCGCGGGCCACCGGGCAATGAAGCCCTTCGCCCTCCCCTCCCGACACCGGGCAGGAGGGGCCCACTCAGCTCACCCGCTCCACCAGGGAGCCCCGCACCTCGGCCACCACCACAGCGCCTCAGGACGGGCGCGCCGGCACACCCCGCCGACCCGGTGGTGCCCTGCCACAGGAGATCCCTTACATGGCGGACCTCTCCCCCGCCGGCTCCGGCCTGCGCACCGCGCAGCTCGACGGACGCCGACTCTCGGAGGCCCTGCTTCCCCTGGAGCTCGCGCCCCGCGCCCAGCTCCAGCTCGCCGCGGTCAGCCGCTGGAACGCGCTGCGCGGTGTCCGCGTCGGCCTGGTCGCCGCCGCCCTGCTGCTGATGCTGATCGGTGCCAACCTGGCGACGCCGATCTACCCGCTCCTCCAGCAGCGCCTCGGCCTCGGCCCGCTCGACACCACGATCCTCTTCACGATCTACGTGTTCGCGCTGGTCCCCGTACTCGCCGTGGTCGGCCACTGGTCCGACCACCTCGGCCGCCGCGCCCTGATCCTGCCCGCCGTCGCCCTGGCCGCCGCCGGCGACGTCGTGTTCGCCACCTCGGGCAGCTTCTGGCAGCTCGCCGCCGGCCGGGCCGTCCAGGGCATCGCCGTCGGCCTCTCCACCGGCGCCGCCGGGGCCGCCCTCGGCGACCTGCTGCCCGACCACCCGACGCTCGCCGCCAAACTCACCCTGGCCTGCTCCGCCGGCGGCGTCGCGCTCGGCCCGGTGGTCGGCGCCCTGCTCGCCAACGGCACGGACCCGCTGCTGACGCCCTTCCTGCTGCACGCCATCGCCCTGCTGGCGCTCTGCGTGCCGCTGGCCCTCGTCCACCCGCGGATGCCCGGCCGCAACCGCCCGCCGGCCACCCCGCCCCGCATCACCACCCCGGCCCACCTGCGCCCGCGCCGACTCGCCCTGCCCCGCACCGGCCGCCGCGAATTCCTGCTCGCCGCCTCGGCCGGCTTCATCTCGTACGCGGTGTTCGGCGTCTACCTGGCGCTCGCCCCGGCCTTCTCCGCCAAGCTGCTGCACACCTCCTCGCACCTGACCGGCGCGATCGTGGCCGCCCTGCTGCTCGGCTCGTCCGCACTGGCCCAGCTCCTCGTCCCGCCCACCTCCGACCGCCTGGTCATCGCCCTCGGCATGGGCGGCCTCGCCGCCGGCCTCGCCCTGGTCGTCGCCGCCCAGTACACCGAGACCCCGGCGCTGCTCTTCATCGGCAGCGTCCTCGGCGGCATCTGCCAGGGTGTGGCCTTCCGCTCCCTCTTCACCACCGCCGTCGCCGCGATGAACCCGGAACGCCGGGGCTCCGAGCTCAGCTCCCTGTGGATCATCGTCTACCTCGGCAGCTCCCTCCCCATCGTCGCCGTCGGCGCCCTGGTCCAGCACTACGGCCTCCTCCCCGCCGTCAGCGGCTTCGCCGCCATCGCCGCCGCCCTCTGCACGGCCCTCGCGATAGCCGTCGCCCGCAAACCCAAGCAGTCCTGACCACCCCAAGAACACCGCCGCCCGGGACGACCATTCGTCCCGGGCGGCGTTCGTACAGGGCTACTCAGCCCAGGGAGTCCATCTCGCGGTGTCGAGTTCGAACCCGAACTCCTCGGGCCACTCCACAGAGGCACCGAACTCCCACCGACCGAGCACCCGGTAACCGCCCGCACTACTGTCCGGCTCACCGAACAGCGTGACACCCGGCTGCCGTGGGTCGCGGTCCACCAATAGGTAGTACGGCACACCGGCGCGCGCATACCCCCGCCGTTTGGCACGACGGTCGTTGTACGCGCTGAAAGGCGCGGTGACCTCGGCCACCAGACTGACCTCGCCCGCGCGGAGATAGCGGTCCTCCCCTGACATGGCCGCCGAGTCCACCTCCGAGGTCACTACGACGAGGTCCGGAATGTAGCCGTCCCCGATCTCCGCAAGATCGAGGCCGACCGTCTGTACCGCCCGCCATCGACAACACGGCTTCGCAAACTCGGCGCGGAACACCGCCTCTTGAATGTCCGAGATGATCACGGCATGGGCGACGCTCGGCACCGGCGCCACCACGAACTCCCCGCCGATCACCTCAACGCGAAGGACTTCAGGCAGCCGCAAGTGCTCGTCGAGCTCGCCACGGGCCCACAACGCATACGGCGATTCGGGCAAGACCCACTGCCCGGAAGCAACGACCGATGACATGCCCCCAGCCTGGCCGCCCGCCGGCAGATACACCTCTGCCACACAAACCTTTCCCCCGAAGGAGAGGCTTGCGCGGCAGCGGGTTGACGAAGGCCTGGCGGAGCCGAAGCTTGTCCGCCCGCCCATGGGAGCGGGTACCTTCCGAGTACGGCCGTGTACCCGGAAGGGGACCAGGATGACGCAGTGGACCGACTACACCACTGGCGAGCGCATCAAGCTTCTGCGCGGACCGGACATGACGCAGGAACAGCTTGCGGAGGCATCGGGCCTGTCGGTGGCGACGATCCGCAAGGCGGAACGCAACCTCGGCGGCAGCCTCCAGACGCTGCTGCGCATCTCGGCCGCGCTGCACGCCGACGTCTCGGTGGTCCTCGGCCAACAGGCCCCCCGCCGCGCGATGCACGGCGCCGACCGGGCGATGATGCGCGAGTTGTCCCATGCCGTTCACGACACCGCCGCCGGGGTCGGCGTCGACGTGCAGCCCCCGTCCCCGGCCGAACTCGCGGCCGGGCTCACCGCCGCGTGGAAGGCCTATCGCTCCGGCGACTTCATGGGCGCCGGAGTGCGCGTCGCCCCAGTCCTGCGCGAAGCCGCCGCTGCACTGAAGGCCGCACCGGTCGACCTGGGGAGTACGGCGGCGGGCGTCCTCGCGGACGCCTACCGGCTAGCCGCCTACGTGGCGAACCAGTTCGGCGCCCGGGATCTCGCGTACGCCGGGATCGGGCACGCACAGCACCAGGCCGACCGCGCCGGGGACACCGTCCGCTCGGCCATGGTCGCGTCCGGTCGGTCATGGATCTACCTGCGGGATGCCCGGCTCGACCAGGCGGAGGAGACCGCCCGCACGTCGTACGAGTCCATCGAGCCCAGGTACGGGGATCGAGATCTCGGAATGCTCGCCACCTACGGATGGCACGTGACCTTCGCGGCCGTCGTCGCCGCCCGCCGAGGAGACGTGGACGGAGCCGACAATCTGCTGTCACAGGGGCGTGCGGTCGCGGCCCGGATGGGCCGGGACGTCATGGTGAACGGCACGGCGTTCGGGCCCGCGACGGTCGCCGCACAGGCGATCGGCATCTCCGTCTCGACCAGTCGGCCAGGGAGGGCGCTCAGCCTGTTCGAGTCGATCGCCGACA
This sequence comes from Kitasatospora sp. NPDC058243, assembly GCF_042882025.1. Classification (NCBI taxonomy): domain Bacteria; kingdom Bacillati; phylum Actinomycetota; class Actinomycetes; order Kitasatosporales; family Streptomycetaceae; genus Kitasatospora; species Kitasatospora sp. NPDC058243. The sequence goes on from NZ_JBHVWW010000007.1 coordinate 146,698, forward strand.
TGAGCTCGCTCACCCCGTCGGCGCGCAACCGGATGATGCTGGACGTGGCGCTCGCACAGGCCGAGACCCGGCAGTCCGACACCGCCCTGGACACCCTGCTCGAGGTGTGCTCGGCCGCCCCTGGTTGGGCTCGCCATCAGGGGCTGCCCGGGGTGATCGCACAGAAGGCGAGCGCGGGCAGCGCGACCACGGCCAAGCTGCGCAAGCTCTCATCGATCCTCGGAACATCCGTGATCATCAACTGAGGAGTGATACGAAACGTATCACTCGGCGCCGGTACTACTTCGGGAAGTGATACACGCCATCCGTTCACTGACGGCAACAACTCGGCGACATTGAGCGCATGCTGACGTTCCATCACCAGCGCCCCGCGCTCGCTCCCGTTCCGCCGAGCCCCGCCACCCTCCGGCTGCCTTACACCACGGCATCGGCCCTCGCCGCCCGCCGGATGGTCCGCGCCAAGCTCACCGAGTGGAACCTGCCCCACCTGATCGACGACGCCGAGCTGATCATGTCCGAGCTGGTGGGCAACGCGGCGAAGACCGGCTGCCAGACGTCCATGATGGTCGGCATTCGGCGTGCGACCAGCGACACGGTGCGGCTACTGGTCTCGGACGGGTCAGCATCCCTGCCAGTCCTGATCGACGCCGGACCGGACGCCGAATCCGGCCGAGGGCTCGCCTTGGTCGATCAGCTCACTCACCAGCGGTGGGGCGTGACCGCGTGGCCGCGTGGCAAGCTCGTGCACGCCACCCTCGCCGCTTCCACCGGCGCCTGACGACACCCTCGAACACGACATCGCAGGCCGAGGGCGCGGCCGCCCCGATCGGCAGGCATATCTGGTCAACGGCCAGCACCCGCCGATGTGGTGCTGTCCGTCGGCTGCCTGCCCCCTGCACTCCTTCCCCGGCATCGACGGCACACCGGCCCGGGACGGGTCCAGGCGGCTCCGGGTGAACCCCCGCAGTCGTAGCCGTCCCTCTTCGCCGGCCTCGGCGACCCGCCGAGGCCGGAATCCCCACCCCCGAAGGGAGATTCGCCGTGCCGCAAACCGCCGTCCCGATCTTGGAGGCCCCCCAGCCTCCCCCGCCCCCGCCGCCTCCGCCCCCGGCCCCGCCGATCCCGCCGCCGCCGTACCCGGGCCGCTAGCCCGATCCGGCCCTCGGCCGGGCGCCCTCGCGGCGTCCGGCCGAGGGCCGCCCACCGCCCCACAGATGTTGTGCACCACCCGGAGGAAATCGTGTCCATCTCCCCTGAGCACGACCCCACGCCTTCCCGACCCGTCACGATCGCGGTCAGCGGTCCCGACAACGTCGGCAAGACCAAGCAGATCGGCATCCTGACCCGCCGTCTCGGTCCCGCCGCACATGCCACTGGACCGCTGGACGACTACGACCCGCGCTGGGGCGCCATCAAGGCCCTGGGGATGGGCGCCTGGTGGTTCGAGTGCGGCCCGGTCGAGGAGGTCGCCGACGTCCTCGCCAGCTCCTACCTGGAACGTTCCCGCAGGCCCGCCGCCGCGCCCGTGCGTCTGATGGACCGGGGCATCCCGATGCTGGAGGCGTCACTGGCAGCCACCGTCGCGGTGCGCGAGCGTCTCAGCCCCGACGAGGCCGCCGACCGGGCGCGCAAGCTCCTCGATCCGTACGCCGCCGACGTGCGGGCCGCCGAGGCGGCCGAGTACGGCATCGTGCTCCTGCACGACGACGACCCGGTGATCGGCACTTCCCGCAGCCTCTCCTACGAGCGGCACGTCACCCCGGCCTACGCGGACTACCAGCGGCACCTCCACCTTCAGGTGCACCGGCTCGTCGCCGAAGGCGGGTGGGCGGAGACCATCGTGGTCGGCGAGCGCCGGGTCGTGGCCGTCCAGGACGAGATCCGCCAGCGCCTGCACCCGATCGCCCCGCTCGTGCCGTCCCGCGCCCTTCCCGGCGTGCGGGTGGTCGCGCTCGGCGGCATGTCGGAGAGCGGCAAGAGCACGGCGGGCGAGTACCTGCGGGTCAGGCACGGGTACGCGCGCCTCAAGATCGGCTACCTGATCGAGGACGCCGCCCAGCGCGCCGGCATCGCTGACCCGTACGAGCTCCCGGCCGTGGTGCGGGCCGAGCTGCTGGTCGACGGCCTCGACCGCTACTGCGCGGCCCACCACTTCCTCGGCCACGTCACCGTCGAGTCCCTGCACGACCAGGACGCGACCGCCGAGCTGCGGCGGATGCTCGGCGAGCAACTGACCGTGGTGTACGTCGACGCGACGCCGCAGGTCCGCGCCGAACGCGGCACCGCCGGGCCCGAGGACGTGGTCGAGCGTGACGCCGTGAAGGCCCGTCGTGGTGCGGCCGGGATCGCCTCTCTCGCGCAGGAGGTCATCGACAACAACCACAGCCGTCTGCACCTGGAGCGCCGACTCGACGGGATCGCCCTGGCCCGCCGGTGGCCGCTGCGCAGGCCGGCCACCACGCCGGTGAACACGCTGGGCCTGCCTGTTCACGTGGAGTCCTACCTCTCCGGGCTGCTCGACCGCACCACCGTCCAGGTGCCGCCCGTGATCGACCTCCTCGCTGTGACCGGCAGCGGAGCGCGTGGCAAGTACCAGCACGGGTGGTCCGACCTGGACGTCTTCGTCGTCGCCGAGCAGGACAGCCTCCCCGGGCTCCGGCAGGCCATCGCCGAACTCGAAGCCGAACTCGGTGGCGTCAAGCTCGGCCTGACCGTGCTGACCCAGGACGAGTGCCGCACCGGGGCGGTCACCTCCCGCCTGCTGCACGTCCTCATGCTGATCGGCTCCGGCTCCCTCGTGCCGCTGTGGTGCCGCCCCGGCCTGGCCCTCCCCGCCCCGGACGCGGCCGGCGACGTGGCGGTCAGCGTCGAGGCCGGCGTACAGGCCGCCATCGAGATCCGCCGCCAGATCCTCAAGAGAGCCCCCGACCTCCGCGCCCTGTTCAAGATCACCGCCCTGCTGGCCAAGGTGATGCTCCGCTTCGAGGGCACCGAACGCGCCTCCGACGACGACGCGCTCGGAATCTTCCTCGACCGCGAGCCCGCCACCGACGCCGACCTGCGCCGCCAGGCCCGCGAGGACCGCGAGAAGGCGGTGGAGCTGGCCAACATCGTCCTGGGCCACTGGCTGGCCACCATCGCCCTGCCGACGAGCCGCGCATGAACGGCCCCGCCACTTCTGTCCCGGCCTTCCGCAAGATCCTCGCCCCCGCCGCAGCGCAGGCCGAGGTCCAGGGCTGGCAGGCCACCGCCCGCACCCTGCCGGTGCCCCAACTACTGGGCCACAGCCGGGCAGGCGGCAAGCACGTCGTGGCCTACGAGGACGTGTTCGCCACCGGCCGGTGCACCATGCTCCTCGGCGACGTCATCGCCACCGCCGACCGGCACCCGAGCGCCCTGCCACGGGTCACCACGCTGATCGACGCCGTCTGCGACAGCCTGCTCGCCGCCGTCGCCGACAGCGGAAGCGCCGCGCCGCTCTCGGACTGCGTGCCCGGCCTCTACCTGGACCGCATCCGCCCCGGCGGGCGGATTGACACCTGGTACCTGTCCGGCCGCCTCGCCGTCCCCGCCTCGCGCACCGGCCAGCCGCTGCCCGTACACGCCCTCACCGGCCACATCTTCGTCGTCAACGGCGTCCCGATGCGGCTCGACCTGCCCGCCATCGTCTGGGAAGCCCGCGAAACGCTCTGCTCCGCCCGTACCTGGGTCACCGCGCTCACCCAGGGCGACCCGACCGAGCCGAACATCGCCGACCCGCTGTGCTGGCTCGACTTCCAGTACGCCGGCCGTAACACGCTCGCCGGGGAAATCGCCATCCTCCTCTGGTACTTGCTCGGCATGGGCGGCTGGCTCGTACCGACCTACCAGCCCGAGGTGTACGCCCGCACCCTCCCGCTGCACCTGCCGCCGGTCACCACCCCGCACCTCGAACACGTCGACCACGACGAGCGGCACCGCCGCCTGGAAGTCCGCTACACCTGGGCGGTCGGAGTCGGGCGTCAGGCCGCAATCGACCGCCTGCTGAAGCGCGTTCGCGCCGACCTCGCGCCCGCCGCCGGACTGGCCCCGGACCGCTTCCTCGCCCAGATCCGCCACTTCCTCACCCTGCGAATCCTCGGCGTCATCCCGCCCGGCCGCTTCACCGGCCACGACCTCCTCCTGCTCCTGGCCAAGCTCACCGAGACCCAGAACCCCGAGACCGTCTGCGAGACCTTCACCTGCACCCATCCCGCGCCGGCCACCGGCCCCGACGATCGGACCGACCATGACCACACCCACGCCGCTTGAACTGCCCATCGCCGCCCTGCCGCTCCAGGGCCGGGTGGCCCTGGTCACCGGCGGAGCCACCGGGATCGGCGCTGCAACCAGCCGAGCGCTCGCCGCCGCCGGTGCCTCCGTCGCCGTCAACCACCTCGCGCAGATCCGCCGGGCCCGCACCGTGCTCGCCGACGTGCGGCGCGAGGGCCTGCACGGCATCGAGGTCAGTGCCGACCTCACCGACCCCAACGCCGTTGCCGCCCTGGCCAGTCAGGTCGAGTCCGAACTCGGCCCGATCGACATCCTCGTCAACAACGCGGGCGCCTACCCCCGCATCCCGTGGGACGAACTCGGTGAGGATGAGTGGGCGCGCGCCATCGAGTCCAACCTGACTATCCACTACCGCACTTGCCGTGCCATCACGCCGGGCATGGCCGAGCGCCGATGGGGCCGGGTCATCAACATCGGCAGCGTCAACGCGCGTGCCGGCCGCCCCGGACTCACCGCCTACAGTACCGCCAAGGCCGGACTCCTCGGCCTCACCAGGTCGCTGGCCAGGGAACTTGGACCGGCTGGCATCTGCGTGAACACTGTCGTACCCGGGGCCATCCAGGTCGAGGCGGAGAACGACCTGCCCGCCCACCACCGCGCCCGACCCGAGGACCAGATCCGCCGCCAGTGCGTCCAGCGCCGGGGCCGCCCCGAGGACGTCGCCGCCGCGGTCGCCTTCCTCGCCGGCCCCAGCGCGTCCTTCATCACCGGCCAGTCGTTGCACGTCGACGGCGGCTGGCTCCTCCACTGACCGGCCCGTCCCATCGAACAGGAAGCAGAGCACCATGCAGCACCGCGTCCGCGCCGTCCTCCTCACCCCGAACGACACCATGCTGCTGATCAAGCGCATCCGCCCCGGCATCGACCCGTACTGGGTGATCGTCGGCGGCAAGATCGAACCGACCGACGCCAGCCCCGAGGAGGCCCTGCTGCGCGAGGTCCGCGAGGAGATCGCCGGCGAGGCCCAGATCGTCAGCCTCCTCCACACCATCGAGACCGACGACGAACGCCAGGTCTTCTACCTCGCCACCATCGAGAAGTGGAGCTTCGAGGACCGCACCGGCCCCGAGTTCACCCAGGAAGGCCGAGGCGAGTACCTCCTGGAGGAGGTCCCCCTCACCACCGAGGCGCTCGACGCGATCAGCCTCCTGCCCCAGGAGATCGCCACCGTCCTACGCGGGGCCGTCGAGCGCGGCGTCCTCCTCTCGGCCGGAACACCCTTCCCCGGTTCCGGTCACAGCGAGGCCATCACCCACTGAGGCGCAGATACACCACTGCCGCACGAATCCCCCGGAAGGAAGGAGTCGCGCGGCAGCGAGTTGACGAAAGGGCCGTCCGTCAGACGTTGAAGCCCAGGGCGCGGAGCTGGTCGCGGCCGTCGTCGGTGATCTTGTCGGGGCCCCACGGCGGCATCCAGACCCAGTTGATGCGCAGGTCCTGCACCAGGCCGTCGGTGGCGGTCTTGGCCTGGTCCTCGATGACGTCGGTCAGCGGGCAGGCCGCCGAGGTGAGCGTCATGTCGATGGTGGCCACGTCGGACTCGTCGATGTGGATGCCGTAGATCAGGCCCAGGTTGACGACGTCGATGCCCAGTTCGGGGTCGACGACGTCCATCAGGGCCTCGGTCAGGTCCTCCACGGACACGGTGCCGGCGGTGGTGCCGACGATGACGACGCCGTTCGGCTGCTCCTCCGCAGCGGAGGGGGTTTCGTCACTCATTGTTCTGTCCTCCTCTGCGGGTCAGTCGTTCACGGCGGGGTGCTGGGCGAGCGCCTGGGCGGTGGCGTCCTTCCAGGCCATCCAGCTGAGCAGGGCGCACTTGACCCGGGCGGGGTACTTGGAGACGCCGGCGAACGCGACCGCGTCCTCCAGCACCTCCTCGTCGCCCTCGCCCTGGCCCTTGCTCTGCATCAGCTCCAGGAAGGCCTCCTGGACGGTCTGCGCCTCGCCGACGGTCTTGCCCACGACCAGGTCGTTCAGCACCGAGGCGCTGGCCTGGCTGATCGAGCAGCCCTGGGACTCGTACGAGACGTCGGCGACGGTCGAGCCGTCGAGCCGCACCCGCAGGGTGATCTCGTCACCGCAGGTCGGGTTGACGTGGTGCACCTCGGCGTCGCCGTCCCGCAGCCCCTTGCCGTGGGGGTTGCGGTAGTGGTCCAGGATGATGTCCTGGTACATCGAGTCGAGCTTCATGTCCTGCCCAGTCCCGTCAGCCGAAGAAGTTCCGGACGTGGTGCAGGCCGTCGATCAGCGCGTCGACCTCGCCCGGCGTCGAGTACAGGTAGAACGACGCCCGCGTGGTCGCCGGAATTCCGTACCGCAGGCAGACCGGCCGCGCGCAGTGGTGGCCGACGCGCACGGCGATGCCCTGCTCGTCCAGCACCTGGCCCACGTCGTGCGGGTGGATGTCGCCGAGGGTGAAGGAGATCGCGGCGCCGCGGTCGACGGCCGTGCGCGGGCCGATGATCCGCAGGTCCGGGACCTCCAGCAGGCGCTCGACCGCGTACGCGGTGATCGCGTGCTCGTGCGCGGCGATCTTCTCCATGCCGATGTCCGACAGGTAGTCGATGGCCGCACCGAGCCCGACCGCCTGGGCGATCGGCGGGGTGCCGGCCTCGAACTTGTGCGGCGCCGGGGCGTAGGTGGACGAGCCCATGGTGACGGTCTCGATCATCTCGCCGCCGCCGAGGAACGGCGGGAGGTCCTCCAGCAGCTCCTGGCGGCCCCAGAGCACGCCGATGCCGGTCGGGGCGAGCATCTTGTGACCGGTGAAGGCGACGAAGTCGGCTTCCAGCGCCTGGACGTCCAGCACCATGTGCGGGGCGGCCTGCGAGGCGTCGATGACGACCAGCGCGCCGACCGACTGGGCCTTGCGGACGATCGTCTCGACCGGGTTGACGGTGCCGAGCAGGTTGGAGACCAGGGTGAAGGAGACCACCTTGGTCTTCTCGGTGATCAGCTCGTCGATGTTGGAGAGGTCGAGCCGGCCCTCGTCGGTGAGCCCGAACCACTTCAGCTTCGCGCCGGTGCGCTGCGACAGCAGCTGCCACGGAACGATGTTGGAGTGGTGCTCCATCTCCGTGATGACGATCTCGGAGTCGGCGTCCACCCGGTACGGCTCGTCGGCCCAACCGAGCATGTTGGCAACGAGGTTGAGCGACTCGGAGGCGTTCTTGGTGAAGATCACCTCGTTGCGGCTGGGCGCGTTGACGAAGGCCGCGACCTTGTCCCGCGCGCCCTCGTAGAGCGCCGTGGCCTCTTCGGCGAGCACGTGCACGCCGCGGTGGACGTTGGCGTTGTGCCGCTCGTAGTAGGCGGTCAGGGCTTCCAGCACCTGGCGCGGCTTCTGCGAGGTGGCCGCGTTGTCCAGATAGACGAGCGGCTTCTCCTCGTGCAGCACGCGCTGCAGGATGGGGAAGTCCTTGCGGATCGCGTCGGTGTCGAGCAGACCCGTGAACGGATGCGTCACGCGGACGCGCCCCCCTTCGCATACGCCTCGTAGCCCTCGTTCTCCAGCTTGTCGGCCAGCTCGGCACCGCCGGACTCGACGATGCGGCCGCCCGCGAAGACGTGGACGTAGTCGGGCTTGATGTACCGCAGGATGCGGGTGTAGTGGGTCACCAGCAGGGTGCCGACCTCGCCGGTCGAGCGGACCCGGTTGATGCCCTCGGAGACGATCCGCAGCGCGTCGACGTCCAGGCCGGAGTCGGTCTCGTCGAGGATCGCGATCTTCGGCTTGAGGAGCTCCAGCTGGAGGATCTCGTGGCGCTTCTTCTCGCCGCCGGAGAAGCCCTCGTTGACGTTGCGCTCGGCGAAGGCCGGGTCCATCTGGAGGGCGGCCATCGCCTCCTTGACCTCCTTCACCCACAGACGCAGCTTGGGGGCCTCGCCGCGGACGGCGGTGGCGGCGGTGCGCAGGAAGTTGCTCACCGAGACGCCGGGGACCTCGACGGGGTACTGCATGGCCAGGAAGACGCCGGCCTTGGCGCGCTCGTCGACGGACATCTCCAGGACGTCCTCGCCGTCCAGCAGCACCGAGCCGCCGGTGACGGTGTACTTGGGGTGGCCGGCGAGCGAGTAGGCCAGGGTGGACTTGCCGGAGCCGTTCGGACCCATGATCGCGTGGGTCTCGCCCTGCTTCACGGTCAGGTCGACGCCCTTGAGGATCTCGCGCGGGCCGTTCTCGGCCTCGACGGAGACGTGCAGGTCGCGGATTTCAAGCGTTGCCATGGGTACTCAGGACTCCTGGTTGACGGAGACGAGCACATCGTCCCCTTCGATCTTTACGGGGTAGACAGCGACCGGCTTGGTGGCGGGCAGGCCGGAGGGCTTGCCGGTGCGCAGGTCGAAGCTGGAGCCGTGCAGCCAGCACTCGATCATGCAGTCCTCGACCTCGCCCTCGGAGAGCGAGACGTTCGCGTGCGAGCAGGTGTCGTTGATCGCGAACACCCCCTCGTCGGTGCGGACGACGGAGACCGGCACGCCGTTGAGGTCCACGCGCTTGGGCACGTCCTCCTGGAGGTCGCTCAGCGCGCAGGCACGGAGGAAGGTCATCTGGATCAGACCGCCGCTTCCAGCTCGGCCTCGATCTTCTCCATCAGCTGGTCCTGGATCTCGGCGACGCCGATCTGCTGGACGAGTTCGGCGAAGAAGCCGCGGACCACCAGGCGGCGGGCCTCGTCGGCCGGGATGCCGCGGGACCGCAGGTAGAACAGCTGCTCGTCGTCGAAGCGGCCGGTCGCGGAGGCGTGGCCGGCGCCGACGATCTCGCCGGTCTCGATCTCCAGGTTGGGGATCGAGTCGACCCGGGCGCCGTCGGTGAGCACCAGGTTGCGGTTGAGCTCGTAGGTGTCGGTGCCCTCGGCGGCGGCGCGGATCAGCACGTCGCCGACCCAGACGGCGTGGGCGTCCTGGCCCTGCAGCGCGCCCTTGTAGACCACGTTGGAGCGGCAGTGCGGGGTGTCGTGGTCGATGACCAGACGGTGCTCCAGGTGCTGGCCGGCGTCGGCGAAGTAGAGGCCGAACAGCTCGGCCTCGCCGCCGGGCGCGGCGTAGTTGACCCGCGGGTGGATCCGGACGACGTCGCCGCCGAAGGTGACGACCACGGACTTCAGCGAGGCGTCCCGGCCGACCAGCGCGGTCTGCTGGGCGACGTGGACGGCGTTGCGGTCCCAGTCCTGGACGGAGACGAAGGTGAGCTTGGCGCCGTCGCCGACGAGCAGCTCGACGTTGGCGGCCCGGGTGCCGGTACCGGTGTGGTTGATCACCACGACGGCCTCGGCGAACGGCTTGACGTCGACCACCACGTGGGCGAAGCGGGTGCCGCCCTCGCCGTGCACGTCGATCTTGACCGGCTCGGTGAGCACCGCGTCCTGGGGGACGGTGACGACGAGCGCCTGCTCGAAGGCGCTGAACGCCTGCGCGGCGACCCGGTCGACGGGCTTGCCGGCCTTGCCCAGGCGGGCGTCGTCGCGGCCGACGGTCTCGGCGGTGACGCCGTCCGGCAGGCTCAGCTCGACCTTGTCCTCGCCCTTGGCCGCCTCGGCGGCGGTGCCGTCGTGCAGGCCGCCCAGGCGGTGCATCGGGGTGAACCGCCAGTCCTCCTCGCGGCCGGTGGGCACCGGGAAGTCGCCGACCTCGAACGAGGGCTTGACGGCGACCCGGGCGTCGATCGGCTGCTGGACGGTGGCGCGGCCGGTGCCGGGGCCGGCGAGCTGGGCGCCGGCGCCGGCGGTGCCGACCTCGATCGACCCGGCGGTGGTGGAGCCGGTGGTGGTGTTGACGTCAGCCATGGCTGTCGTAGTGCTCTCTTCCTCGAAAAGCTCGAAAAGTCGGTGGGCGGTCAGCGGCTGGACGTCAGCCGACCGCGCCCTCCATCTGCAGCTCGATCAGCCGGTTGAGCTCCAGCGCGTACTCCATCGGCAGCTCGCGCGCGATCGGCTCGACGAAGCCGCGGACGATCATCGCCATCGCCTCGAACTCGGTCATGCCCCGGCTCATCAGGTAGAACAGCTGGTCCTCGCTGACCTTGGAGACCGTCGCCTCGTGGCCCATGGACACGTCGTCCTCGCGGACGTCCACGTACGGGTAGGTGTCCGAGCGGGAGATGGTGTCCACCAGCAGCGCGTCGCACAGCACGTTGGACTTGGCGCCCTTGGAGCCCTCGCCGATCTCGATCAGACCGCGGTAGGAGGTCCGGCCGCCGCCGCGCGCCACCGACTTGGAGACGATGTTGGAGGAGGTGTTCGGCGCCATGTGCACCATCTTGGCGCCGGCGTCCTGGTGCTGGCCCTCGCCCGCGAAGGCGATCGACAGGGTCTCGCCCTTGGCGTGCTCGCCCATCAGGTAGACGGCCGGGTACTTCATGGTGACCTTGGAGCCGATGTTGCCGTCGACCCACTCCATGGTCGCGCCCTCGTACGCCACGGCGCGCTTGGTGACCAGGTTGTAGACGTTGTTCGACCAGTTCTGGATGGTCGTGTAGCGGCAGCGGCCGCCCTTCTTGACGATGATCTCCACGACCGCGGAGTGCAGCGAGTCGGAGGAGTAGATCGGCGCGGTGCAGCCCTCGACGTAGTGGACGTACGCGTCCTCGTCGACGATGATCAGCGTCCGCTCGAACTGGCCCATGTTCTCGGTGTTGATCCGGAAGTAGGCCTGGAGCGGGATGTCGACGTGGACGCCCTTGGGCACGTAGATGAACGAGCCGCCGGACCACACCGCCGTGTTCAGCGCGGCGAACTTGTTGTCGCCGGCCGGGATGACGGTGCCGAAGTACTCCTTGAAGACCTCCGGGTGCTCGCGCAGCGCGGTGTCGGTGTCCAGGAACAGGACGCCCTGCTCCTCCAGGTCCTCACGGATCTGGTGGTAGACGACCTCGGACTCGTACTGGGCGGCGACACCGGCGACCAGGCGCTGCTTCTCGGCCTCCGGGATGCCCAGCCTGTCGTAGGTGGCCTTGATGTCCGCGGGCAGGTCCTCCCAGGACTCGGCCTGCTTCTCGGTGGAGCGGACGAAGTACTTGATGTTGTCGAAGTCGATGCCGGAGAGGTCGGAGCCCCAGGTCGGCATGGGCTTCTTGCCGAACAGCTTCAGGCCCTTGAGACGCAGGTTCAGCATCCACTCGGACTCGTTCTTCTTCGCGGAGATGTCGCGGACGACCTCCTCGCTGAGCCCGCGCTTGGCCGCGGCACCGGCGGTGTCCGGGTCGGCCCAGCCGTACTCGTAGGTGCCCAGGCCCTCGAGCTCGGGGTGCGAAACGGTGTCAGTCATGCGAGCTTCCTAACGCGCGGACGCTGAATCTTCGGTGGACGTACCGGCAGTCGGCACTGCATCGGAGCCGCGGCCCGCGGAACGCCGGGCAGGCGACGATGCGGCACCGGGTGCCGGCACATAGGTGGTGCAGACCCCGTCGCCGTGGGCGATGGTGGCCAGCCGTTGCACATGGGTGCCCAGCAGCTGCGAGAAGACCTCGGTCTCCGCCTCGCAGAGCTGCGGGAACTGCTCGGCGATGTGCGCGACCGGGCAGTGGTGCTGGCAGAGCTGGGCGCCCGCCGGGGCCTTCGCCACGGCCGGCGGGACCCGCCGCACCGTGGCAGCGTACCCGTCCGCGCTCAGCGCCTGGGCGAGCGCCTCGGTGCGCTCCCCCGCCTCGGCCAGCCGCAGGAGCTCCAGGTACTTCTCGCCCTGCTTGCCGAACCGGGCCCGGGCGAAGGCGGCGACCGCCTCCTCGCCGGCCTTGCCGCCGCCGACCGAGTCGGAGATCCAGCGCAGCGCGTCGGCGGCGAGCTGGTCGTACGCCTGGTAGAAGGCGTCCCGGCCGCCGTCGGTGAGAGCGAAGACCTTGGCCGGGCGGCCCCGGCCACGGCTGCCGTAGACCCGCTGCTCGCGGGACTCGACCAGGCCGGCGGCGGCCAGCCCGTCCAGGTGGCGGCGGACGGCGGCGGCGGTGAGGCCGAGCCGGCTCGCCAGGTCGGCGGCGGAGGAGGGGCCGTGGTCGAGGATCGACCGGGCGACCCGGTCCCGGGTGGCGCGGTGGCCCTCCAGCAGCACCTCGGCCGCCGTCACGGGCACGTCGCACCCGGGGGCCGACTCGGCCTCCTGGGGCGTGGCGTGCTCGCGCATGTTTTTCACAACACCAGTGTTGCGTAATTACTTCCGACAGGACAAGCCGTGATGCAGGCCTCACTCGTGTCATCTGTCACGCAGGTAAGCCTTACCTGACCTGCGAAAACGATCATCGAGGGCGCCGTCCGGGCCCGGCGTCGGGGCCTCTTACACTCGCCGGTATGCACTCCGAACCCGCGGTGAAGATCGCCGGGCTGGTCAAGCACTACGGCGACAAGCCCGCGGTGGACGGCCTCGACCTCACCATCGCACGCGGCGCGATCACCGCCGTCCTCGGCCCCAACGGCGCCGGCAAGACCACCACCATCGAGACCTGCGAGGGCTACCGCCGGCCCGACGCCGGCACCGTCCGCGTCCTCGGCCTCGACCCGGTCGCCCAGAACGCCGCGCTGCGCCCCCGGATCGGCGTCATGCTCCAGTCGGGCGGCGTGTACGCGGGCGCGCGCGCCGTCGAGATGCTGCGTCACACCGCCGCGCTGCACGCCCACCCGCTGGACGTCGACGCACTGGTCGAGCGGCTCGGCCTCGGCTCCTGCGGCCGCACCGCCTACCGGCGCCTGTCCGGCGGCCAGCAGCAGCGGCTCGCCCTGGCCATGGCCGTGGTCGGCCGCCCCGAACTGGTCTTCCTGGACGAGCCCACCGCCGGACTCGACCCGCAGGCCCGACGCGCCACCTGGGAGCTGGTCCGCGACCTGCGCCGGGACGGCGTCACCGTGGTCGTCACCACCCACCACATGGACGAGGCCGAACAGCTCGCCGACCAGGTCGCCGTCATCGACCGCGGCCGGGTGATCGCCACCGGCAGCCCCGAGGAGCTGTGCCGCGGCGGCGCCGAGAACGCCCTGCGCTTCGACGGCCCGCCCGGGCTCGACCTCGGCCCGCTGCTGAAGGAACTGCCCGAGGGCGCCACCGCCACCGAGACCACCCCCGGCAGCTACCGCGTCGAGGCACCCGTCGACCCGCAGCTGGTGGCCACCGTCACCGGCTGGTGCGCGGCCTCCGGAGTCCTGCCCGAACGGCTGTCCGTCCAGCGCCGAAGCCTCGAAGACGTCTTCCTCGACCTGACCGGACGGGACCTGCGCTCGTGAGTACCACCACCGACTACTCCCCCAAGCCCGGCGCGGCCCCGGTCGGCCGGATGCTGCTCGCCCAGACCGCCTTCGAGACCAGGATGCTGCTGCGCAACGGCGAACAGCTGCTGCTCACCGTGGTCATCCCGACCGTGCTGCTGGTGCTGTTCTCGGCCGTGGACGTCGTCGCGGTGGACGGCCCCGGCAAACGGGTCGACTTCCTGGCCCCCGGCCTGCTCGCGCTGGCCGTGATGTCCACCGCCTTCACCGGGCAGGCCATCGCCACCGGCTTCGAGCGCCGCTACGGCGTGCTGAAGCGGCTCGGCGCCAGCCCGCTCCCGCGCTGGGCACTGCTGACCGCCAAGACCGGCTGCGTGCTGGTCACCGAAGCGCTGCAGGTCGCGCTGCTGTCGGTGGTCGCGCTGGCGCTCGGCTGGTCCCCGCAGGGCAACCCGCTGACGGTCGTCGCGCTGCTGGTGCTCGGCACCGCGGCCTTCTCCGGCCTCGGCCTGCTGATGGCCGGCACGCTCAAGGCGGAGGCCACACTGGCCGCCGCCAACCTGGTGTTCATCCTGCTGCTGCTGGCCGGCGGGGTGATCGTGCCGCTGAGCAAGTTCCCCTCGGCCGTGCAGTCGGTGCTGGAGCTGCTGCCGATCTCGGCGCTCTCGGACGGCCTGCGGTCGGTCCTCCAGCACGGCGCCGGGGTGCCCTGGTCCGACCTCGGCATCCTGGCCGGCTGGGCCGTCCTCGGGCTGGCCGCCGCGGCCCGCTTCTTCCGCTGGGAGTAGCCCCCGGCCCCGCACGTGAACCGCCCCGTGCATGAGGCCGCACCGCGTGTGAGGCCGCCCCACACGGGAACCGCCCCACACGGGAGGCCGCCCCACACGGGAACCGCCCCCCGGCCGCTTCGGCCGGGGGGCGGTCTCACGTCACCGACGGAACGTCAGCTCTGGCTGCCGCGACGCTTGCGGGCCAGCAGGACGAGCGCGCCACCGACCAGCAGCACGCCGCCGCCGGCCGCCGCGATCATCGGGGTGGCGTCGTTGCTACCGGTCTGGGCGAGCGCCGGACCACTGGTGGTGGGCGTCGGGACCGGGGTCGCAGTCGGGGTCGGGGTCGCGGTCTTGCTCGCGGTGGGCGAGGCCGACGGGGTCGGGGTCTTGGTGGGCGTCGGCGTGGGAGTCGGCGTCGGAGTCGTGGTCTGCGACGGCGTCGGGGTGGGTGTCGGGGTCGGGGTCTTGGTGGGCGTGGGGGTGGGAGTCGGCGTCGGAGTCGGCGTGTGGCACGGCTCGATCGTCTTGGTCTCGTTGATGTTCCAGCCCTTTTCGTTGGGGGTCTCCGTCGTGTTCACCACGAGGTTCGCCTTGACGGGGGCTGTGTGGTCCTTCACCGGGAAGGTGCCGTGGAACTCCGCGGGGAAGGCCTTGGTGTCCAGGACCTTCTCGCCGTCGATGGTGAGGCTGACGGTGTTCTTCACGTCGGGCTTGGGGCTGTAGTTGATCAGATCGATCACGATCTTGTCGCAGGTCACCGACCAACTCGGCACGTGCGCCGAGGCGTTGGTTGCCAGCGCCAGAGGCAGGAGAATTCCGGCCGCCGCCGTCCCGGCGAGTGCCGCCGCGCCGATCCGCATGTGCCGCTGCTGTCGCGCCATTTACGCTGTTCCCCTCAGAACGGTCTTGCGCAGCAGGCGTGTTGAAGGTTTCGCGGTGGCCCGCTACGACTGTCCGGGGGACTCTACCGGCACTCCCGCACCTCTCCACACCCCGCCGTACGACCGAATTTCGTCTGTTGGTCCGTCGTCTGATGTGTATGACCAGCCCATCACAGCTGCCACCTCGCGGAACGCGGATTCGGCAAACTTGAATGAACTTCGTCACCTGACTGAAATACGTGCGCCCCCGGTGATCAGGTTCAATCACCGAGGGCACAGCACCGGTCGACCGGCGAAACCATCAGGCCTTCTTGGCCGCCCGACGCCGGGTGACGACCACGATCGCGCCACCGGCCGCGAGCACCACCGCGCCGGCGATCGCCAGCGGCACGACGGGCCCGGAGCCGGTGTGCGCGAGGTTGCCGCCCGCGTTCGCCTGGGCGGACGGGCTCGCCGAGGCCGAGGCCGAGGCGGCCGGCACACCCGCCGAGGCGGTGGCCGACGGGCTGGCCGAGGCACCCGCGCTCGGCTTGCCGCTCACCGGGGCGGAGGGCGTGGCCGAGGGGCTCGCCGAGGTCCCGGGGGTGGCCGAGGTGCCGGGCGTCCCGGGCGTGGTGGAGGCCGACGGCGTCCCGCTCGGCACCACCGGCGGCACGGTGGGCGTGGTGGGTGTAGTGGACGGCGTCGGGACGACGACACCGGGCAGGCAGCCGGCGAACGGGTAGTGGTGCGTCTCCGCGCCGCCCTTGCCGGTCAGCGAGGCTGCGATGACCGAGCCGTTGACCGGGCCGCCGCTGCCGAGGTCGAAGGCGGCGTTGGGCGCCAGCACGGTGCCGGCCCAGGCGGCCTTGCTGCTCTTGACCACCTTGGTCGCGGTGGGGAAGTTCCACAGCAGCTTGGCGCGGATCGCCCCGCCGGCCGCGCTCTGCAGCTTGTCGTCCAGGACGAAGGACGCCTTGGCCTCGTCCCACAGGTGGAAGCCGGTGGTCCCGGCGGCCGCCATGTCGTACGAGCCGCCGGTCACGGTGACCACGGTGACGGAGCCGGCCGGCACCTTGAGGAAGACGTCCTTGGCGCCCTGGAGCTTCGCGGCGTCGACGGTGAAGCTGTTGTACTTCGCGTCGCCGCCGGTGAACGTGAGCTTGGCGCCGTCGGCCTGGACGGTGGCGCCGGCGGTCTGCGGCGCGGCGGCCAGCGCGGTGGAGGCGGCGCGCAGCTTGGCGAACTCGGCCTTGAAGTCGATCGGGGAGGCGCCCTGGGCGATGGCGCCCTGGTGGGCCTGGACGACGGCGCCGTCGGCCTTGGAGCCGTAGACGCCGCTGCCCTTCATCACCTGGGTGTTGTGGCCGGTGATGCGGCCGGCGACCACCAGCGCGTTCTTGCCGGGCAGGGCGTCGACCTCGGCGGGGGTCAGCTCCTGGCCGACCGAGAAGCCGCCGGTGAAGTCGGCGTTGCCGCCCACCGCGACGGCGCCCTCGGCGTCGGGGGTGTGGGTGTCGTCGCCCTCGATGAACTCGCCGTAGAGGTTGGCGACCCCGAGGCTGCGGCACTCCTGGCCGGGGTCGGCGGCGTGGGCGGCGGCGGGGGCGATCAGGCCGGCCAGTGCGAGCGAGCCGCCGACTGCGAGCGCGGCGGCGGACGTGGGTATGCGCATGTGCAGGTCTCCGCTTGTGCGGGAGGAGTGGGAGAGGTCCGAAAAAAGGTATGGACCAATCCGCACTCTTTCGGCCTCGCAGGTGATTGGTCAAGACCAATGACCGCCTTGACCGAAGAGTCCGTTTTGCACCCACCCGACCCCGGGTAACCCCCGCGCCCGGGTCACGCTCGCGCCCCGCCCCAAGATCCCCTGTAAGGCCGCCTACGATTGGCCCCGTGCCTAATCCCTTCTCCCTGCTCGCCGACCGCTGGCAGCCGTCCGCCGTGATGGTCCGGCGCGCTGCGTTCGCCGCGCTGGTGATGAGCGTGGTGATCGTCGTCACCGGCGGCGCCGTCCGCCTCACCGCCTCCGGCCTCGGCTGTACGACGTGGCCCCGCTGCACCGCCGACAGCCTGACCCCGACCGCCGAGATGGGCTTCCACGGCGTCGTCGAGTTCACCAACCGGATGCTCACCTACGTACTGAGCGCCGCCGTCGGCTGGGCCATCCTGGCCGCCCGCTGCCACCGCCCCTGGCGGCACAGCATGACCAAGCTCGGCTGGGCGCAGTTCTGGCTGGTGATGAGCAACGCCGTGCTCGGCGGCATCACCGTGCTGACCGGCCTGAACCCCTACACCGTCGCGCTGCACATGATCGCCGCGATGGCGCTGGTCTGGGTTGCCCTGCTGATGTGGGAGCGGTCGAAGGAGGGCGACGGAGCCCCGAAGCTCGCCGTGGCCCGCCCGATCCACCAGCTCTCCTACGTGCTGGTCCTGGCCGTCGGCCTGCTGGTCGCAGCCGGCACCCTGGTCACCGGCGCCGGCCACCACCCGGGCACGCCGAAAGACAACAAGATCGTCCCCCGGATCCCGATCGACTACGACAGGCTGGCCCAGTTCCACGCCGACCTCGCGTTCGTCTCGGTCGGCCTGACCATCGCGATGATCTTCGTCTTCGCCGCCATCAAGGCCCCGCCGGCGGCGAAGGCCCGCACCAGGGAACTGCTGGCGGTCCTGCTCCTCCAGGGCGTCCTCGGCTTCATCCAGTACTTCACCGACGCCCCCGAGCTGATGGTCGGCCTCCACATGCTCGGCGCCACCCTCACCTGGATCGCCGCCCTCCGCATCCCCCTCGCCCTGCGCGTACGCGAGGTAGAAGCGGCCCCCGACCAGCTGCCCGCACAGACCCCACAGGCTGCCACCGTCTGAGCATCGTCGAAGGCCCCCATCCTCGGATGGGGGCCTTCGACGTGTCACAACAACCGCCGCCCGTCATGGCTCCGGACACTCGGCGACGTGTCCCCCCGCCCGCGACGGACACCGAGTGGAGTGGCGTCACGCTCGCACCACCGGGTGGATCGGATCGAGGACCATCACGTCGTGCCGAGCCGCGCCGTCCCACGGGATCGCCGACCCGACGCGCCTGTAGCCCCACGCTCGGTAGGACGCCTGGGCCGCAGTCGCCTCCGGCCGGGTGTTCAGCATCACCCGGGCGCTGTCGATGCCTTCGATGAGGGCGCGATGCATGCGGGTGGCGACGCCCTGGCGGCGCCACCGGGGTCGGACCGCCAGCTCGAAGAGACCGAACGTGCGCTGTCCGTCCTCATACCTGAGATCCTCGGGCACGGGATCGATCAGGGTGTCCCACCATCCGGTGTTCGCCGACAGCGGGTAGCCGTACGCCATCCCGACAACGGTGTCGCCGTCGAAGGCGATGGCCGCCCGGAACCCCCGCCGACGCGCCTGCGGGCGGAACCGGCGAAACGCCCGCCCCACATCGGTCGGCCCCTCGCCGTAGGGGGCTTCCGCGAACGCCTCCGAGAACACCTCCTTCAACCGGCCCTCCAGCTCGACCGCCTGCTCGCCGTCCAACAGCCGAACCGCCACCGTCACACCGTCCTCTGTTTCCGGGCCGAAACCCCGAGCGATCGAAGTTCCTCAACGCAGTCTCGCGCCATCGCCGTATCAACTCGGGCCGCCAACGACGGCAACGGCCCGGCCCCCCTCGAAGGGGGACCGGGCCGTTGCCGTGGGCGCCGAAGTGATCAGCCGCCGAGCTGGATGCCGGCCATCCGCTTCCACTCGTACGGGCCGGTCTTCACCTTGAGGGCCAGCTCGCCCTCGAAGTCGTCGTGCAGGGTCAGCCCGGCCAGTTCGGCGGCGCGGCGGCCGACGGCGTAGCTCGGGGCCACCTGGTCGCCCCAGGCGCCGTCCGCGCCGACCACCACGATCCGGGTGGCCACGGCGCCGACGTACTCGACGACCGCGTCGGCGCCGCCTCCGTGTTGGCGGGCGAAGCTGCTGAGGTGCTTGGCGATGCGCTTGGCGCGGCGCTCGGTACGGGCGTCCGGCGCGGCGGCGGTGGCGGTCTCTGCGCTGCTCATGCCCGCATGCTACCCACCGGTAGTCGGGCTGGCGACGGGAGCACCCTGTGCACCGGGCCACATACTGGAGGCGTGACCTTCTCCGGCTGGCCGGCCGAGGCGCTCGACTTCTACGAGCACCTCGAAGCCGACAATTCCAAGACCTTCTGGCAGGCCCACAAGGAGCAGTACGACGACGACGTGCGGACCCCGATGGAGCTGCTGCTCGCCGAGCTGGAGCCGGAGTTCGGGCCCGGGAAGATCTTCCGCCCCAACCGCGACGTCCGGTTCAGCGCCGACAAGTCTCCGTACAAGACACACATCGGCGCCCACCTGGAGACCGGCGGCTACGTCCAGCTCTCCGCCGACGGCCTGGCCTGCGGCAACGGGATGTACCAGCTCGCCCCCGACCAGTTGGACCGCTACCGCGCCGCCGTCGCCGAGGACGTCAGCGGCGCCGAGCTGGAGCGGGTGATTGCCGCGGTGGAGCAGGACGGCCCCCGGGTGCACGGCCGGGACTCCCTCAAGACCGCTCCGCGCGGCTTCCCCAAGGACCACCCGAGGATCGAGCTGCTGCGCCACAAGGGCCTGGTCGCCTGGCAGGAGTGGGCGCCCGAGAAGTGGCTCGGCACCCGCGGCGCCCACACCCGGATCACCGCCTTCCTGCGCGCCTCCCAGCCGCTCCGGGACTGGCTGGACGACCACGTCGGCCCGTCCGAGCTGCCGGCGCGGTGAGAACGCGAAGAGCCCCGGTCCACCGGACCGGGGCTCTTCGACGTCGGACAGGCCTTACTTCACGAACGGGTCGATCGCGCACACCACGAACAGCAGCGACAGGTAGGTGATCGACCAGTGGAACAGCCGCATCTCCTTCAGCTTCGCGCCCACCACCCCGGCCTTGGCCCGGCCGTACAGCGCGTGCGCCTCGCGCAGCCAGAACCCGCCGAGCAGCACCGCGGTGACGGGGTACAGCCAGCTCATGTGCCCCAGCGGCCACACTGCCAGCGAGGTCGCCACCATCACCCAGGAGTAGGCGACGACCTGCTTGCCGACGGCGACGTTGCCCTTGACCACCGGCAGCATCGGCACGCCGGCCCGCTCGTAGTCCTCGCGCACCTTCATCGAGAGCACCCAGGTGTGCGGCGGCGTCCAGAAGAACACCACCAGGAACAGCGCGACCGCCGCCCAGGACAGCGAGTTGGTGACGGAGGACCAGCCGATCAGCACCGGCATGCAGCCGGCGATGCCGCCCCAGACGATGTTCTGCGAGGTGCGCCGCTTGAGCCCCAGCGTGTAGACGAACACGTAGAACAGCAGCGCGCCGAGCGCCAGTCCGGAGGAGAGCCAGTTGACGCCGAAGCCCAGCAGCAGGGTCGAGACGATCGCGAGGACGATGCCGAACACCAGCGCCTCGCGCGGCGACACCATCCCGGTGACGATCGGCCGGCGCTCGGTGCGGGTCATCACCGCGTCGATGTCGCGGTCGATGTACATGTTGAGGGCGTTGGCGCCGCCCGCCGAGAGGTAGCCGCCGACCACGACCTTCAGCACCAGCAGCATGTTCGGGACGCCCTGTTGGGCGAGGAACATCACCGGCACCGTGCTCATCAGCAGCAGTTCGATGATCCGTGGCTTGGTCAGTGCGACGAAGGCGCCGACACGGGCCCCGATGGGCCGGTGCGCAGGAGTCGCCCCGGTGACCCCGGCGGGACGGGTTTCGACGGCGGTCACTAACACCCCAACTGAAGATGAATCCTCGCAGGCGTCCACAGGAACGAAGGGTCCCAAATCGTCCGCTCTGCGCGTACCACGCCACCTTAGACGCTCCATATATCCCATCCGGCTCCGGGGTCCCCCGGCGAGGCCGATGGCACACCCCCGGGTGAACCGACTGGGTGAAGCCACGAAGCCGTTCCGGCGCGCCGCCGCAACCCGTCCTGACCACCGGGGCGGCAGGGTGCCGTAAAACAGGAGAGTCTGGGACAAAATCAGGCAGGCCGCCCTGGTGGGAATCACCATACGGATTTCCTGGTTGTCCCAGCACGGAGGGTGAGCCCCGGGCCGGACGGTAGGCTCGCACGCAGAAGCGGGATCTACCCTCCGTGACCGGCACCACCCAGCGTCGAGACCACAGCGCCGTGGCCGACCCGGTCCCCTTTCACGGGGTCACTCTTCACAACGGAAGGAGCCCTGAGACAGGGTGAGCACGACGCCGACGAACGCATTCGAGTGGTCCGAACTGGATGAGCGCACGGTTGACACAGCGCGGGTCCTGGCCATGGACGCCGTCCAGAAGGTCGGCAACGGACACCCCGGGACGGCCATGTCGCTGGCCCCCGCGGCGTACCTGATCTTCCAGCGTTTCCTGCGCCACGACCCGACCGACCCCTCGTGGGTCGGCCGCGACCGGTTCGTGCTGTCCCCCGGGCACACGAGCCTGACCCTCTACACCCAGCTGTACCTGTCGGGCTACGGCCTGGAGCTGGACGACCTCAAGGCCTTCCGCGTCGCGGGCAGCCGCACCCCGGGCCACCCGGAGCACGGCCACACCGCGGGCGTGGAGACCACCACCGGCCCGCTCGGCCAGGGCATCGCCAACGCGGTGGGCATGGCGATGGCCGCCCGCTACGAGCGCGGCCTGTTCGACCCGGACGCCGCCGCCGGCGAGTCCCCCTTCGACCACACCATCTGGGCCATCGTCTCGGACGGCGACCTGGAGGAGGGCATCTCCGCCGAGGCCTCCTCGCTGGCCGGCCACCAGAAGCTGGGCAACCTGGTCGCCCTGTACGACGACAACCACATCTCGATCGAGGGCGACACCGAGACCGCCTTCTCCGAGGACGTCCTCAAGCGCTACGAGGCGTACGGCTGGCACGTCCAGCGGGTCGCCCCGAAGGCCAACGGCGACATCGACGTGGCCGTCCTGGCCGACGCGCTGGCCGCGGCCAAGGCCGAGACCACCCGTCCGTCGATCATCGCGATGCGCACGATCATCGCCTGGCCGGCCCCGGACGCCCAGAACACCGCCAAGGCGCACGGCTCCGCGCTCGGCGCCGCCGAGATCGCCGCCACCAAGAAGGTCCTGGGCTTCGACCCGGAGAAGACCTTCGAGGTCTCCGACAAGGTGATCGAGCACGCCCGCGAGGTCATCAAGCGCGGCAAGGCCGCCCACGCCGAGTGGGAGCAGTCCCTGGAGGCCTGGCGCGCCGCCGACCCGCAGCGCGCCGCCGAGTTCGACCGCATCCAGGCCGGCGAACTGCCCGAGGGCTGGAAGAAGACCGTCCCGGTCTTCCCGGCCGGCAAGGACGTCGCCACCCGCAAGGCCTCCGGCGAGACCCTCAAGGCGCTCGGCGCGGTCATCCCGGAGCTGTGGGGCGGCTCGGCCGACCTCGCCGAGTCCAACCTCACCACGATCGACGAGGACAGCTCGTTCCTCCCCGAGGGCAACCCGCTGAAGAGCGCCAGCCCGTACGGCCGGACGATCCACTTCGGCATCCGCGAGCACGCCATGGGCTCGACCATGAACGGCATCGCGCTGCACGGCAAGACCCGCGTGTACGGCGGCACCTTCCTGGTCTTCGCCGACTACATGCGCCCGGCCGTGCGCCTGGCCGCGCTGATGAAGCTGCCGGTCACCTACGTCTGGACGCACGACTCGATCGGCCTCGGCGAGGACGGCCCGACCCACCAGCCGGTCGAGCACATGGCCTCGCTGCGCGCCATCCCGGGCCTGTCCATGGTCCGCCCGGCCGACGCCAACGAGACGGCCGTCGCCTGGCGCACCGTGATCGAGCGCCAGACCACCCACCCGGGCCCGGTCGGCCTGGCGCTCACCCGCCAGAACGTCCCGACCTTCGACCGCGAGGTCTTCGGCTCCGCCGAGGGCACCGCGAAGGGCGGCTACATCCTGGCCGAGGCCTCCAGCGGCGACCCGCAGGTGATCCTGCTGGGCACCGGCTCCGAGGTCCAGCTGGCCGTCAAGGCCCGCGAGGTGCTGGAGGCCGAGGGCATCGCCACCCGGGTGGTCTCGGTGCCGTCCTTCGAGTGGTTCCAGGAGCAGGACCAGGCCTACCGTGACAGTGTGCTGCCGCCGTCGGTCAAGGCCCGGGTGTCGGTCGAGGCCGGCATCGGCCAGGGCTGGCGCGAGCTGGTCGGCGACCACGGCCGGATCGTCTCGCTGGAGCACTTCGGCGCCTCCGCCGACTACAAGGTGCTCTTCGAGGAGTTCGGCCTGACCGCCGAGCGCGTGGTGGCCGAGGCCCACAACGCCCTCCGTTCCCTTGAGGCCGTCAACCGCTGACGCCCCCTTGGGCCGTGCGCCCGCCCGCACGCGGGCGCCCGGCCCCCTCTGACTACCCCACGAAGCAGAAGAAAAAAGGACTGAAGCACCATGACTGACGCACTGAAGCGCCTCAGCGACGAAGGCGTGGCGATCTGGCTGGACGACCTCAGCCGCAAGCGGCTGAACACCGGCAACCTCGCCGAGCTGGTGCAGAACAAGCACGTGGTGGGTGTGACCACCAACCCGACCATCTTCCAGAAGGCCATCGGCGGCGGCGACGACTCCTACGACGGCCAGCTGCGCGACCTCGCCGTCCGCAAGGTCACCACCGACGAGGCCGTCCGCATGATCACCACCTCGGACGTGCGTGACGCGGCCGACGTGCTGCGCCCGGTCTACGACGCCTCCAACGGCCGCGACGGCCGGGTGTCCATCGAGGTCGACCCGCGCCTGGCGCACGAGACCGCGGCCACCGTGGCCGAGGCCAAGCAGCTGTGGTGGCTGGTCGACCGCCCGAACGTCTTCATCAAGATCCCCGCCACCAAGGCCGGCCTGCCCGCGATCGCCGAGGTGATCGGCCGGGGCATCAGCGTCAACGTCACGCTGATCTTCTCGCTGGAGCGCTACAAGGCCGTCATCGACGCCTACCTGACCGGCCTGGAGGCCGCCAAGGCCAAGGGCCTGGACCTCTCCCAGATCGAGTCGGTCGCCTCCTTCTTCGTCTCCCGCGTGGACACCGAGATCGACAAGCGCCTGGAGAAGATCGGCGGCGACGCCCGGGACCTGCGTTCCAAGGCCGCCCTGGCCAACGCCCGCCTCGCCTACCAGGCGTACGAGGAGGTCTTCGGCTCGGTCGACGGCAAGTCCGCCGGCAGCGCCCGCTGGCGTTCGCTGGAGGCCGCCGGCGCCAAGCCGCAGCGCCCGCTGTGGGCCTCCACCGGTGTCAAGGACCCGGCCCTGCCGGACACCCTGTACGTCACCGAGCTGGTCGCCCCCGGCACGGTCAACACCATGCCCGAGGCCACCCTGGAGGCCACCGCCGACCACGGTGTGGTCACCGGCGGCACCATCGTCCCCAACTACGCCGACGCCAAGGCCGTGATGGACGCCATCGCCGCCGCCGGCGTGGACTACGACGACGTGGTCCAGGTGCTGGAGGACGAGGGCGTGGAGAAGTTCGAGCAGTCCTGGAACGAGCTGCTCGACACCGTCACCGCCTCGCTCGCCTCCTTCGCCGGCGAGAAGTGACCGTTCGCTCACACAGCCAGCGCACGAAAGCGGAGCCCAACAAGTGAGCACTGATTTCCCCGAGTTGACCTCGGAGTCGGACGCGGACGATCTCCCGCCGGCCCCCGTCAACCCGCTTCGTGACCCGGCCGACCGACGGCTCCCGCGCATCGCGGGGCCGTCCGGTCTGGTCATCTTCGGAGTCACCGGCGACCTGTCCCGCAAGAAGCTCATGCCGGCCATCTACGACCTGGCCAACCGCGGTCTGCTGCCGCCGGGCTTCTCTCTCGTCGGCTTCGCCCGGCGCGAGTGGGACGACGAGGACTTCGCCAAGGAGGTCCACGACGCGGTCAAGGAGCACGCCCGCACCCCGTTCCGGGAGGAGGTCTGGCAGCAGCTCGCCAAGGGCATGCGCTTCGTCCACGGCACCTTCGACGACGACGACGCCTTCGACAAGCTCCGCGAGACCATCGTCGAGCTGGACAAGGCGCAGGGCACCGGCGGCAACTTCGCCTTCTACCTGTCCGTCCCGCCGAAGTTCTTCCCGACCGTCGTCCAGCAGCTCAAGAAGCACGGCCTGGCCGACCCCCCGCAGGGCTCGTGGCGCCGCGCGGTCATCGAGAAGCCCTTCGGCCACGACCTGGAGAGCGCCCAGGAGCTGAACCGGATCGTCCACGAGGTCTTCCCCCGGGACGAGGTCTTCCGGATCGACCACTACCTGGGCAAGGAGACGGTCCAGAACATCCTGGCGCTGCGCTTCGCCAACCAGATGTTCGAGCCGATCTGGAACCGGTCGTACGTCGACCACGTGCAGATCACCATGGCCGAGGACATCGGCATCGGCGGCCGGGCCGGCTACTACGACGGCATCGGCTCCGCCCGCGACGTCATCCAGAACCACCTGCTCCAGCTGATGGCGCTCACCGCCATCGAGGAGCCGGCGTCGTTCCACCCGAAGGCGCTGGTCGCCGAGAAGCTCAAGGTGCTCAGCGCCGTCAAGCTCCCGGCCGACCTCGGCCGGCACACCGTGCGCGGCCAGTACGCGGCCGGCTGGCAGGGCGGCGAGGAGGTGGTCGGCTACCTGGACGAGGACGGCATCGACCCGGACTCCAAGACCGACACCTACGCGGCGATCAAGCTGGAGATCAACAACCGCCGCTGGGCGGGCGTCCCGTTCTACCTGCGCACCGGCAAGCGGCTGGGCCGCCGGGTCACCGAGATCGCGGTGGTCTTCCAGCGCGCCCCGTACCTGCCGTTCGACTCCTACGCGACCGAGGAGCTGGGGCAGAACGCCCTGGTCATCCGGGTCCAGCCGGACGAGGGCGTGACGGTGCGGTTCGGCTCCAAGGTGCCGGGCACCTCCTTCGAGGTCCGGGACGTCACGATGGACTTCGCCTACGGCGAGTCCTTCACCGAGTCCAGCCCGGAGGCGTACGAGCGGCTCATCCTCGATGTGCTGCTCGGCGACGCCAACCTGTTCCCGCGTCACCAGGAGGTCGAGCTCTCCTGGCAGATCCTCGACCCGATCGAGAAGTACTGGGACACCCACGGCAAGCCCGCCCAGTACTCCGCGGGGACCTGGGGCCCGGCCGAGGCGGACGAGATGCTCGCACGAGACGGCAGGAGCTGGCGCCGGCCATGAAGATCGACCTCACCAACACGACGTCCAGCAAGATCAACGCCGCGCTGATGGAGGCGCGCCGGGCCAGTGGCTCCACCGCCGCCGGCATGGTGCTCACCCTGGTGATCGTGACCGACGAGGGCAGCGCGTACGACGCCCTCAAGGCCGCCAACGACGCCTCCCGCGAGCACCCCTCGCGCACCCTCGCGGTGATCAAGCGCGCCGGGCGCTCGCCCCGGGCCCGCGCCGAGACCCGGCTGGACGCCGAGATCCTGGTCGGCACCGATGCCGGCTCGGGAGAGACGGTCATCCTGCGCATGCACGGCGAACTCGCCGCGCACGCCCAGTCGGTGGTCCTGCCACTGCTGCTCCCGGACGCCCCGGTCGTCGTCTGGTGGCCCGACAACGCGCCGCTGCACCCGGCGCAGGACCCGCTGGGCGCGCTCGCCCAGCGCCGGATCACCGACGCCGTCACCGCCGAGTCCCCGGTCGGCCAGCTCGCCCAGCGGGCCCAGAGCTACACCCCGGGCGACACCGACCTGGCCTGGACCCGGATCACCGGCTGGCGCTCGATGCTGGCCGCCGCGCTGGACCAGCGGCCGGTCACGATCACCTCCGCGGTGGTCGAGGGCGAGTCCTACAACCCCAGCGTCGAACTGCTCGGCCTCTGGCTGCACAACCGGCTGCACGTGCCGGTCGAGCGGGTCGTCACCGGCGGCCCCGGCATCACCGCGGTGCACCTGCGCACCAAGGACGGCGACATCACCCTGGACCGCCCGGACGGCCTGATGGGCACGCTCTCCATGGCCGGCTCCCCGGACCGCCAGGTGGCGCTCAAGCGGCGCGAGACCTCGGAGCTGATCGCCGAGGAGCTGCGCCGGCTCGACCCGGACGACATCTACGCGACGGCCGTGCGCACGCCCGTCGACCGGCTGCGCGAGCCGGACACCGCCGAGACGGCGGCGGCCGAGCGGGTCGCCCGCGCGGCGGTCGCCGAGGCCGCGGTGGCCAACCCCGCCCGGGTGACCGCCAAGGTCGCGTCCGAGGCCTCGTCCGAGGACGTGCCCGAGGACGCCGAGAAGGCTCCCGCCAAGAAGCCCGCCAAGCGCGCCGCCAAGGGGAGCGCATGACCAACGCGACCCCGCAGCTGGTCGTCCACCGGGACAAGGAGCTGATGGCCCAGGCGGCCGCGGCCCGGCTGATCACCCGGATCGTGGACGCCCAGGCCGCCCGCGGCACCGCCTCGGTGGTGCTCACCGGCGGGCGCAACGGCAACGCCCTGCTGGCCGCGATCGCCGCCTCCCCGGCGCGCGACGCGGTCGACTGGGCGCGGCTGGACCTCTGGTGGGGCGACGAGCGCTTCGTCCCCGCCGGGGACCCGGACCGCAACGCCGTCCAGGCCCGCGCCGAACTGCTGGACTCCGTCCCGCTCGACCCGGCGCGGGTGCACGAGATGCCCGCCTCGGACGGTGCGGACGGCTCCGACGTGGAGGCCGCCGCCGCCCGCTACGCGGAGGAGCTGGCGAAGGCGTCCGGCCCGGGCGACCGGCTCGGCGTCCCGGCCTTCGACGTGCTGCTGCTCGGCGTCGGCCCGGACACCCACGTCGCCTCGCTCTTCCCCGAGCACCCGGGCGTGCGGGAGACGGAGCTGACCGTGATCGGCGTGCGCGGGGCCCCCAAGCCCCCGCCGACCCGGGTCTCGCTCACCCTCCCGGCGATCCGGGCGGCCCGCGAGGTCTGGCTGCTGGCAGCCGGCGCGGACAAGGCGGGCGCGGTCGCGATGGCCCTGTCCGGCCCCGGCGAGCTCCAGGCGCCCGCCTCCGGCGCGTACGGCCGTAGCCGCACCCTGTGGCTGCTGGACCGGGCCGCGGCGGAGCAGATCCCGCCCCAGCTGTACCCGCCGGCCTCGGCGTAACGGGCCCGGCAACGCACAAGGGCGCCACCGTCCTCGACGGTGGCGCCCTTCGCTGTCTGTCGTCCGGGTCAGATCTCGCCGCGCAGCTTGGCCAGCGCCTCGGCGAGGATCGCCTCGCCGTCGGCGTCGGTGCGCCGCTCGCGGACGTAGGCGAGGTGGGTCTTGTACGGCTCGTTGCGCGAGGGCGCGGGCGGGTTGTGCTCGTCCTGACCGGCGGGGAATCCGCACCGCGGGCAGTCCCAGGTGTCCGGGATGACGGCCTCGGCGGCGAAGCTCGGCCGGGTCTCGTGCTTGTTGGCACACCAGAAGGTGATCCGGTTGCGCGGGGCGGACTCGCCGCGCTCCGCCTCGCCCATCGGGCCCGCTCCGACCCTGCTGCCACGGATGGCGTTGCCACTTGCCACGGTCTGACTCCCTGCGTGCTGGTGCGCCGACCCTCCGCGGTGCGCGTCGGTGGCGAAAGTCGTCCTAGTGTAAGCAGGAGTTAAGCGTCCACCGCCATCGCCTCCGCCCCCGACCGTCCCAGGATAGGCGCTCGGGCGACGGGGCGTCAGGGTTACGTCAGCTCTTGTACTTCAGCACCAGGCCCAGCACGATGATGCAGGCGAACCAGGCGAGACCGACCACGATCGTGATGCGGTCCAGGTTGCGCTCGGCCACCGCCGAGCCGCCGCCGGTGGACATCGCGCCGCCACCGAACATGTCCGACAGGCCGCCGCCCTTCCCCTTGTGCAGCAGCACCAGCAGGATCATCAGCAGACTGAAGATGATCAGGGCAATCGAGAACCCGAGAACCACGACGGGACCAACTCTCTCGTATCTTCGGCGACGGGGCCGGACCGCTGACGGCGGTCCGGCCCCAAAGCCTACGTTGCTGCAGCGGCGTTAGCCTACTGCCTGCTCACGGTAGCGCACGATCTTGACGAACTCGTCGGCGTCCAGCGAGGCACCGCCGATCAGGCCGCCGTCGATGTCGGGCTTGGCCATCAGGCCGGCCGCGCTCGACGACTTCACCGAACCGCCGTACAGCACGCGGACCTTGTCGGCCAGCTCGGCGTCGTACAGCTCGGCGATCCGCCTGCGGATGGCGGCGCAGACCTCCTGCGCGTCCTCCGGGGTGGCCACCTCGCCGGTGCCGATCGCCCAGACCGGCTCGTAGGCGACCACGATGGACTCGGCCTGGTGGGCCGGGATGTCCGCCAGGGCGCCGTCCAGCTGGGCGAGGGTGTGCTCGACGTGGGTGCCGGCCTTGCGGACGTCCAGCGGCTCGCCGATGCACAGGATCGGGGTGATCCCGGCCCGGTAGGCGGCCTTGACCTTGGCGTTGACGATCGCCTCGTCCTCACCGTGGTACTGGCGGCGCTCCGAGTGGCCGATCACCGCGAAGGTGCACTTCAGCTTGGCCAGCATCGGGCCGGAGACCTCGCCGGTGTAGGCACCGGAGTCGTGCTGCGAGATGTCCTGCGAGCCGTACTTGATCTTCAGCTTGTCGCCGTCGACCAGGGTCTGCACCGAACGCAGGTCGGTGAACGGCACCAGGACGGCGACCTCGACGGCCGCGTAGTCCTTGTCGGCCAGCGCGAAGGCCAGCTTCTGGGTGTGCTGGATGGCCTCAAGGTGGTTGAGGTTCATCTTCCAGTTGCCCGCCATCAGCGGGAGACGCTCAGTCATTGCTTTCAGCCTTCCAGGGCGGCGAGACCGGGGAGGGTCTTGCCCTCCAGGTACTCGAGGCTGGCGCCACCGCCGGTCGAGATGTGTCCGAATGCGTTCTCGTCGAAGCCCAGGATGCGGACGGCCGCGGCGGAGTCGCCGCCGCCGACCACGGTGAACGCGTCGCTGTCGAGCAGCGCCTGGGCCACGGCCTTGGTGCCGTTCGCGTAGTCCGGGTGCTCGAAGACACCCATCGGGCCGTTCCAGAACACGGTGCCCGCGTCGGCCAGCTTCGCCGCGTACAGCTCGCGGGTCTTCGGGCCGATGTCCAGGCCCTCCTGGTCGGCCGGGATCGCGTCCGCGGCGACGAGCGAGGGGTTGGCCGGGGCCTTGGTCTTGAGGTCGGGGAACTCCGCCGACACCAGGACGTCCACCGGCAGGACGAACTCGACGCCCGTCGCCTCGGCGCGCTTCAGGTAGTCCAGGACGACCGGGATCTGGTCCTCCTGCAGCAGCGAGATGCCGACCTCGTGGCCCTTGGCCTTGAGGAAGGTGTACGCCATGCCGCCGCCGATCAGGATCCGGTCGGCCTTCTTCAGCAGGTTGTCGATCACGCCGAGCTTGTCGGAGACCTTGGCGCCGCCGAGCACGACCACGTACGGACGCGCGACCTCCTCGGTGAGCTTCTTGAGCACACCGACCTCGGTGGCGATCAGGTCGCCGGCCGCGTGCGGCAGCAGGCCGGGCAGGTCGTAGACCGAGGCGTGCTTGCGGTGCACGGCGCCGAAGCCGTCGCCGACGTACAGGTCCGCGAGGGCGGCCAGCTGCTCGGCGAAGGCCTTGCGCTCGGCGTCGTCCTTGCTGGTCTCGCCGGCGTTGAAGCGCAGGTTCTCCAGCAGCGCGACCTCGCCGTCGCCCAGCGCGGCCACGGTGGACGCGGCGCTCTCGCCCACGGTGTCGGTGGCGAAGGCGACGTTCTTGCCGAGGATCTCGCCGAGGCGCACGGCCGCCGGGGCCAGCGAGAACGTCGGGTCCGGCGCACCCTTCGGGCGGCCGAGGTGGGAGGCGACGACGACCCGGGCGCCGCGCTCGACGAGCTTGGCGATGGTCGGGGCGACGGCGCGGATCCGGCCGTCGTCGGTGATCGTGGTGCCGTCCAGCGGGACGTTCAGGTCGGCACGGACGAACACGCGCTTGCCGGCGACGTCGAGGTCTTCGATGGTCTTCACGGGGATTGGCTCTCCTGGGGAGATGGTTGATGCGCAGAGGCGGCACGGCGCAGGGGCCGCCTGGGAAAGTCCTGGTGCGCAGAGCGAGGGCCCGGTCGGCACAGTGCGCCAGCCGGGCCCTCGCCCCTACATCACGTCAGCTCCCGCTGCGTCAGAGCTGGCCGCCGACGAGGGAGGTCAGGTTGACGAGGCGGTTCGAGTAGCCCCACTCGTTGTCGTACCAGCCGAGCACCTTGACCTGGTTGCCCTGGACCATGGTGAGCTGGGAGTCGAAGATGCAGGAGGCCGGGTCGTTGACGATGTCCGAGGAGACGATCGGGTCCTCGGTGTAGGTCAGGATGCCCTTGAGCGGGCCCTCCTGCGAGGCCTTCTGGAAGGCGGCGTTGACCTCGTCCTTGGTCACCTCGCGCTCCAGGGTGACGACCAGGTCGGTGATGGAGCCGGTCGGGACCGGGACGCGCAGCGAGGTGCCGTCCAGCTTGCCCTTCAGCTCCGGCAGGACCAGGGCGGTCGCCTTGGCGGCACCGGTCGAGGTCGGGATGATGTTCTGCGACGCGGCACGGGCGCGGCGCAGGTCCTTGTGCGGGAAGTCCAGGGTCACCTGGTCGTTGGTGAACGCGTGGACGGTCGTCATCAGGCCCTTGACGATGCCGAAGTTCTCGTGCAGCACCTTGGCCATCGGCGCCACGCAGTTGGTGGTGCAGGAGGCGTTGGAGATGATCGAGTGGTTGGCGGCGTCGTACTTGTCCTCGTTGACGCCCAGGACGATGGTGACGTCCTCGTCGCTCGCGGGCGCCGAGATGATGACCTTCTTCGCGCCGGCGGCGAGGTGCTTCTTCGCGGCCTCGGCCTTGGTGAAGATGCCGGTGGACTCGACGACGATGTCGGCGCCCAGGGCGGCCCACGGCAGGTTGGCGGGGTCACGCTCGGCGCTGACCTGGAAGGTCTTGCCGTCGACGGTGATGCTGTCCTCGGTGTGCGAGACCTCGCCCGGGAAGGTGCCCAGGGTGGTGTCGTACTTGAGCAGGTGAGCCAGGGTCTTCGTGTCAGTGAGGTCGTTGACACCGACGATCTCGATGTCCGCGCCCTGCGCCTTGACCGCGCGGAAGAAGTTGCGGCCGATGCGGCCGAATCCGTTGATGCCTACCCGGATCGTCACGAACCGATCTCCTCGTTAGGTACGCCGGAGCTAAGCCGACGGGGGTGAGATTTGGGAAGTCCCCGACCGCCTATGACCCTACCCCTCCCAGGCCTGGGAGGGCACATCGCGCCACGTGCGACGACCTGGCGTGGCGCGAAATCAGGCCGACCGTCCTTGGCGGTCAGGGCAGTTGGTCCCGGTCAGTGGTCTCTACCAATTTGCGCACACCGGGCGCGTCCGGGTATCCCGTCCGGACACGGCGGCGGCCGGTGCCCGGAATCCGGACACCGGCCGCGGAACAGCCACTTGGTGCGGTCAGTTCATCGCCATCTCGTCGGTGAGGTTGGCCTCGGTGCTCGGCAGGCCGAGCTCGGAGGCCCGCTTGTCGGCCATCGCCAGCAGGCGGCGGATCCGGCCGGCCACCGCGTCCTTGGTCAGCGGCGGGTCGGCGAGCGCGCCCAGCTCCTCCAGCGAGGCCTGCTTGTGCTGCATCCTCAGCTGGCCGGCCGCGGCCAGGTGCTCGGGCACCTCCTCGCCGAGGATCTCCAGCGCCCGCGCCACCCGGGCGCCGGCCGCCACCGCGGCGCGGGCCGAGCGGCGCAGGTTGGCGTCGTCGAAGTTGGCCAGGCGGTTGGCGGTGGCCCGGACCTCGCGCCGCATCCGGCGCTCCTCCCAGGCGAGCACCGACTCGTGCGCGCCGAGCCGGGTCAGCAGCGCGCCGATCGCGTCGCCGTCGCGGATCACCACCCGGTCCACGCCGCGCACCTCGCGGGCCTTGGCCGGGATGCCGAGCCGACGGGCCGCGCCGACCAGGGCGAGGGCGGCCTCGGAACCGGGGCAGGTGATCTCCAGCGAGGAGGAGCGGCCCGGCTCGGTGAGCGAGCCGTGCGCCAGGAAGGCCCCGCGCCAGGCCGCCTCGGCGTCGCAGGTGGCCCCGGAGACGACCGCCGGGGGCAGCCCCCGGATCGGCCGGCCCCGGCCGTCCACGAGGCCGGTCTGGCGCGCGAGCAGTTCGCCGTCCTTGACCACCCGGACGACGAAGCGGCTGCCGCGCCGCAGTCCGCCGGGGGCCATCACCACGAGGTCGGAGGAGTGTCCGAAGATCTCCAGCAGGTCCTTGCGCAGCCGCCGCGCCGCCGCGCCGGTGTCCAGCTCCGCCTCGATCACGATCCGGCCGCTCACGATGTGCAGCCCGCCCGCGAACCGCAGGATCGCCGACACCTCCGCCTTGCGGCAGCAGGCCCTGGTGACCGGGAGCCGGCTGATCTCGTCCTTCACCGCTGGAGTCATCGCCATGGCCCGATCCTTCCATGTGTCCGGAAAATCCGGTCGTACGCGGCCGCCAACAGCTCCGGGTCGTGTCGCGGGGTGCCGTCGGTGCGGGCCACCCTGCCGAGGACCAGGGCGGCGCCCATCCGCTCGGCGGCCTTCTCCAGACCGGCCAGGTCCGCCTGGCCGAAGGCGCCGCCGGTGACGGCCCGCTCGTCCACCAGGATCGCATCCACCGCGAGGCCCGGGGCGTGGTCGGCGATGACCTCCAGGTGGCGCTGCGGGGTGAAGCCCTCGGTCTCGCCGGGCTGCGGGGCCAGGTTCAGGGTGAGCAGGCGGCGGGCGCGGGTCTCGGTGAGCGCCTTGGCCAGCTCCGGCACCAGCAGGTGCGGCAGCACGCTGGTGAACCAGGAGCCGGGCCCGAGCACCACCCAGTCCGCCTCCCGGACGGCGGTGACCGCCTCCGGGACGGCCGGCGGCCCGTCCGGCAGCAGCCGGATCGACTGCACGGTGCCGGGCGTGACCGCGACGTCGGCCTGGCCGCGGACGGCCGACAGCTCGCCGGGGCGCTCCGGGTCGTGGCCGCGCACGGTCGCCTCGATGTCCAGCGGCACCGCCGACATCGGCAGCACCCGACCCTGGACGTTCAGCAGCCGGCCGACCCAGTCCAGGGCGGCCACCGGGTCGCCGAGCTTCTCCCAGAGCGCGACGATCAGCAGGTTGCCGACCGCGTGGCCGCCCAGCTCACCGGTGCCGGTGAAGCGCTGCTGGATCACCTCGGACCAGGTGCGCCCCCAGTCGTCGTCCCCGCACAGCGCGGCCAGCGCCTTGCGCAGGTCGCCGGGGGGCAGCACGCCCAACTCGGTGCGGAGCCGGCCGCTGGAGCCGCCGTCGTCGGCGACGGTGACCACGGCGGTCAGGTCG
Organism: Kitasatospora sp. NPDC058243; assembly: GCF_042882025.1. Classification (NCBI taxonomy): domain Bacteria; kingdom Bacillati; phylum Actinomycetota; class Actinomycetes; order Kitasatosporales; family Streptomycetaceae; genus Kitasatospora; species Kitasatospora sp. NPDC058243. Next base: position 181,116 of record NZ_JBHVWW010000007.1, read on the forward strand.
CTGGTGAGCCGGCGCAGCGCGGAGAGCGAGGCGGACAGGCCCTGGCCGCCGCCGAGCGCGGTGATCCGGGGGGCCGGGTTGGCCCGGGCGGGGCTGCTGCGCGGCCGGCTCGGGACCGGCGGCCGGGCCGGGCCACCCGCCCGGTCGGCACTCCTGTTCTGCGGCTGCCGCCCGGGCACATATCCCGCCACACTCACCTCGCGTTCCTCGCCGCGGCCGCCGGCCCCGCCGGCGGCCCGGCTAGGAGGCGGCGGTCACTCCCGTCCCATGTCACGGTGGACGAGCACCGTCTCCACTCCGTCGGCGATGAGACGCTTGGTCAGGCGCTCGGACATCGCGACGCTGCGGTGCTTGCCACCGGTGCAGCCTACGGCAAGCGTCATGTAGCGCTTCCCCTCGCGGCGGTACCCCTCGGTGATGATGCGCAGGAGATCGGCGTAGCCGTCCAGGAACTCGTTGGCGCCGGGCTGCTGGAACACGTAGTCGGCGACGTCCGCGTCGGTGCCGGTACGGGCGCGCAGCTCGGGCACCCAGTGCGGGTTGGGCAGGAAGCGGCAGTCCACCACCAGGTCGGCGTCGACCGGCAGGCCGTACTTGAAGCCGAAGGACATCACGGTGGCGCGCAGCTCGGGCTCGTCGTGGTCGGCGAACTGGGCGTCCAGCTTGGCGCGCAGCTGGTGCACGTTGAGGTTGGAGGTGTCGATCACCAGGTCGGCCTCGCCGCGCAGGTCGCGCAGCAGGTCGCGCTCCTGGGCGATGCCGTCGACGATCCGGCCGTCGGCCTGCAGCGGGTGCGGGCGGCGCACGCTCTCGAAGCGGCGGACCAGCGCGTCGTCGGAGGAGTCCAGGAAGACCACACTGAGCCGGACGCCGCGCTTCTCCAACTCGTCGAGGGAGGTGAGCAGGTCGTCGAAGAACTGGCGGCCCCGGACGTCCACGACCACGCCGATCCGGGCGACGTTGCCCTGGGAGCGGGCGCCCAGGTCGACCATGGTCGGGATCAGGGCCGGTGGCAGGTTGTCCACCACGAACCAGCCCAGGTCCTCCAGGCACTTCGCGGCGGTGGAGCGGCCGGCTCCGGACATGCCGGAGATGATCACCAGCTCCGGCGCGTTCTCGGCCACGTCTGACACGGTCACTTCGGTTCCCCGCTCTCGGTCTTTCTGCTGGGGAGAACGCGCACGGCGCGACCACCCTTCCCCTGCCCGGACAGGCGGGCGGGGGCTGGGCGCGTCGTCTGACGGTCGGCGTCGGCCGTCATGGCGTCTCCTGGGATGGTGCGGTCTGGGATGCTGCGGCCACCGGCTCGGCGGCCGGTTCGGCCCCGTCCTCGATGATCTCGCCGGTAGCGGTGTTCACCGCTGGTGCGACGGGTGTACGGGAGGACAACGCCGCCGCAACAGTCTCCGCCGTGCGGCGTCCGATGCCGGGTACGGCGCAGAGTTCGTCGACGGTGGCGGCCCGGAGCCTCTTCAGCGAGCCGAAGTGCTTGAGCAGCGCCTGGCGGCGAGTCTCGCCGAGGCCCGGGACGGAGTCCAGTTCCCCGGCGGTGAGTCGCTTGGAACGCTTGCTGCGCTGGTAGGTGATCGCGAAGCGGTGGGCCTCGTCGCGGACCCGCTGGAGCAGGTAGAGGCCCTCGCTGGAGCGCGGCAGCACGACCGGGTCGTCCTCGCCGGGCAGCCAGACCTCCTCCAGCCGCTTGGCCAGGCCGCACAGCGCGACGTCGTCGATGCCGAGTTCGTCCAGGGCGCGCTTGGCGGCGGCGACCTGCGGCTGGCCGCCGTCCACGACCAGCAGTTGGGGCGGGTAGGCGAAGCGGCGCGGGCGGCCCGTCTCCGGGTCGATCGGGCCGGCCGGGGCCCCGGTGCCGTCGGCGGCGGCGCCCGGGTCGTCGGCCTCGGGGACGACCCACTCGCCGGTCTGCTCGCGCTCCTGGAGGTAGCGGCGGAAGCGCCGGCCGATCACCTCGTGCATCGAGCGGACGTCGTCCTGGCCCTCGAAGCCCTTGATCTGGAAGCGCCGGTACTCGCTCTTGCGGGCCAGGCCGTCCTCGAAGACGACCATCGAGGCGACCACGTCCTCGCCCTGGAGGTGGGAGATGTCGAAGCACTCGATGCGCAGCGGCACCGAGTCCAGCTCCAGCGCGTCGGCGATCTCCTGCAGGGCACGGCTGCGGGTGGTGAGGTCGGAGGCGCGCTTGGTCTTGTGCAGTGCCAGCGCCTGCTGGGCGTTGCGCTGCACGGTGGCCATCAGGTCCTTCTTGTCGCCGCGTTGCGGGATCCGCAGGTCGACCTGGCTGCCGCGCAGGCCGCTCAGCCAGTCCCGGACCGGACCGGACGGCTCGGGCAGCGCGGGGACGAGCACCTCGCGCGGGACGGTCTCGTTGCGCTCGTCCGGGCCGGCGCCGCCGTAGAGCTGCTGGAGGGCGTGCTCGACCAGGCCGGCGGTGTCGACGTCCTCGACCTTGTCGGTGACCCAGCCGCGCTGGCCGCGCACCCGGCCGCCGCGGACGTGGAAGATCTGGACGGCGGCCTCCAGTTCGTCCTCGGCGACGGCCAGCAGGTCGGCGTCGGTGGCGTCGGCGAGCACGATGGCGTTCTTCTCCATCGCGCGCTTGAGGGCGCCGATGTCGTCCCGCAGCCGGGCCGCCTTCTCGTACTCCATCTCCTCGGCGGCCTCCCGCATCTGCTCTTCCAGCCGGCGCAGGTAGTTGCCGGTGCGCCCGGCCATGAAGTCGCAGAAGTCCTCGGCCAGCGCCCGGTGTTCCTCCGGCGAGACCTTGCCGACGCAGGGCGCGGCGCACTTGCCGATGTAGCCGAGCAGGCAGGGCCGGCCGACCTGCCGGGCGCGCTTGAACACGCCGTTGGAGCAGGTGCGGACGGGGAAGACGCGCAGCAGCAGGTCGACCGTCTCGCGGATCGCCCAGGCGTGCCCGTACGGGCCGAAGTAGCGCACGCCCTTCTTGTGCGCCCCGCGCATCACCTGGACCCGCGGGTACTCCTCGTTGAGGGTGACGGCGAGTTCCGGATAGCTCTTGTCGTCGCGGTACTTGACGTTGAACCGCGGGTCGAACTCCTTGATCCAGGAGTACTCCAGCTGGAGCGCCTCGACTTCGGTGGCCACCACCGTCCACTCCACCGAGGCCGCGGTGGTGACCATGGTCGCGGTGCGCGGGTGCAGGCCGGCCAGGTCCTGGAAGTAGGACGACAGGCGCGGCCGCAGGCTCTTGGCCTTGCCGACGTAGATGACCCGCCCGTGGGCGTCACGGAACTTGTAGACGCCCGGTGAGGTCGGGATCGCGCCCGGCGCCGGGCGGTAGGTGCTCGGGTCAGCCATGGGTCCACCGTACCGAGTGGAGCCGGGGCCGCGAAGGGGAGATCAACCGGGCGGGGACCGACTGGGCCGAGATCGACTGGGTGGAGATCAACTGCTTCAGCTCGGGGTCACCTTGAGGTTCCCGCCGTCGACCGTGACGGCGTAGGCGGGCAACGGCCTGGGGGCCGGGCCGTCCTGGACGGCGCCGTCGGCGATGGCGAACCGGCTGCCGTGGCAGGGGCACTGGATCTGCTGGCTCTTCACCTGGTCGACGACGCAGCCGGCGTGGGTGCAGACGGCGCTGAAGGCCTTGTACTCCCCCGCGGTCGGCTGGGTCACGACGATCTTCTGGTTGCGGAAGACCTTGCCGCCGCCCTCCGGCACCTCCGAGGCCGGGCCGAGGTCCACCGGGGTCTTGGCCGCGCTGCCGGCGCCGGAGGAGCCCGAGGAACCCGAGGAGGGACCGCAGCCGGCGACCGCCACGGTGCCGCCGGCCGCCAGTACGGCGGCGGCGCCGCAGAGCACGGTGCGGCGGGAGGTGGCGGGGCTGGTCTCGGGGGCCTCTGACATCGGTGCGCTCCTGCGGTTCGGCTTCCTACGAGGGACCACGGAAGTCTATGCGGCACCCGCTCCGCCGCCCCCGTGGGTGGGGCGGCGGAGCGGGGCGCTGCTCCCTCTTCGCTACTTCTTCGCCGCGGCGGCCCGCTTGCGCGGCGCCCTCTTCACCGGGGCGACCGGGGCGTCCGCGAACTCGCCCGGAAGGATGTCCCGGAGGAACTTGCCGGTGTGGCTCTCCGGGACGGCGGCGATCTGCTCCGGGGTGCCCTCGGCGACCACCATGCCGCCGCCGGAACCGCCTTCGGGGCCCATGTCGACGACCCAGTCGGCGGTCTTGATCACATCGAGGTTGTGCTCGATGACGATCACCGTGTTGCCCTTCTCCACCAGCCCGCTGAGCACCTTGATCAGCTTGCTGATGTCCTCGAAGTGCAGGCCGGTGGTGGGCTCGTCCAGCACGTAGACCGTCCGCCCGGTGGAGCGCTTCTGCAGCTCGGAGGCGAGCTTGACGCGCTGCGCCTCGCCGCCGGACAGCGTCGGCGCGGACTGGCCGAGCCGGACGTAGCCGAGGCCGACGTCGTTGAGCGTCCTGAGGTGCCGGGCGATCGCCGGGACGGCCTCGAAGAAGGCCAGCGCCTCCTCGATCGGCATGTCCAGCACCTCGGAGATGGACTTGCCCTTGTAGTGGACCTCCAGCGTCTCCCGGTTGTACCGGGCGCCGTGGCAGACCTCGCACGGCACGTAGACGTCCGGCAGGAAGTTCATCTCGATCTTGATGGTGCCGTCGCCCGAGCAGTTCTCGCAGCGGCCGCCCTTGACGTTGAAGGAGAACCGGCCGGGCAGGTAGCCGCGGACCTTCGCCTCCTGCGTCTCCGCGAAGAGCCGGCGCACGTGGTCGAACACCCCGGTGTAGGTGGCCGGGTTGGAGCGCGGGGTGCGCCCGATCGGCGACTGGTCGACGTGCACCACCTTGTCCACCAGGTCGGTGCCGGTGATCCGGGTGTGCCGGCCGGGCACGCTGCGGGCGCCGTTCAGCTCCCGGGCGAGGTGGGTGTAGAGGATGTCGTTGACCAGCGTCGACTTGCCGGAGCCGGAGACGCCGGTGATCGCGGTGAAGGTGCCGAGCGGGAAGCCGACCGTGACGTCCTTGAGGTTGTGCTCGCGGGCGCCGTGGACGGTCAGCTGGCGCTTCTTGTCCCGGTCTCGGCGGCCCGCCGGGATCGGGATGGACCGCTTGCCGGAGAGGTACTGGCCGGTCAGCGACTCCTTGTTGGACAGCAGCCCCTTCAACGAGCCGGAGTGCACCACCTTGCCGCCGTGCTCGCCGGCGCCCGGGCCGATGTCGACCACCCAGTCCGCCGTCTTGATGGTGTCCTCGTCGTGCTCGACCACGATCAGCGTGTTGCCGATGTCGCGCAGCCGCACCAGCGTCTCGATCAGCCGGTGGTTGTCCCGCTGGTGCAGGCCGATGGACGGCTCGTCCAGCACGTACAGCACGCCGACCAGGCCGGAGCCGATCTGGGTGGCCAGCCGGATGCGCTGGGCCTCGCCGCCGGACAGGGTGCCGGCCGCGCGGTTCAGCGAGAGGTAGTCCAGGCCGACGTCGACCAGGAAGCGCAGCCGCTCGTTGACCTCCTTGAGGACGCGCTCGGCGATCTGCTTGTCCCGGTCGTTCAGCTTCATCGCGCCCAGGAACTCGGCGCAGTCGCTGATCGACATCGCCGAGACGTCGGCGATCGACTTCTCCTCGACGGTGACCGCGAGCACCACCGGCTTGAGCCGGGTGCCCTCGCACGTCGGGCAGGGCACCTCGCGCATGTAGCCCTCGAAGCGCTCGCGGCTGCTGTCGCTCTCCGCCTCGGTGTGCCGGCGCTGGATGAACGGGACGGCGCCCTCGAAGCCGGTGCTGTACGAGCGCTCGCGCCCGAAGCGGTTGCGGTAGCTGACCTGCACCTGGTGCTTGTGTCCGTACAGCAGCGCCTTCTTGGCGCGGGCCGGCAACCCGGCCCACGGGATGTCGGTGCGGAAGCCCAGCTCCCCGGCGAGCGCGTCGATCAGGCGCTGGAAGTACTCCTTGGCGTGGCCCGCCGACCACGGGTGGATCGCGCCCTCCTCCAGCGAGCGCTCCGGGTCCGGGATGACCAGCTCCGGGTCGACCTCCATCCGGTTGCCCAGGCCCGAGCAGTCCGGGCAGGCGCCGAACGGCGAGTTGAAGGAGAACGAGCGCGGCTCCAGCTCCTCGAACGACACGTCGTCGTACGGGCAGTAGAGGTGCTCGGAGTACATCCGCTCGCGCTCCGGGTCGTCCTCCGCGAGGTCGACGAAGTCGAGCACGACCATGCCGCCGGACAGCCGCAGGGCCGTCTCCACCGAGTCGGTGAGCCGCCGCTTGGCGCTCTCCTTGACGGTCAGGCGGTCGATGACCACCTCGACGGTGTGCTTCTCCTGCTTCTTGAGCTTCGGCGGCTCGGCGAGCTGGATCGTCCCGCCGTCCACCCGGGCGCGCGAGTAGCCCTTGGACTGGAGGTCGGCGAAGAGGTCGACGAACTCGCCCTTGCGCTCGCGCACCACCGGGCTGAGCACCTGGAACCGGGTGCCCTCGGCGAGCTCCAGCACCTTGTCGACGATCGCCTGCGGCGACTGCTTGGCGATCGGGCGGCCGCAGTGCGGGCAGTGCGGCTTGCCGATCCGGGCGAACAGCAGGCGCAGGTAGTCGTAGACCTCGGTGATCGTGCCGACGGTCGAACGGGGGTTGCGGTTGGTGGACTTCTGATCGATCGAGACGGCCGGGGAGAGGCCTTCGATGAAGTCCACATCGGGCTTGTCCATCTGCCCGAGGAACTGGCGGGCGTAGGAGGACAGCGACTCGACGTAGCGGCGCTGGCCCTCGGCGAAGATCGTGTCGAAGGCGAGCGAGGACTTGCCGGAGCCGGAGAGGCCCGTGAAGACGATGAGGGAGTCGCGGGGCAGGTCGAGCGAGACGTTCTTGAGGTTGTGCTCGCGAGCACCGCGGACGATGAGGCGGTCGGCCACTGCTTCTGGCGCCTTTCTCCGGGGCGAGAGGACTTGCGGGGAGATGTGTGCTTCTTCCAGGATGCGGCAGCCAGCCTACTAGCTCAGACGTTCGAATATCGACCGTGTCCAGCGGAGTCCACCCGAACGAGTGAGAGCGCCCCTCGAACCCTCCGTACCCGGACCGAAAAAGGCCCTGCTCAGCGGTCGGATTCGGCGATAGCGTCAGCTGGTCAACGAGCGGAGCCCCCCGCGGGCAACGCGCCGTCTCCCACAGAAGGCCGATCCGATGACCGACCCGCAGACCGCCGCCGAGGCCGCCGCGCAGTACCTGGCCCTGGTCGAGGAGAGCACCCGGCACCTGCTGCACACCGTCGCCGAGCTGAAGCCCGAGGCCGTCGCCGAGCCCTCCGCCCTGCCCGGCTGGACCCGCGGTCACGTGCTGGCCCACCTCGCCCGCAACGCCGACTCCCTGGTCAACCTGCTGGACGGCGCCCGCACCGGCACCGACATCCCGCAGTACGCCAGCACCGAGGCCCGCGACCGGCAGATCGAGGAGGGTGCGCCCCGCCCGGTGGACGCCCAGCTCGCCGACCTGCGCGACTCCCGCGAGCGCTTCGCCGCGGCCGCCGCTCTGCTGCCCGCCGAAGCCTGGACGGTCGAGGTCCGCCACCGCACCGGCTACGTCTTCCCCGCCCACGACCTCCCGTGGAAGCGCCTCGCCGAGGTCGAGTACCACCACGTCGACCTGGACGCCGGCCACACCCCCGCGCACTGGCCGGAGGTCTTCGCCGTCACCGAGTTCCACAAGATCGCCAACAAGCTGCACGGCACCGCCCTGCCCGGCGTCGAGCTGGTCGCCGAGGACACCGGGGACATCGGCCTGATCGGCACCGGCGAGCCCGTCCTCACCGTCCAGGGCCCCCTCCGCTCCCTGCTCGCCTGGCTCTCCGGCCGCTCCGACGGCGCCGGCCTGCGGACCACCCCCGACACCGCCCTCCCCCAGCTTCCCCCGCTGGGCTGACGGCGCGAAGATGATCCTGAACCCCTTCACCGGACGAGGAGCGGACGCATGACGTACCACGGAGCGGTCAAGGTCGGCGGGCCGCCGGACGTGCGGGAGCTGGCGCACCTGATCATCACCAAGGTGGCCGTCGGCCCGTACGACAACAACGCCTACCTGCTGCGCTGCCGGGCCACCGACGAGCAGCTGCTGATCGACGCGGCCGCCGACGCCCCGGTGCTGCTGGAGACCGTCGGTGACGAGCTGGCCACCGTGGTCACCACCCACCGGCACCACGACCACTGGGCCGCGCTCGCCGAGGTGGTCGCCGTGACGGGGGCTCGCACCGCCGCCGGCGCGCACGACGCCGAGGGCGTCGACGTGCCCACCGAGCTGCTGCTCGCGGACGGCGACAAGCTGCGGGTCGGCGACGTGGAACTCACCGTCCGGCACCTGGTCGGGCACACCCCGGGCGCGATCGTGCTGATCTACGACGACCCGCAGGGCCACCCGCACGTCTTCACCGGCGACTGCCTCTTCCCCGGCGGCGTCGGCAACACCTGGGGCGATGCGGAGGCCTTCACGAGCCTCTTCCGGGACGTCAACGCGAAGATCTTCGACGTCCTGCCGGACGAGGCCTGGGTCTACCCCGGCCACGGCAGCGACACCACCCTCGGCGCCGAGCGCCCGCACCTCGACGAGTGGCGCGAGCGCGGCTGGTGACCTCGGCCTTCGGGCACCGGGCACCGGGCACGACGAGGCCCCCGCGACCCCTTCCGGGTCGCGGGGGGCTCGGCCGTCCCCCAGGGGTCAGGCGTCCCCCTTCCTTGGGTGTTTTCCCTCCCCCCCCCCCCCCCCTCCCCTCCCCCCCCCCCCCCCCCCCCCCCCCCCCATCCCCCCCACCCCCACCCC
>NZ_JBHVWW010000007.1:189925-194375 GCF_042882025.1 Kitasatospora sp. NPDC058243
GGATACGGAGCGCGCATGTGTGGGGGGGGGGGGGGGGGGGGGTGGGGGATTGGGGCCTGGGGGAAAGGGAAAGGGAAAAAGAGGAGCCCCCCGCGACCCCTTCCGGGTCGCGGGGGCCTCGGCCGTCCCGCGGGGGTCAGGCGTCCAGCTTCTGGGCCTCGCGCTCGGCCCGTTCCTGCTTCTTCGAGGCGATCAGGCTGGTCACCGTGGTGACGGCCAGCACGACCACGATGACGCCCAGCGAGAGCGGGATGCCGATCTCCGGCACGTTCGCGCCTGCCTCGTGCGCCGCGTGCAGCACCAGCTTCACACCGATGAAGCCGAGGATCACCGACAGGCCGTACGACAGGTGGACCAGCTTCTTCAGCAGGCCGCCGATCAGGAAGTACAGCTGACGCAGGCCCATCAGGGCGAAGGCGTTGGCGGTGAAGACGATGTACGGGTCCTGGGTCAGGCCGAAGATCGCCGGGATGGAGTCCAGCGCGAACAGCACGTCCGTGGTGCCGATCGCCAGCATCACGATCAGCATCGGGGTCATCAGCCGGCGGCCGTTCTCCCGGATGAACAACTTCGTGCCGTGGTACGTGTCGGTGGACGGGAATCGCCGCTCGATCGACTTGAGCAGGCGGTTCTCCTCGAACTCGTCCTCCTCCTCGCCGGCCCGGGCCTCCTTGATCAGCTTCCAGGCGGTCCAGATCAGGAAGGCGCCGAAGATGAAGAACACCCAGGAGAACTGGGTGACCAGCGCCGCGCCGCCGGCGATGAAGACCGCCCGCAGCACCAGCGCGATGATCACACCGAACATCAGCACGCGCTGCTGGTAGATCCTCGGCACCGCGAACTTGCCCATGATCAGGATGAAGACGAACAGGTTGTCGACACTGAGCGACTTCTCGGTGATGTAACCGGCGAAGAACTCACCGGCCGGCTGCGCGCCGGAGTGCCACCAGAGGAACCCGCCGAAGATCAGCGCCAGCACGATCCAGACCGCGGTCCAGATCCCGGCCTCCTTGATCGAGACCTCGTGCGGCTTGCGCCCTCCGATGAAGAAGTCCGCCACGATCAGTGCGATCAGCACACCGATCGTGGTGATCCACATGGTTACGGAAACGTCCACTACTGCTCCTCCGGCAGGTAGGCGAGACAGTCATCGTCACTGCCGGAGGTCTCTTCCGCCCGTCGGGCCCGCTCTCGGGGCGTCCGCACGGACCAGCGCCCCGGGGCGCCACTCGTGGGCGCCCGTGATGACGGGGACAACTGCGGGGGAATACTCCCCTCCGCTGCCATCGAGAGTAACAGGAAGCCCAAGTAAAGGTAAAGAAGGTAAAGAACCGTCAGGGATGGCGTCCGGAGCGCCCGTCCGGGATGCCGTCCGGGATGCCGTCAGAGGTACGGCTCGATCGCCGGCAGCAGGTCCTGGAAGGTCCGCCCCTTGGCCGGCGCGCCGATCGCCTGCATCTCCCAGCCGCCGGCCCCGTCACGGAACACCTTCGCCATGATCTGCCCGGTGTGCGGCCCTCCCCCGGCCAGCTCGTACCGGGCCAGCTCCTCGCCCGTGGTCTCGTCCACCAGCCGGCAGTGGGCGCCCTGCACCTCCGCGAAGGTCTGCCCGGTGTACGAGCTCACCGTGAACACCACCTGGGTGATGTGCGCCGGCACGTGCAGCAGGTCCACCAGGATCGCCTCGTCGTCCTCCGTGCCGGAGCCGCCCTCCAGGTTGTCCCCGGTGTGCCGGACGGAACCGTCCGTGCTCTCCAGGTGCTGGAAGAACACCACGTCGGACGGGGTCTTCTCGGCGTACAGGAGCGCCGACGCGTCCAGGTCGATCGTCCTGGTGCGACTGCCGAACAGGCCCCGCTTCGGCGCGGCCTGCCAGCCGAGCCCCATCCGGACCACGGTCAACGCGCCGCCCGGCCCCTTCTGGAGACTGACCCGCTGTCCCTTGGCAAGGTTCACCGACACGGCGTTGTCCTCTCTACCCGGCCACGCGGTCGCTCCCCGCGCGGCGCCACGGTGGAACACCCCGTGCCGTCCCCCGGCTGAGGCCCCCTGTTGCTGTCGCACCACCTCGTCCCGAGGTCGATGCCGCAGGCCAGCCTAGGGCCTGCGGCACCCCGCACCTCCCGGCGGTCGCCGCATTGTGGCAAGGCTGAGACACCGCCGGGCTTGACCGGTGTCACACCGGCCCGGCCCGGCGGCCGCCTCGACCCGCCTCAGACCCCCGTTCAGGCCCCCGCTCAGGCCACGCCGGCCTCCCGCATCTGGCGCAGCTCCCGCTTCAGCTCCTTCACCTCGTCACGCAGCCGGGCCGCGACCTCGAACTGGAGGTCGGCGGCGGCCGCGTGCATCCGGTCCGTCATCGACTGGATCAGCTCCGCCAGCTCGGCGGCCGGCAGGCTCTCGCCCTGCTTGCGCTCCATGCCCAGGGCCGGCACCGGGGCCTTGCCCTTCCCGGCGGCCCCGCGGTAGCCGGTGGAGAGCAGCTCGTCGGTGTCCACGTCCTCGCGGGCGAGGGTGTCCAGGATGTCGCCGATCTTCTTCCGCAGCGGCTGCGGGTCGATCCCGTGCTTCTTGTTGTACGCCTGCTGCACGACCCGGCGGCGGTTGGTCTCGTCGATCGCCTTCTCCATCGACGGGGTGATCCGGTCCGCGTACATGTGCACCTGGCCCGAGACGTTTCGGGCGGCCCGCCCGATCGTCTGGATCAGCGAGGTGCCGGAGCGCAGGAAGCCCTCCTTGTCCGCGTCCAGGATCGCCACCAGCGACACCTCGGGCAGGTCCAGGCCCTCGCGCAGCAGGTTGATGCCGACCAGCACGTCGTACCTGCCCGCGCGCAGCTCGCGCAGCAGCTCCACCCGGCGCAGGGTGTCCACGTCGCTGTGCAGGTACCGGACCCGGATGTCCAGGCCGAGCATGTAGTCGGTGAGGTCCTCGGCCATCTTCTTGGTCAGCGTGGTCACCAGGACGCGCTCGTCCCGCTCCACCCGCTTGCGGACCTCGTGCACCAGGTCGTCGATCTGGCCCTCGGTCGGCTTGACGATCACCTCCGGGTCGATCAGACCGGTCGGGCGGATGATCTGCTCGACCTGGCCGTCGCCGCGGGACAGCTCGTACGGGCCGGGCGTCGCCGACAGGTACACCGTCTGGTCGATCCGCCCTAGGAACTCCTCCCACTTCAGCGGGCGGTTGTCCATCGCGGAGGGCAGCCGGAAGCCGTGCTCCACCAGGGTGCGCTTGCGCGAGGCGTCACCCTCGTACATCGCACCGATCTGCGGGACGGTGACGTGCGACTCGTCGATGACCAGGAGGAAGTCCTCCGGGAAGTAGTCGAGCAGGGTGTTCGGCGGGGAGCCTGGCTCGCGGCCGTCGAAGTGCATCGAGTAGTTCTCGACGCCCGAGCAGGTGCCGATCTGGCGCAGCATCTCGATGTCGTAGGTGGTGCGCATGCGCAGCCGCTGGGCCTCCAGCAGCTTGCCCTGCTTCTCCTGCCGGGCGAGCGTCTCCTCCAGCTCCTTCTCGATGCCGGTGATCGCCCGCTCCATGCGCTCCGGGCCGGCCACGTAGTGCGAGGCGGGGAAGACGTACACCGACTCGTCCTGGCTGATGATCTCGCCGGTGAGCGGGTGCAGGGTGTACAGCGCCTCGATCTCGTCGCCGAACATCTCGATCCGGACGGCCAGCTCCTCGTAGACCGGGAAGATCTCGATGGTGTCGCCGCGGACCCGGAAGGTGCCACGGGTGAACGCCACGTCGTTGCGGGCGTACTGGATGTCCACGAAGCGGCGCAGCAGGACGTCCCGGTCGATCTCCTCGCCGACCTTGAGCGGGACCATCCGGTCCACGTACTCCTGCGGGGTGCCGAGGCCGTAGATGCAGGAGACGGAGGCGACCACGATCACGTCCCGCCTGGTCAGCAGCGAGTTGGTCGCCGAGTGCCGCAGCCGCTCGACCTCCTCGTTGATCGAGGAGTCCTTCTCGATGTAGGTGTCCGTCTGCGGGACGTACGCCTCGGGCTGGTAGTAGTCGTAGTACGAGACGAAGTACTCGACCGCGTTGTTCGGCAGCAGCTCGCGGAACTCGTTCGCCAGCTGGGCGGCCAGCGTCTTGTTCGGCGCCATCACCAGGGTGGGCCGCTGCAGCCGCTCGATCATCCAGGCCGTGGTGGCCGACTTCCCGGTACCGGTGGCACCGAGCAGGACGACGTCCTTCTCCCCGCCCTTGATCCGCCGCTCCAACTCGGCGATCGCCGCCGGCTGGTCCCCGTTCGGCTGGAAGGGACTGACGACCTCGAAGGGCGTCACTGACCGCTCAATACTCGTGATGGGTCGCACGAGTCCACCGTACGACCCACCACCGACACTGATAGTTCTAACCGGGTCCCTGGTGGTCGTGGCTCTGCCACTGACTGACGCCCTGCTGGGCTGTCCTCCGGTTGTTCTGTCCGGCTGCC
>NZ_JBHVWW010000008.1:0-44835 GCF_042882025.1 Kitasatospora sp. NPDC058243
GCCGCCGGCCCAGGCCGCCGAGGCCGTCGAGGCCACCCCGGCCCCGGTGTCCGCCCCCGCTCCCGCTCCTGCCCCCGCGGCGCCCGCGCCCGCCCCGGCCGGGCAGCCCGCCGGGCCGGCTTCGGCCGCCGCGCAACAGGGCGCGGCGCAGGTCCGGCAGCTGTGGCCGCAGATTCTGGAGGCGGTGAAGAACCGCCGCCGCTTCACCTGGATCCTGCTCAGCCAGAACGGCCAGGTGGCCGGGTTCGACGGCAGCGTGCTCCAGGTGTCCTTCATCAACGCGGGCGCCCGGGACAGCTTCGTCGGCAGCAACAGCGACGACGTGCTGCGCCAGGCGCTGACGGACGCGCTGGGTGTGGACTGGCGGATCGAGTGCATCGTCGACCCGTCCGGGGGCGGTTCCCTCGGCGGCGGTACGGCCGTCGGCGGCGGTGGTCTGGGCGGTGCCGCCCCGAGCGGTGGCGGTTGGGGGGCCCCGGCCCGTCCGGCGGCCGCCGCGCCGCCGGCTCCGGCTCCGGTGCCCGCACCGGTCCGGTCGCAGCCGTCCCCGCAGGTGCAGGCCGCCCCGGCGCCCGCGCCGGTCCAGGCCCCGCCGCCGGTGGCCGCGCCGCCGGCCCGTCCGGTGCGCGCGGTGGCGCCGGAGGACGACGTCCCGGAGGAGGACGACCCGGACCTCAACGAGGAGGCGTTCTCCGGTCAGGAGCTGATCATCCGGGAGCTGGGCGCGACGGTTCTGGAGGAGATCCACCACCGCGGCAACTGAGCGACGGCCCGCCCCGGCAGCACGTAGGCTCGGCCGTGACGACGCGAGCGGGACTGCAAACGGACGTGACCGCAGGCAGGACGGCGACGCAGGACAGCAAGCACGAAGCGAGGAGTGAGCCGTGTTCCCCGGTGGTGGCCAGCCCAACATGCAGCAGCTGCTGAAGCAGGCGCAGAAGATGCAGCAGGATCTCGCGCAGGCGCAGCAGGAGCTGGCGGAGACGAAGGTGAGCGGTTCGGCGGGCGGTGGCCTGGTCGAGGCCACGGTGACCGGTGCCGGTGAGCTGGTGGCGCTGACCATCGCCCCGGCGGCCGTCGACCCGGAGGACACCGAGACCCTGGCCGACCTGGTCCTGGCGGCCGTGCGGGACGCCAACCAGTCGGCGCAGAAGATGCAGGCCGAGCGCATGGGCCCGCTGACCCAGGGCCTGGGCGGGGGCATCCCCGGTCTGCCGTTCTGACCTGGGGGAGCCCCTGGACAGGGGTTCCGACCAGGCAGGTCTGAGGTCCTGAAGTTCTGAAGTTCAGACAACGGACCCATGTGATTTATGTGGGAGTCGGGCGTCGGGCGGTGTGTCCGACGCCCGATTCGTTGGATGATGGCACCGGAGCACCACCGACCATCCGAGGGAAGGCGCGACGTTGTACGAGGGCGTGGTTCAGGACCTGATCGACGAACTGGGCAGGCTGCCCGGCGTCGGGCCCAAGAGCGCCCAGCGGATCGCCTTCCACATCCTGCAGTCCGACCCGACCGACGTGCGCCGTCTCGCGCACGCGCTGCTGGAGGTCAAGGACAAGGTCCGCTTCTGCGCGGTCTGCGGCAACGTCGCAGAGGCCGAGCAGTGCCGGGTCTGCCTGGACCCGCGCCGCGACCTCGGCGTCATCTGCGTGGTCGAGGAGTCCAAGGACGTCGTCGCCATCGAGCGCACCCGCGAGTTCCGCGGCCGCTACCACGTGCTGGGCGGCGCGATCAGCCCCATCGAGGGCGTCGGCCCGGACGACCTGCGGATCCGCGAGCTGCTGGCGCGCCTCGCGGACGGCACGGTCACCGAGCTGATCCTGGCCACCGACCCCAACCTGGAGGGGGAGGCGACCGCCACCTATCTGGCCCGGCTCTGCAAGCCGATGGGCCTGAGGGTGACCCGGCTGGCGAGCGGCCTGCCCGTCGGCGGGGATCTGGAGTACGCGGACGAGGTCACCCTCGGTCGTGCCTTCGAAGGGAGACGACTGCTCGATGTCTGACCGGACGCTCAACCAGCAGCCCCACACGCCCCACCAGCCGTCCCACGGGCAGGCCCACCAGCCGGCCCCCGGACAGCCGCACGGGGAGCCGCAGAGCCACCCCCCGCACATCCATGCGCACGGTTCGGAGCCGGACGACTTCGCCGTGCAGATCGCCGACTCGGTGGAGAGCTTCGTGCTCGCCGTCACCGAGGTCGCCAAGGGCGACGAGCCGGGCAGCGCGGTCTCGCTGCTGCTCCTGGAGGTCTCGCAGCTGCTGCTGGCCGGTGGCCGGCTGGGCGCCATCGAGGACGTCGTCCCGGAGGACCGCTTCGAGCCCGACGCCGGGCCGGAGCCGGACGGCGAGCAGCTGCGCGAGCGGCTGGCCGAGCTGCTCGCGCCGATCGACGTCTACCACGAGGTCTTCGACCCGTACGGTCCGCCGGAGAAGCCGAACGCCTTCCGGATCTCGGACGACCTGGCCGGCGTGGTCGGCGAGCTGCAGCACGGGCTGACCCACTACCGCGAGGGCCGGGTCAGCGAGGCGCTGTGGTGGTGGCAGTTCTCGTACCTCTCCAACTGGGGCACGACCTGCACGGCGGTGCTGCGGGCGCTGCAGTCGCTGATCGCGCACGTCCGGCTGGACAGTCCGATCGGCGCGGTGCCGGACGGCGCCGACACCGACGACGACGGGCTCACCGACGAGCAGCTGGAGCAGCAGGCCGGCGACCTGATGGCGGCCGAGCTGGGCCTCGGGCGGTAGCACCGCCCTCCGGTGCCCGTGCCCTTCCGGCACGTCCGTGCGATTCCGGCACGCCTGAACGTCGCCCCGGCGCGCGCCGGTTTTCGGTGCGCCCCCGGCAGTCATCGGCTGATTGTGACGAATGCCTCAGCATTCCGCGCGGAAAAGAAATCCCGACGGATCGCCGTCCGTTGATCCGCCGATTCTTCGGGGCGGTGGCGAATTGCCCGCAGACCTGCCGGTGGTGCCGCCCGTTTCGCCGACCACCTGCTGAAACGGGCGTCTCATCATATGGAAAGCGCCGGTTGTGGCACCCCTGCTCGGTAGACTGGCGCCGACCGCACAGCCCCTTTTCCCCGGGGGTGCGGGGGCCTGGTGCCCCCGGAAGACGACACAAGTCGAGGAGCGCACGTGGGCCTTGTCGTGCAGAAGTACGGCGGCTCATCCGTTGCGGATGCCGAAGGCATCAAGCGCGTTGCCCGCCGAATCGTTGACGCCAAGAAGGCCGGCCATGAGGTCGTCGTCGTGGTGTCCGCAATGGGCGACACGACGGACGAGCTCATCGAACTCGCGGAGCAGGTGTCACCGCTTCCTGCCGGCCGTGAGTTCGACATGCTGCTGACCGCTGGAGAGCGCATCTCCATGGCGCTGCTGGCCATGGCGATCAAATCGCTGGGGCACGAGGCGCAGTCCTTCACGGGCAGCCAGGCCGGCGTCATCACCGACTCCGTCCACAACAAGGCGCGCATCATCGACGTGACGCCTGGTCGCATCCGCACCGCCCTGGACGAGGGCAACATCGCGATCGTGGCCGGCTTCCAGGGCGTGTCGCAGACCAGCAAGGACATCACCACGCTGGGCCGCGGCGGCTCGGACACCACCGCCGTCGCCCTCGCCGCCGCGCTCAAGGCCGAGGTCTGCGAGATCTACACCGACGTGGACGGCGTGTTCACCGCCGACCCGCGCGTGGTGGCGAAGGCCCGCAAGATCGACTGGATCGCGTACGAGGACATGCTGGAGCTGGCGTCGTCCGGCTCCAAGGTGCTGCTCGACCGCTGCGTGGAGTACGCCCGGCGCTACAACATCCCGATTCACGTACGCTCGTCCTTCTCGGGTCTTCCCGGGACGATCGTCAGCAACGAGAACCCGCACAAGCCCGAAGGGGGCGAGATGGAGCAGGCCATCATCTCCGGAGTCGCCCACGACACGTCCGAGGCCAAGGTCACGGTCGTCGGCGTGCCCGACAAGCCGGGCGAGGCGGCCCGCATCTTCCGCGCCATCGCGGATGCCGAGGTCAACATCGACATGGTGGTGCAGAACGTCTCCGCCGCGTCGACCGGGCTGACCGACATCTCCTTCACCCTGCCCAAGGCGGAGGGCCAGAAGGCCATCGACGCGCTCGGCCGGGTCAAGGAGGGCATCGGCTACGAGTCGCTGCGCTACGACGACGCGATCGGCAAGATCTCCCTGGTCGGCGCGGGCATGCGCTCCAACCCGGGCGTCACCGCCGCCTTCTTCGAGGCGCTGTCCGCCGCGGGCGTCAACATCGAGCTGATCTCCACCTCGGAGATCCGCATCTCGGTCGTCACCCGCGCCGAGGACGTGCCGGAGGCCGTCCGCGCCGTGCACAGCGCCTTCGGACTGGACAGCGAGACGGACGAGGCCGTCGTCTACGGAGGCACCGGGCGATGACCCGGCGGCCGAACCTCGCCGTCGTCGGCGCCACCGGCGCGGTCGGCGAGGTGCTGCTCGGCCTGCTCTCCCTGCGCCAGGACGTCTGGGGCGAGATCCGACTCGTCGCCTCCCCGCGTTCGGCCGGCCGCAAGCCGGTCGTGCGCGGGGTGCCGGTCGAGGTCGTCCCGCTGGCCGAGGAGGCCTTCGAGGGGATCGACGTCGCCGTGTTCGCCGTCCCCGACGAGGTCTCCGCCCAGTGGGCGCCGATCGCGGCCGCCAAGGGCGTCGTGGTGGTCGACGACTCCGCCGCCTTCCGTACCGCCGAGGACGTGCCGCTGGTCGTCCCCGAGGTCAACGCGGCCGCGCTGCGGCTGCGCGCCCGCGGCATCGTCGCCAGCCCCGCCAGCACCACCCTCGCGATGATCGCGGCCCTCGGCGCCCTGCACGCCGAGTACGGGCTCGTTCAACTCGTCGTCGCCTCCTACCAGGCCGCCTCCGGCGAAGGCCGGATCGGCGAGGCGGCGCTGCGCGAGCAGACCGCCCTGGTGGCCGGCACCGAGGTCGGCCGACAGGCGGGCGACCTGCGCGCGGTGATCGCCGACCACGGGCCGTTCGCCGCCCCGCTCGCGCTCAACGCGGTGCCCTGGACCGGCTCCCTGGTGGACGGCGGCTGGTCCTCCGAGGAGGTCGGCATCCGCGCCGAGGCCCGCAAGATCCTCGGCCTGCCCGGCCTCAAGGTCTCCGCGACCTGCGTCCGCATCCCGGTCGTCCGCACCCACGCGCTGGCCGTGCACGCGCTCTTCGAACGCGAGGTCACCCAGGAGCACGCGCAGCAGATCCTCCGCGACGCCCCCGGAGTCGTGCTGTACGACGACCCGGCGGCCGGCGAGTTCCCCACGCCGAACGACGTGGTCGGGACGGACCCGGTCTGGGTCGGGCGGGTGCGCCGGGCCCTCGACGAGCCGGCCGCGCTCGACCTCTTCCTCTGCGGCGACAACCTGCGCAAGGGCGCGGCGCTCAACCTGCTGCAGATCGCGGAACTGGTGGCCGGTGAGCTGACGGTGACACAGGAAGGCGCGCCGGAAGACGCGTAGGAGGAAGCACAGGGGAGGCCCGGGAAGAGGCCTGGCGGGGAGGCCCGGGAGAGACCCTGGAAGGCCTGGAGCCGCCCGCTCCCGGGCCCGTCCGGCCCCCGATCCGAGGAGGGCGTGTCCGCTCCTCGACACAATCTGTCCGGAATCCCGATGGAATCCCCTGGAGGCCTCTTCCGCCGATGCGGAAGAATGGCCCCCGGGCTGGGCAACCATGACAGGGGATCGAGTGTCCAACGGGCGTGGCGAACGTGATGGTGGGAGCAGGGGCGGGCATCCCGGCGAGATCCGTGGTGGCCTTCCCCTCGCGCGCCCCGTGGCCGGCGAGTAGGCCGGAAGACGACCAGATGACCGCGGTCGCACCCGGTGCGGCGGGCTCCGGTGCCGGTACCGACGCGGGTACCAGCGAGGACCTGCTCACCGAGACCTACCAGGCCCACTACGGCTCCCTGCTGCGGCTCGCCGCGCTGCTCCTGGACGACCTCTCGACCTGCGAGGACGTCGTCCAGGAGGCGTTCATCCGGGTGCACGCCGCCCGGCGCCGGGTCCGCGAGCCCGAGAAGACCCTGGCCTATCTGCGGCAGACCGTCGTCAACCTGTCCCGCTCGACCCTGCGCCGACGGATCCTCGGCCTGCGCCTGCTGCCCAAGCCCATGCCTGACATGGCCAGTGCAGAAGAAGGCGCTTACGATGCGCTGGAGCGCGACCAGTTGAAGGCCGCGCTGCGTGGTCTGCAACGCCGTCAGCGGGAGGTTCTGGTGCTGCGTTACTTCGTGGACATGACGGAGGCGCAGGTCGCCGAGACCCTCGGCATCTCGCTCGGATCGGTGAAGGCCTACGGTTCGCGCGGACTCGCCGCCCTGCGCACCCAGATGGAGGCCGGACATGGCTGACGGCGCCGGGCGGCGGCCCTCGGGCGGTGAGGGCGACGGGCTCTCCGCCGAGGAACGCAGCGTCCGCGACCTGATGCGCAGCGCCGTCGCCGGCATCCAGCCCGAACCCGGCGGCCTGCCGCGGATCCGGTACGCCGTACCCCGCCGCCGGGCGGCCCGGCGCGGAGCCTGGACCGGCGCCGTCGCCGTCGCCGTCGCCGTCGCCGTCGCCCTGCCCGCCCTGCACGACGGGGAGCACCTCGGCCTGTCCGGCGGCCCCGGCTCGGCCGACGCCAGCAGCCCGGCCGCCGCCGCCCCGACCGGCACCAGGACCGGCGGCGCCCCCGGCACCGGCACACCTTCGCGGCCCGGCCCCAGCGGCACCGGCGACACCGCGTCGCCCTCCGGCACCCCCACCGCCTCACCCAGCCCCGGCGCCAGCACCACCCGCGCCGACGGCACCACCGCCCCGCCCGTCCCCGCCGCCAGCACCGGCGACAGCCCGATCACCCCGCTCTGCACCCGGGCCGACCTCGGCCAGGGCGGCGCACAGGTCGGCCCGGCCGACGGCGACGGGCGGATCCACGGCTCGTTCACCGTGTACAACGTCTCCGGCCGCAGCTGCCGGCTCGGCGGCCCCGGCGCCGTCGCCGTCACGGCGGTGAGCGGCACCGACCGCAGCCGCGTGCGCACCGCCGACCACGCCGCCGGCGACCCGGCCGGCGACCTGCCCGCGATGGACGCGGAGCCCCCCGTCCTCGCCCCGCAGGCCGGCTACCGGGTGCCGTTCGCCTGGGTCCCCGACCGGACCTGCCCCACCCCCGGCGCCAGCACCGCCAGCACCGGGCCCACCAGCCAGGGCGGCGCCAACCCGGCCGTCGGCACCTCCCAGGCCCCCGCCGCCGCCACCGGTGCCGCCCCGGCGGCCTCGGACGCCTCGGCGGCCCCCAGCACCAACCCCCAGGCCAGCTCGTCCCCCAGCGCCGGGCCCACCAACGCCCCCAGCTCCACCCCCACCCCGACCGGCAGCCCCACCACCGCGCCGGCCACCGCCACCATCGCCCACACCCCCGCCCCCGGCAGCCCTGCCGTTGCCACCGCCACCTTCGCCGTGGCCTGCGGCGGCACCCTCTACCGCGGTGGCGTCCAGGCGGTGGGCGCACCGGCGCCGCAGCCGTCGGACGCGCCCCCGGCGGGCTGACGGGCTTCGCGCTCCGGCGGCGGGCGCTCCGGCGGTGGACGGTCGGGGTCGGGTGGCCGGGGTCGGACAGGCGGGGTCGGTCGGGCGGGGTCGGACGGGCGACCAGCCGGGCCGTCGTGGCCGATGGCGGACCCCTATGGCGGACCCCTGCGGCCGGGACGGGTGTGAGGAGTGGTTACCGTGGGGGTGTGTACCGGTTCCTCCTGACTCCGCGCTGGCTCGGCGGCACCGCGCTGGCCGTCGCGGCCGTGGCGGTGTGCGTCTGGCTGGGCTCCTGGCAGCTCGGCCGGTTCGAGGACCGGTTCTCGTCGCACCAGGAGACCAAGCAGACCGTCACCGCTTCGAGTGATGTGCGGCCGATCGACGACCTGCTCAACCAGGCCACCCCGCAGGTGACCACCGAGACCGTCGGCAAGCCCGTCACCGTGACCGGCAGCTACGACGCGGAGCACCAGCTCCTCGTCCCGAACCGGGTGGTCGACGGCAAACAGGGCTACTACGTGCTCACCCCGCTGCGCACCGCCGACGGCCGGTTCGCCGCCGTGGTTCGCGGCTGGGCGCCCGGCGCGCCCGCCGAGGGCGCGTCCGTGGCCGCGCCGCCGCCTCCCGGCCAGGTGACCGTCACCGGGCGGTTGCAGGCCGGTGAGTCCAGTGGCAGCAACGGCGCCGTGGCGGGCGGTCTGCCGGCCGGTCAGCTCGGCACGGTCAACCGGGCGGCGCTGCTCAACACGCTCGCGTACGACGGCTGGTACGACGGCTGGGTGGCCGCCGACGCGGTGTCGGCCGGGCTGACCCCGGTGCCGACGGTCCAGCCGCAGGGCGGCGACGGGCTCACCCTGCGGGCGTTCCAGAACCTCGGCTACACCCTGGAGTGGTTCGTCTTCGGGGGCTTCGTCATCTTCATGTGGTTCCGCCTGGTGCGCCGCGAGGGGGAGGCGGAGCAGGACCGGGCCCTCGGACTGGACCCGGTCCTGGACTGACCTCCGCGGTTCGGCGCCCCTGCTCGGCCTGCCCCCGCTCGGTCGGCCCGCCTCAGCGGGTTGGCTTGCCGGGGGCGGACGGGGCGGACGGCAGGGCCGGGACGACCGGTGCGGTCGTCGGCTTCCCGGGCGCCGTCGGGGAGGACGGCACCGGTGTCGGCGACCCGGTGAACGCCGGCTCGTCGTGGCAGCGGCCGTGGCCGCCGCTCACGTCGTCGTTCGAGTCGTAGTGGTCGATGTGGTGGTGCACGGTGCGCCCGGTCTTCGTCCCCTTGGAGCCGGAGCCCTTCGAGCCGGACGAGCCCTTCGACCCGCTGGATCCCTTGGCGAGCTGGACCGCGTCCTCGCCCGCCGCAGGCGCGTACGCCGCTCGGGCGACGGCGGCCCCCGGCCCCGCCGCGCTCGGCCCCGCCGCGCTCGCGCGGGTCGCGGTGGCGGCCGGTGCGGTTGGCGCGGCTGCTGGGGTCGGCGCGGCCGTGGTCGGCGTGGGGCTGGGCACCGCGGGGCCGGCCGGGGGGGGGGAGGGGGGCTCGGCGCCGTGCCCGCCCGAGCAGCCGGTGAGCACCAGGGCCCCGGCCACCGCCACTCCCGCGAGCGTCAGCAGACGCCTCACACCGTCTCCCCGTCGCCGGCCCTGTCGTCAGCCCCGGTTCCGGTTCCGGCCTCGGTTCCGGTCCCGGCCTCCGACGCCGCGGCGAGGTGCCGTCGGACGAAGTCGATCTCCAGCCGCAGCTGCTTGATCCGCTCCTCCACCACCAGCGACCCGTGCCCGGCGTCGTACCGGTAGACCTCGTGCGGCTTGCCCGACTGCTCCAGCCGCTCGACGTAGTTCTCGATCTGCCGGATCGGGCAGCGCGGGTCGTTGACCCCGGCGCTGATGTAGACCGGCACCCGCACCTGCTCGACGTAGCTGAGCGGCGAGGAGGCGGTGAAGCGCTCCGGGACCTCCTCCGGGGTGCCGCCGAAGAGGGTGCGGTCCAGCGACTTGAGCGCCTCCATCTCGTCGGCGTACGCGGTGTGGTAGTCCGCGACGGGTACGGCGGCGACGCCCAGCGTCCAGCTGTCCGGCTGGACGCCGATGCCCAGCAGGGTCAGGTAGCCGCCCCAGCTGCCGCCGGTGAGCACCAGCCGGCGCGGGTCGGCGAGGCCGCCGGCGACCGCCCACTCCCGGACGGCCGCGATGTCCTCCAGCTCGATCAGGCCGACCCGCTCGTGCAGGGCGTCGGTCCAGGCCTGGCCGTAGCCGGTGGAGCCGCGGTAGTTGACCCGGACCACCGCGAAGCCGTGGTCCAGCCAGGCGGCCGGGCCGGCGGCGAAGGAGTCGCTGTCGTGGTGGGTGGGGCCGCCGTGGATCTCGAACACGGTCGGGAAGGGGCCCTCGCCCGCCCCGGCCGGACGCTGCACCAGGGCGTGCACCCGCCCGCCGGGCCCGTCCACCCAGACGTCCTCGACCGGGACGGAGCCGGGCGGCACCGCACCGGGCGCCCGCAGCACGACCGTCCCGGCGGTGGAGCGGACGGCGGAGGGCTCGGCGGCGGAGGACCACAGGTACTCGACGGTGCCGTCCGGACGGGCGGTGGCGCCGCCGACGGTGCCGCGCGGGGTGTCCAGCCGGGTCAGCCGACCGTCGGCGAGCGTGTACGAGAACAGTTCGCTGCGCGCCTCGTACTCGTGCTCGACGAGCAGCGTCTCGGCGCCGGGGCACCACTGCGCGGAGACGTCGCCGGGCAGCTCGCGCCCCTGCTCGTCGCGCAGCGGCAGCGCGGTCTCGGCGCCGGTGACGACGTCCCAGATCATCGGCTCCCAGCGGCCGGTGCGCTGGTGGGCCACCAGCAGCCGGGTGTCGCCGTCGACCGGGGCGAAGCCGAGGCAGGCGACGCCGCGCGGCTCGTCCCGGCCGGTCACCTCGTCGAGTTCGGCGACGGTTTCGACGGTTTCGGCGGGCTCTACGGGCGCTACGGGCGTGCTCGTCGTGCCGCTCGTGCCGTCGGAGAGGCGGACGATCCGGATCGCGGAGTGCATCGCGTCGCCGTGCTCGGTGTGGTCGATGGCGAGCAGCGTGCCGTCGTAGCTGAGGTCGCCGACGCCGCCGTACTCCGCGTGCCGGTAGATCTCGACGGCCTCGGCCGCGCCGGGGCGGCGCAGGTGCAGGGTGGTGCCGTCCTCGTCGGTGGAACGTCCGACGACCACCGTGCCGTCGCGGCCGAGCGCCAGGCCGGCCGAGTAGGAGGGGGCGAGGCCGGGCACGGCCTCCTCGTCGGGGGTGCCGGCGCTGCGGTCCGCGGGCCCGCCGGCGAAGGGCTGGCGGCGCCAGACGCCGAACTCGTCGCCGTCGTGGTCGTCGAACCACCACACCCAGGAGCCGTCGGGGGACAGCTCGGCGTCGGTGGTGCCGTTCGGCCGGTCGGTGACCTGCCGGTGGGTGCCGGTGACCCGGTCCCAGGCGTAGACCTCGTAGGTGCCGGTCGCGTTGGACACGTACAGCGCCCGGTCGGGGGCGTCCTCGGCCCAGTCGGGGAGTGACACCCGTGCTGCCCTGAACCGCTGCTCCCACGCCGGTACGGCGCTCTTCTCCTCGCTCATCCGACCATCCAACCCGATCGGGGGGACAGAACGGAACGGGCGGGGGACGGAACGGGGCGGGCGGGTGGCCGCAGCTCACCCGCCCACCCCACTCGCCCCGTCCCTCCCGCCCGTTCCCGGGAGCCCGTCCGCTCCTGTGAGCCCGCCTGCTCCTGCGCGCCCGCTCGGTCCCGCTAGCCCTTCCGCGGCAGCAGCCGGACCAGGCCCACCAGCACCAGCTCCAGCACCGCCAGCGCCGTCACGCTGCGGCCGAACGCGGCCGCCGGGTCGCCCCCGCCGTAGTAGAGCAGGCCGATCAGCGCGATGCCCAGCGCCCCGCCGACCTGCTGCACGGTGGCCAGCACCCCGGCGGCCGAGCCGACCAGCTGGGGCTCGACCCCGGCCAGCACCACGGAGGTCACCGGGGCGATCACCAGGCCCATCCCCAGGCCGTCCACGAACAGCCCCGGTGTCAGCCACCACACGCTCCCGCCCGGCGCGCCGTACACCGCGAGGGCGAGCAGGCCCAGCCCGACGGCCATCAGCAGCCCGCCGACGCCGATCGTCCGGGCCCCGCCGAGCCGGGCGGCGACGCGGTGGGTGGCGTTGGAGGTGAGCAGGTAGCCGAGGCCGATCGCCGTGAACACCAGCCCGGCGCCGAGCGCGTCCAGGCCGCGGCCCAGCTGGAGGTACAGGGCGAGCACCAGGAAGAAGGACGCCTGGCCGAGCCAGAAGGCGAGCTGGGCGAGCAGACCGGCGCCGAAGGCCCTGGTCCGGAACAACCGGGTGTCGACCAGCGGGGCGGCGGAGCCGGAGCCGGAGCCGAAGTCGCTGCCGGAGCCGGAGCCGGAGCCGGTGGCGGTGGCGGTGGCGCGGGTCCGGGTGCGGTGCTGATGCACCACGAAGCCGGCCAGCAGGGCGACCGCGCCGCCCAGGCAGAGCCAGGTCCACAACGGCCAGCCCTGTGCGGGGCCCTGGATCAGCGGCAGCACCAGGGCGGTCAGCGCGGTGGTGACCAGCAGCACGCCCACCGGGTCCAGGCCCGGCCGTTGCGGGGCGCGCGACTCCGGCAAGCAGCGGCGGACCAGGGCCAGGGCGGCCAGACCGATCGGCAGGTTGATCAGGAAGCAACTGCGCCAGCCGAGGCCGAAGAGGTCCGCCCGGATCAGCAGCCCGCCGATCAACTGGCCGAACACCGCGCCGACGCCCATGGTCAGCCCGTACCGGGCGAAGGCCCGCGCCTGCGCCGCGCCGCTGAACGCCGTCCGCAGGATCGCCAGCACCTGCGGGCCCATCAGCGCCGCCGCCAGGCCCTGCACCACCCGGGCGCCGACCAGTGCGGCGGCGGTGGGGGCGAGGCCGCAGCCCGCGGAGGCGAGGGTGAACAGGGCCAGGCCGAGCCCGAACACCCGGCGCCGACCGTACCGGTCGCCGAGCCGGCCGGCGGTGACCAGGCCGGCGGCGAGGGCCAGGCTGAACCCGGCGATCACCCACTGGACGGCGGCCGGTCCGGCGCCCAGGTCGGCCTGGACGGACGGGACGGCGACGTTGACGACGAAGAAGTCGAGGGCGGTCATGAAGGTGGCGGTCAGGACGACCGCCAGCAGGCCGCGCGGGGCGCCTGCCGCCGCCTCGGCCTCGGGCGCGGTGGTGCTCGCAGTGTTGCTCGCGGCGCCGGGCGCATTGTCGGTTGCATTGCCGGTCGCGGTCGCGGTCGCGGTCGAGGGGCGGGCGGTCAGGGCGGAGCTCATCTCGGCTTCTCCTCAGTGGGGTTGGAGGGAGTGGGTCGGGGGCGGTGGGGGTCGCCCCCGACCCGTCCGGCCTGCCGTCAGGCGCCCGGGACGCGGTCCAGGAATCCGTACACCGAGCCGATCCGCCCGTCCGGCGAGGCCACCAGGACGTCGAAGCCGATCACCACCGGCTCGGCGCCGGCCGGCCCGAGGTTCCAGGTGAACCGGGCGATGTCGTGGTGCGCGTCCACCGGTCCGAGGGTGAACTCCAGCCCGGGGAACTGGGCCTGGGCCGCGCCGATCAGCGCGTCGATCGCGTCCCGGCCGGCGACGGCGGCCAGCGGGTCGGTGTACCGGCCGTCCACGGCCCACACCTCGTCGATCAACTTGCGGCGGGCGGCCGGGTCGGTCTCGTTCCAGACCGCGAGGTAGCGCTCGGCGAGCTGCTGGAGGGCGGTGGCGGTGATCTCGGTCATGGTCTTCTCCCGTGTCCCGGTGGGTGGTTGAGCGGCTCGTTCCCGCTGCTCACCAAGGTAGGGACGGGCCGGCGCGGGCGAATCAGTCACGTATCGGCATGGGGGTACGTAGCGTCCGGCGGTGGGTACGTAGGTGTGCTCGGCGGGCCCGCCCGTACCTGCGGCCGGGAGGGCCTCGGTAGGGTCGGGGGCATGCTGTACGGGAGGGAACACGAACAGTCCGTCGTGGCGGGACTGGTGGACGCGGCACGTGAAGGCCGCAGCGGGGTGCTGCTGCTCCGGGGCGAGCCCGGGATCGGCAAGACCGCGCTGCTGGACCACGCCGTCGGGCGGGCGGGCGAGGCGTTCCGGGTGGTCCGGGCGGCAGGCGTCGAGTACGAGGCGGAACTGCCCTTCGCCGGGCTGAGCCTGCTGCTCGCACCCGGCCTCGACCGGCTGCACGCCCTGCCCGGGCCGCAACGGCGTGCCCTGGAGGCGGCGTTCGGGCTCGCCGAGGAACGCGCCCCGGCCGACCGGCTGCTGGTCGGGCTCGCCACCCTCGGACTGCTCGCCGAACTCGCCGCCGAACAGCCCCTGTTGTGCATCGTCGACGACGCGCAGTGGCTGGACGACGCCTCCCTCGACGCCCTGCTGCTGGCCGCCCGCCGGCTCCAGGCCGAAGGAGTCGCCCTGCTGCTCGCCGCCCGCACCGGCGGCGCCGCACCGGAACTCCCGACCACGGGCTTCCCCGAGCTCCGACTGACCGGCCTGCCCGAGCCCGACGCCGCCCGGCTCCTGGACCACCGGGCCGGCCCCGACCTGCCCGCCGCCGTCCGCGAGCGGCTGCTCGTCGAGGCGGCCGGCAACCCGCTCGCCCTCACCGAACTCCCCATCGCCACCGGGGCACAGGCGAACACCCCCGGCTCGCCGGCGCCCGCGCCCGGCGGCCTGCCGCTCACCAGCCGGCTGCTGATCGCCTTCCACGGCCAGGTCACCGGCCTGCCCCCGGCCACCCAGACCCTCCTGCTGGTCGCCGCCGCCGAGGAGACCGGCGAACTCGACGTCGTCCTGCCCGCCGCGGCCGCCCTCGGCGTCCCCGCCGAACACCTCGGCCCCGCCGAGGAATCGGGCCTGGCGAGCGTCACCCCCGACCGCCGGATCGCCTTCCGCCACCCGCTCCTGCGCACCGCCATCCTGCAACGCGCCCCGCACCACCAGCGACTGACGATCCATCACGCCATTGCCGGAGCGCTGCCGGACGGCGACCGCCGCACCTGGCACCAGGCCCACGCCGCCACCGCCCCCGACGCCGCCCTCGCCGACGCGCTGGAACGCACCGCCGTCCGCGCCGAGGCCCGCGGCGCCCACGGCGGCGCCGCCGCCGCGTACGAGCGGGCCGCCCGGCTCACCCCGGACCGCGACACCGCCACCCGCCGCCTCGTCCTGGCCGCCGAAGCCGCCACCGAAGAAGGGAAGTTGGCGCAGGCCGAGACGCTCGCCGACGAGGCCGGGGCCCGCACCGACAACCCCCTGGCACACGCCCTGCTCGACCAGGTCCGGGCCACCGCGCACTTCTGGCGCGGCTCCTACCCGACCGCCTACCGGCTGCTGCTCGACGCCGCCGGCACCGCCATCGAGGCGCCGCACGCCGCCCGGATGCTGTTCCAGGCCTTCCACACCGCCTGGTACGCGGGCGAGGAACCGGTGATCGCCGTCCTCGACCGGCTGGCCGCGCTACCGCTCGCCGACGACAACCCGCTCACCCCGCTCGCCCGCCACCTGCCCGCCGCCGTACTCCCCGCCCTCGGCCGGCCCGCACCGCAGCCCCCCGCCGCCCGCGACACCGCCGCGGCAGCCCGCAAGGCCGGCGCCGAAACCCCCGTCGACCTCGTCCAACTCTGCGGCGCCACCCTCATCCTCGGCCGCGACGACGAGACCGCCGAACTCGGCGGCGAACTCGTCGCCGAAGCCCGCGCCAAGGGCACCATCGGCGTGATGCCCACCCTCCAGTTCTTCCTCGCCGAGGCCGAACTCTTCCACGGCCGCCACCGCGACGCCGAAGTCACCGCCACCGAAGCCCTCGCCCTCGCCCGCGACACCGGCCAGCACCAGTGGACCAGCCAACTCACCGCGCTCCTCGCCTACCTGGCCGCCCTCGACGGTGACACCGACCGCTGCACCCGGCTCACCGCCGAATCCCTCGCCACCACCGGCCCGCAGACCGCCGCCCCCGCCGCCGGCCGCCCCTGGGCCCACTGGGCACTGGCCCTGCTCGACCTCGGCCACGGCCGCGCCGGCGACGCCGCCGACCGGCTGCACACCCTCACCACAGGCCCCCACCGGCACCACGTCAGCGCCACCCGGGCCGTCCCCGACCTGGTCGAAGCCGCCGTCCGGTTCGGCACCCCCGAACGCTCCGCCGAACCCTACGAACGCTTCGCCCGCTGGAGCGCCGCCGCCGACCGCCCCTGGACCGAAGCGCTCCGGCTCCGCTGCCAGGCCCTGCTCGGCCCCGACGAGCTCGCCGAACCGGCCTACCGCGCCGCCCTCGACCTCCACGAAGGCACCCACCGCCCCTTCGAGCAGGCCCGCACCGCCCTCCTCTACGGCGAATGGCTGCGCCGCTCCCGCCGCCGCACCGACGCCCGCCCCCACCTGCGCGCCGCCCTCGAAACCTTCGAACGCCTCGCCGCCCACCCCTGGGCCGCCCGCGCCCGCACCGAACTCACCGCCACCGGCACCCCGGCCCCCACCACCAGCCCCACCGGCACCCCCGACTCCCCCCTCACCCCCCAGGAACTCCAGATCACCCGCCTGGCCGCCCAAGGCCTCACCAACCGCGAGATCGCCGCCCAACTCTTCCTCAGCCCCCGCACCATCGCCCACCACCTCTACAAGGCGTACCCCAAACTCCACATCACCTCCCGCACCGACCTCCCCACCACCCTCTGACACCCCCACCCACACCAAAGGGCCCTCCCGAAACACCTCCGGCAGGGCCCTGATCTCCACTCGCGGGGGCTGCCCCAACCTTCGCCGTCGGCCCAGATCCCGGGAAACTCCGCACGGGCTGCGGCACAGGCGGGCGCTCCACACTGAGGCTCGGTCACTCAGTCGGTCACGTACAACGTCGGTCGCGCACAACGCCAGAGGGCCCACCGGATTTCTCCGATGGGCCCTCTGTACTGGGTCGGGGTGGCGGGATTTGAACCCACGGCCTCTTCGTCCCGAACGAAGCGCGCTACCAAGCTGCGCCACACCCCGGTCCTGCGGTTTGTTGCTCCGTCTCCTTCGCAACGAGTAGAACTCTACCGGACGCTCGCCGAGACACGAAATCCGGTTCTTGGCGGGCGTCCGGTGCAGGTCAGCGGGGGGCCGGGGTGAGGGTGAGGAGGGTGGCCTCGGGGGGGCAGGCGAAGCGGACGGGGGTGTAGCGGTTGGTGCCGCAGCCGGCGGAGACGTGGAGGTAGGAGCGGCGGCCGCCGGCCTGGTGGGTGGAGAGGCCCTTGACCCGTCGGGCGTCGAGGTCGCAGTTGGTGACCAGGGCGCCGTAGAAGGGGATGCAGAGCTGGCCGCCGTGGGTGTGGCCGGCCAGGATCAGCGGGTAGCGGTCGGCGGTGAAGGCGTCGAGGACGCGCAGGTAGGGGGCGTGGACGACGGCGAGGGAGAGGTCGGCGTCGGGGGAGGGGCCGCCGGCGACCTCGCTGTAGCGGTCGCGGCGGATGTGCGGGTCGTCGAGGCCGGTGAATTCGAGGTCGAGGCCGTCGATGGTGAGCCGGCCGCGGGTGTTGGTGAGGTCGAGCCAGCCGGCCGCGTCGAAGCCGTCGCGGAGCTTCTCCCACGGGTTGTGGACGGCGTCGGTGATGCCGCGGCGGCCGGTGCCGTCGGCGTTGTTGAGGCCGTGGGCGCCGCTGCGCATCGCCTGGAGGTAGCGGGCCGGGTTCTTGCGGGCCGGGCCGTAGTAGTCGTTGGAGCCGAAGACGTAGACGCCGGGGAAGTCCATGAGGGGCCCGAGCGCGTCCAGGGCGGCGGGGACGCCGAGGGGGTCGGAGAGGTTGTCGCCGGTGTTGACGACGAGGTCGGGGCGCAGGCCGGCGAGGCTCTGCAGCCAGCGCTGCTTCTTGCCCTGCCCGCTCACCATGTGGATGTCGGAGACCTGCAGTACCCGGATGGGCCGGGCGCCGTGGGGCAGGACGGGGACCTCGACCCGGCGGAGCCGGAAGGAACGGACCTCGTACCCGACGGAGTAGGCGAGGCAGGCGGCGCCGGCGGCGGCGAAGCCGAGGGGAACGGAGTACAGCGGTCGCATCGCTCCATGCTCTCAGACGGTGGATCAGCCGGTGAACGTCCGGTGGCCGTGCGCGGATGCGGGGCCACCGGCGGGTCGGCCACGTGCCGGCGGGTCCGCTGCGTGCCGGTGGCCCCGGTGTCTGCCGATGGGCCGGTTAATGGCAAGCGACCGAACGCCGCAGGTGGGAGACTCGGGGCCATGACGACGCTCAAGGCGAAGCTGCACGAGGACCTCACGGCCGCGATCAGGGACCGGGACGAGCTGCGCTCGTCCACCATCCGGCTCACGCTGGCCGCCGTCACCAGCGAGGAGGTGGCGGGTAAGGCGAAGCGCGAGCTGTCCGATGACGAGGTGCTGAAGGTGATCGGCCGCGAGGCGAAGAAGCGCCGGGAGGCGGCGGAGGCGTTCGACACCGCGGGCCGGGTGGAGCAGGCGGCCCGGGAGCGCTTGGAGGGCGAGGTGCTGGCGGGGTACCTGCCCAAGCAGCTCTCCGACGAGGAGCTGACCGCGATCGTGGCGGCCGCCGTCGCCGAGAGCGGGGCGGCCGGTCCGCAGGCGATGGGCGCCGTGATGAAGCTGGTGAAGCCGAAGGTGGACGGCCTGGCGGAGGGCGGCCGGGTGGCCGCCGCGGTGAGGGCGGCGCTGACGGGCTGAGCCCCGCCGCCAGGCCCGAAGGCCCGAAGGGTGCCGGTGGCCAGGGCCCGAAGGTCCAGGGCCCGGCTGGCACCGTCGGCCAAGCCCGAAGGGGCGCCCTCCGAGAGTGATCTCGGAGGGCGCCCCTTCGTCGTGTCGTGCCCGGACCGGGGGCCGGTCAGCCGTTGTTGCCGCCGTGCTTGCCGCCGTTGCCGTTTCCACCGTTGCCGCCGTTGTTCCCGCCGATGACGCCCGGCGGGAAGGTGAACCCGCCGCCGATCATCCCGCCGGCGTTGTTGCTGCCGCCGCCCGGGTTGCCGCCGCCGGGGTTCCCACCCGGGTTCCCGCCCGGGTTGCCACCGGGGCTCCCCGCGGGGTTCCCGCCCTGGGGCGGCGGGTTGCCGCCGGGCTGCTGCTGGGCGTTGGGGTCGGCCGGCGGCGTGGCCCCGCCGCTCTGGTTGGCGTTGGGGTCGGTCTTGGGCGCCGGGTCCGGGATGTTGATGGTCTGGATCTGCTCCGGCGACGAGCCCTTGAGGGCCTGGTTCATCGCCAGCTGCCAGATCGGACCGGGGCCGTCGGCGCCGAACACCTCGTCGAAGTGCTTGCCGCCGATGTTGATGTTCTTCATCTTGACGCCGCCGGCCGGGCCGCCGAGCCAGACGGAGGTGGCCAGCGACGGGGTGTAGCCGCTGAACCAGGCGGCCTTCTTCTCGTCGGTGGTACCGGTCTTGCCGGCGATCTGCCGGCCGTCGTCGAGCTTGAGCGCGGCCGCGGTGCCCTTCTCGGTCACGTTGAGCAGGACGGTGTTGAGGGCGTCCGCGGTCTGCTCGGAGAAGGCCTGGCTGCAGGTGGTCTGCGGGACCTTGACCTCCTTGCCGTCGACCGTGCTGATCTTGTTGATCGCGACCGGGGTGCAGTACTTGCCGCGGGCCGCGAAGGTCGCGTAGACGTTCGACATGGTCAGCGGGCTGAGCTCCAGGGTGCCGAGGACCATCGAGGGGACCTCCTGGAAGGCGTCGCCCTTGGCGGACTGGGTGATGCCCAGCTTGTTGGCCATCTGCTTCATCGCGCAGAGGCCGACCTGCTGCTCCATCTGCACGAAGTAGGTGTTGACCGAGAGGGCCATGGCCTGCTTGAGCTCGTACGGGCCGACCTCGCCGGTCGACTCGTTCTTCACCGTGGCCTTGGGCTTGTCGGTGTTCCTCCAGGTACCCGTGCAGGTGGTCATCTGCGGGTAGTCGATCTTGTTCTCGGAGGGGAACGGCTGGGTGGGCGACAGGCCCGACTCCAGGGCCGCCGCGGCGAGGATCGGCTTGAACGTCGAGCCGGTCTGGAAGCCGTTGCCGCCGCCCATCGCGGAGTCGACGTTGAGGTTGACGACGGTCTGGTTCTTGTTCGGGTCCAGGCCGTACGGGCGGGTCTGGGCCATGGCCAGGATCTTGCCGGTGCCGGGCTCCATCATGGTCGCGGCGGCCGAGACCGTGTCCGTCACGTTGACCTTCTTGGTGACGGCGTTCTGGGCGGCGGCCTGCTTGTCCGGGTCCAGCGTGGTGTAGATGTTCAGGCCGCCGGTGTCCCACAGCTTCTTGCGGTCGGCGACGCTCTTGCCGAACGCCGGGTCCTGCTTGACCACGTGGCGCACGTAGTCGCAGAAGAAGCCCATGCCGGCCTGGGCGGTGATGCAGCCGTTCTGCGGGTCCTTGAACTTCAGGCCCAGCGGGGCGGCCTTGGCCTCCTTGGCCTGGTCCGCGGTGATGTGCTTGTTCTCGAGCATCTTGTCGATCACGACGTTGCGGCGCTTGACCGTGTTGTCGGGGTAGCGCACCGGGTCGTAGGACGACGGGTTCTGCACCATGCCGGCCAGGGTGGCGGCCTCGGCGACGGTCAGGTCCTTGTTGCTCTTGCTGAAGTAGCGCTGGGAGGCGGCTTCGATGCCGTAGGCCTGGTGGCCGTAGAAGGTGATGTTGAGGTAGTTGGTGAGGATCTGGTCCTTCGACAGGTCCTCCTCCAGCTTGATCGCGACCTTGAGCTCCTGGATCTTGCGACCCAGGGTCTTGCGCTGCGCTTCCAGCACCGCGGCCTGGTCGTCGCCGGCCTTCTCGACGTTGACGTTCTTCACGTACTGCTGGGTCAGCGTCGAGGCGCCCTGCGAGGTGGTGCCGCTCTCGGCGTTCTTGCCGATGGCGCGGAGCACGCCCTTGAGGTCGACGGCGCCGTGCTCGTAGAAGCGGGCGTCCTCGATGTCGACCTGGGCGTGCCGCATGAACGGTGACATCTGGTCGGCGGTGAGGACGGTGCGGTCGCGCTCGTACACCTTGGCGATCAGGCCGCCCTTGGCGTCGAAGATCTGCGTCGCCTGGGTGAGCGGCGGGGTCTTGAAGTCATCGGAGATGTTGGAGAAGCTCTCCGCCGTGTCCTTGGCGGTCAGCCCGATGGCGCCGACGGCGGGCAGGGCGAGGCCTGCCAGCAGGACTCCGGAGAGCACGCTGACGCCCAGGAACTTCACTCCGTGTCCCGCGATGTCGAGCGGCGACTCGCGGCGCTTATCGCGCGGAGCTCCGGTGTTGCCTGGGGGCTGGGATGCCTGGGGGCGCTTCGGTGCCATGAGGAGAACCCTACGTCCCGGAATCCCGCCCATAGGGGCAGGTGTTCCCCTACGCTTGTCACAAGCTTGCGACAGCTTCGGTGCGTCAACACCATTCACTCTTGTGAGTGCAGAGACTTGCCCGAATTGCCCGATATTAGAGGGTTTTTGAGGCGGCTGCGGCCTGCTGTACCCGTGTAAACGGTAGCGCTCCGTGATGACGCGCGTGGCGAGAGTTGCTACGTCGCGATTGACAAGGCTTGCGACCTGCGATCACTCCAACGAGTGAGCTGACCGGTACCCATAGTCCAATCGGGTCATGCGAGATTGAGCCCGGAGGGGCTGTTGCTCGCTGTCGTTCTTCCGTAACGTCCTCAACTGGCAACGGTGAATATGCCGTTGCCGCCGTGGGGGAGCCTCGATACGGGAGAGGACGGCGCCGGGATGGGCTGGGTTGACGACTGGAGTGCGCAGGCCGCCTGCCGCACGAGTGATCCGGACGAGTTGTTCGTCCAGGGGGCGGCGCAGAATCGCGCCAAGGCGGTGTGCAGCGGTTGCCCCGTCCGCACGGAGTGCCTGGCGGACGCACTGGACAACCGGGTCGAGTTCGGGGTCTGGGGCGGGATGACGGAGCGCGAGCGCCGGGCGCTGCTGCGCCGCCGCCCGACGGTCATCTCGTGGCGGAGGCTGCTGGAGACGGCCCGCACCGAGTACGAGGAGTCCCTCGCGACCGGCGTGATACTGACGGACTACGCCCAGGCGGGCTGAGCACACCGGCGCGGTGCGGATCCGCGCCGTGGCAGACCGGTGCCGGGGGGCCATCGGGCTGAGGACATCGGTGCCTGGCGCACCCGTGTCCGGCGCACCCGCGCCGAGGACGTTCACGCTGAGGACATCCGCATCGAGGACGTTCGCGCCGGGCGCACCGGTGCCGGGCGCGCGGGCCGGGCCGGTGCCTACGCGGTGCCGCTGAGCCGGTCCCCGATGGCGCGCAGCCCGTCCAGGTCGTGCACGTCGCCCGGCAGCGCGGCGACCTCCACGATCGGCACGTCCGGGTACACGGAGACGAAGCGGTCGCGGGTGCGGCGCTCCCGCCCCATGATCTGCATCCGTTCGGCGTGCAGCCTCAGCAGCCCGGCCGCGAGCAGTTCGGCCTCGGGCGAGGCGTGCTCCGAGCCGTTCTCCTCCAGTGCCTCGGCGGCCGCCAGCGCCCGTTCCGCGGTGAGCTGCGGCGCGCCCGAGCCGTGCACCCGGTTGAGCACCAGACCGGCCAGCGGCATCCGGTCCGCGGCGAGCCGGTCGACGAAGTACGCCGCCTCGCGCAGCGCGTCCCGCTCCGGCGCGGCCACCACCAGGAACGCCGTGCCCGGCGCCTTGAGCAGCTGGTACGTGCGGTCGGCGCGCTCGCGGAAGCCGCCGAACATGGAGTC
This sequence comes from Kitasatospora sp. NPDC058243, assembly GCF_042882025.1. Lineage (NCBI taxonomy): Bacteria > Bacillati > Actinomycetota > Actinomycetes > Kitasatosporales > Streptomycetaceae > Kitasatospora > Kitasatospora sp. NPDC058243. The sequence goes on from NZ_JBHVWW010000008.1 coordinate 22,229, forward strand.
CATCGCGCTGACGAAGGTCTGCACGTCGGTGAGCAGCTGGGCGCCGAAGATCTTGCCCAGGGTGCCGGTGATCAGGCCCATGCCGGCGTTGAGGAACCTCATCGCGCTGCGGCCGCCGACCTTGGCGGGGGCGGTCAGGATCCGGATCACCCGGCCGTCGAGGAAGGAGCCGAGCCGGTTGGGCGCGTCCAGGAAGTCCAGCGCGGAGCGGGACGGCGGGGTGTCGACGACGATCAGGTCCCATTCCTCGGCGTCGCGCAGCTGCCCGAGCTTCTCCATCGCCATGTACTCCTGCGTGCCCGCGAAGCCGGCCGACAGGGACTGGTAGAACGGGTTCTCCATGATCGCCTTGGCCCGTTCGGGCTCGGCGTGGGCGAGCACGACCTCGTCGAAGGTCCGCTTCATGTCGAGCATCATGGCCTGCAGCTCGCCGTCGCCGGTGACCCCCTTGACGACCCGGGGGGTGTTGTCCAGCTCGGTGAGGCCCATCGACTGGGCGAGCCGGCGGGCCGGGTCGATGGTCAGAACGACGACCTTGCGGCCGCGTTCGGCGGCCCGCAGGCCGATCGCCGCGGCGGTGGTGGTCTTGCCGACGCCGCCGGAGCCGCAGCAGACGATGATCCTGGTCCTCGGGTCGTCGATCAGCCTGTCGACGGCGAGCCGGCTGCCGGCGGCCCGGACACCGCTGCCGCCGTTGCCGACCCCGCCGCTGCTACCGCCGCCGTGGGCCCGGCCGGCCCCGCCGTTCCCGCCGGCTCCGCTGGTTCCGTTGGTGGTCACGCCGCCCCCTGCCGCTTCAGTTCGCCCGCCAGCCGGTACAGCCCGCCGAGGTCCACGCCCTCGCCCAGCAGTGGCAGTTCGTACGTGGGGAGCCGCAGTTGCTGGAGGTCGGCGCGCTGCTCGCGCTCCAGCTCGACCCGCTCGGCGTGCTCCCTGGCCTGTTCCAGCAGCGGGTCGAGCAGCGGCTCCACCGCCGCCCGGACCGTCTCCGGCTTGCGCGAGCGTCCGCCGAGCCCGGCCTCGCCGAGGGCCAGGGCGACCTCCTCGCGGTGGTTCCCGTCCACCGCGGCCACCGCCGCGGCGTCCAGCACCGGCGGCCGGACCATGTTGACCATCACCCCGCCCACCGGGAGCCTGGCCTCGCGCAGCTCGGCGAAGCCGTCGACCGTCTCCTGCACCGGCATCTCCTCCAGCAGGGTGACCAGGTGCACCGCGGTCTCCGGCGATTTCAGCACCCGCATCACGGCCTGCGCCTGGGTGTGTATCGGCCCGATCCGGGCCAGCCCGGCGACCTCGGCGTTCACGTTCAGGAACCGGGTGAGCCGCCCGGTCGGCGGCGCGTCCATCACGACCGCGTCGTAGCGGCGGCGGCCGTCGGGGCCCTTGCGCCGGGCCGCCTCGCAGGCCTTGCCGGTGAGCAGGACGTCCCGTACGCCGGGCGCGATGGTGGTCGCGAAGTCGACGAAGCCGACCTTCTGCAGCGCCTTGCCGGCCCGGCCGAGCTTGTAGAACATCTCCAGGTACTCGAGCAGCGCCTGCTCGGGGTCGATGGCCAGCGCGAACACCTCGCCGCCGCCCCCGCCGCCCCCGTCGTCGGGGGGCAGGCCCAGCTGGGCGCGGGAGACCGCGGCGATCCGGCGCTCCTCGTACGGGAGGGCGGCGATGCCGAACAGTTCGGCGATGCCCTGGCGCCCCTCGACCTCGATCAGCAGCACCCGGCCGCCGTCGGCGGCGAGCGCCAGCGCCAGCGCGGCGGCCAGCGTGGTCTTCCCGGTGCCGCCCTTGCCGCTGACCACGTGCAGCCGGACGCCCTCCCAGTCGGGGTCGCGCCGGGCCGCCTGGCCGGGGGTGCGTGCCACGCTCCGTCTCCGTCCGTCTCGTGGGCCGGGGCCGCTCCGTCGGCCGGCCCGAACTACCGGTGCCCTCTCGCGAGGGTAACCAGGGAGCGCGCCGGATGCCCGGAGCACCAGGGGGGCCGGGCCTGAATCATGCCCCCTTTGTGGGCCACCTCACACGCCGGTCCGTGGGCGGCGCCGATCGCGGTGGCCGCTCGTCTAGAGTCTGGCCATGACCAAGTGGGAATACATGACGGCGCCTCTGCTCGTGCACGCCACCAAGCAGATCCTGGACAACTTCGGCTCGGACGGCTGGGAGCTCGTCCAGGTCGTGCCGGGCCCGAACCCGGAGCAGCTGGTGGCCTACTTCAAGCGGGAGAAGAACGCATGAGCAAGGTCGAGGCCAAGCTCGCCGACCTGGGGCTGACCCTGCCGCCGGTGGCCGCTCCGGTCGCCGCGTACGTGCCGGCCCTGCGCTCGGGCGAGTTCGTGTTCACCTCCGGCCAGCTGCCGGTCGTCGGCGGCAAGCTGCCGAGCACCGGCAAGGTCGGCGCCGAGGTCTCCCCGGAGGAGGCCAAGGAGCTCGCGCAGACCTGCGCGCTGAACGCGCTGGCCGCGATTAAGTCGGTGATCGGTGACCTGGACCAGATCGAGCGGGTCGTGAAGGTGGTCGGCTTCGTCGCCTCCGCCCCCGACTTCACCGGTCAGCCGGGCGTGATCAACGGTGCCAGCGAGCTGCTCGGCAAGGTGCTGGGCGAGGCCGGGGTGCACGCCCGCAGTGCGGTCGGCGTCGCGGTGCTGCCGCTGGACGCCCCGGTCGAGGTCGAGCTCCAGGTGCGCGTCAAGAGCAGCTGAGTGTGATCGCGAAAGGCGGGGTTGGGCCTGTCCAACCCCGCCTTCGTACGCTTAGCATCCGGGCATGGACCATCGAGCGACGACGCTCCCGATGCCGCCCGGTTGGCCCGCCCGGATCCGGGCGGTCGACTCCGGCGTGCTGACCCCGCCGGTGCCCAGGCTCGCCGCGACGGTCGTGCTGCTGCGCGACGCGGCCGCCGGGCCGCAGGCGTACCTGCTGCGCCGGCGCACCTCGATGGCCTTCGCGGCCGGCATGTACGCCTACCCGGGCGGCGGGGTGGATCCGCGCGACGCCGAGGTGGAGACGGGCTGGGCCGGACCGGCGCCCGAGGAGTGGGCGCGGCGGCTCGGGGTGGACGCCCGGACGGCGCGGGCGGTGGTCTGCGCGGCCGTCCGCGAGACCTTCGAGGAAGCCGGCGTCCTGCTGGCCGGCCCGGACGCGGACAGCGTCGCCGCGCCGCGCGACTGGAGCGCCGAGCGGGCGGCGCTGGAGGCGCACGAGCTGTCCTTCGCCGAGTTCCTCCGCGACCACGCCCTGGTGCTGCGCAGCGACCTGCTGGGCGGCTGGGCCCGCTGGGTCACCCCGGAGTTCGAGGAGCGCCGCTACGACACCTGGTTCTTCGTCGCGGCGCTGCCGGCCGGGCAGAGCGCGGCCCTGGAGGTCGGCGAGGCCGACCGGGTGGCCTGGCTGACGCCCGCCGAGGCCGTTCTCGGCTACCGGGAGGGCCGGTTCGGGATGCTGCCGCCGACCGTGACGGTGCTGCGCGAGCTGGCGCCGGTGCGCACCGCCGCGGAGGCGCTGGACGCGGCCGCCGGGCGGTCGCTGGAGCCGGTGCTGGGCCGGGCCGAGGTCCGGGGCGACCGGATGACGGTCCGCTGGCCCGGGTACGACGAACTGACCATCGACGGGGACTTCCCCGAGGACGCCTGACCGCACCGGCCCCGCCCTCGTCGGCGCTGTCGCCGACGACGCCGCCGAACAGACTCGAAACAGAGAACAGAGAGGACCGACGCCCGATGACCCACAACGCCGTGGCTCGCCGGACGGCACCCGAGCTGCCCGCCCGCCGCCTGATCCCCCGTACCCCGGCCTGCGAGAGTCAGGTCCCGTTCGTCGAGACGGCCCAGCGGCCGCTCGTCCGGGTCCTGCCGCTCAGGGCCCTGCACCGGCCCCGCGGGGACAACCGGTGAGCGGGCTCCTGCCGGGCGACCCGGCCGCCACCATCGACGGCGAGGCCACGCCCCGGGCGCTGTGCGTGCTGGCGCCGAACCCGTCGCCGATGACGCTGGACGGCACCAACACCTGGCTGCTCTCCGAGCCCGGCTCGGACCTCGCCGTGGTGGTCGACCCCGGCCCGCTGCACGAGGGCCACCTGCGCCGAGTGGTCGACCTCGCGGAACAGCGGGGCAAACGCATCGCGCTGACCCTGCTCACCCACGGCCACGCCGACCACTCCGAGGGCGCGGCCCGCTTCGCCGGACTCACCGGCACCGAGGTGCGCGCCCTGGACCCGGCGCACCGGCTGGGCTCCGAGGGCCTGGTCAACGGCCAGCGGCTGGACGTCGGCGGCCTCGACCTGCAGGTGGTCGCCACCCCCGGCCACACCTCGGACTCGCTGACCTTCCACCTGCCCGCCGACGGCGCGATCCTCACCGGCGACACCGTCCTCGGCCGCGGCACCACGATGGTCGCCCACCCCGACGGCCGGCTCGGCGACTACCTGGACTCGCTGCGCCACCTGCACACGATGGCCTCCGCGCACGGCGTGCGGACGGTGCTGCCAGGCCACGGTCCGGCGCTCGCGGACGCGCTCGGCGCCGTCGACTACTACCTCGCCCACCGGGCCAACCGGCTCGCCCAGGTGGAGACCGCGGTCGAGGCCGGCTGCCGGACCGCGGACGAGGTGGTGGCCCGGGTCTATGTCGACGTCGACCGGGCGCTCTGGCCGGCCGCCGAGCTCTCGGTCCGGGCGCAGCTGGAGTACCTGGAGGAGCACGGGCTGATCCCGGGCCTCGACTGATCCCGTCGCGCGCGGGGCGGGCAACGGAACGCCGAAGGGCCCGTCCGCGCGGACGGGCCCTTCGGCGGTTACGGCGTGAAGACGTAAAGGCGTGAAGACGTGAGCGCGCCGAGGTCAGCGCGAGCGGCGGGACAGCCGCTCGACGTCCATCAGCACCACCGCGCGCGCCTCCAGCTTCAGCCAGCCGCGGCCGGCGAAGTCGGCGAGCGCCTTGTTGACCGTCTCGCGGGAGGCGCCGACCAACTGGGCCAGCTCCTCCTGGGTGAGGTCGTGGGCGACGTGGATGCCCTCCTCGGACTGCACGCCGAAGCGGCGGGAGAGGTCCAGCAGGGCCTTGGCGACGCGGCCGGGCACGTCGGAGAAGACCAGGTCGGACATCACGTCGTTGGTCCGGCGCAGGCGGCGGGCGATGGCCCGCAGCAGCGCGATGGAGACCTCGGGGCGGGCGTGCAGCCAGGGCTGCAGGTCGCCGTGGCCCAGGCCGAGCAGCTTGACCTCGGTCAGCGCGCTGGCGGTCGCGGTGCGCGGGCCCGGGTCGAACAGCGACAGCTCGCCGATCATCTCGCTGGGGCCGAGGACGGCGAGCATGTTCTCGCGTCCGTCCGGCGAGGCGCGGTGCAGCTTGACCTTGCCCTCGGCGACGACGTACAGCCGGTCGCCTGGGTCGCCCTCGTGGAACAGCGACTCACCACGGGCGAGGGTCACCTCGGTCATGGAAGCGCGCAGCTCGCCGGCCTGTTCGTCGTCGAGTGCCGCGAAGAGTGCGGCGCGCCGCAGAACGTCGTCCACGTGCTTCCTCCTTCTCGGCCGTTCGGCGGGTGGGCCGTCCGGCGCAAGTTCCGTACCGTGCTCTGCATCACCAAGCATGGCGCATGTCGCTCCGATCATATGAGGAGGGGGTGTGCCGAGGTGTGCCGTGCGGGGCCATTCGTACCGGCGGGTCACCGGGTGGGGCGTCGCGGGGGCGGCGCCGGGTCGAGCGCCTGCTCGGGCGGTTCGAACAATGAATCGCCCACCGCCGTACGGGCGTAGAGGACGCCGTGGCCGGCCCGGTGGGCGCTGGTCGGACCCGCCGCGCGCAGGGCGGTCAGGTGCTGCGATACGCCGGCGGCGGACAAACCGGTGCGGCGGGTCGGCCAGGGCCGAGGCCTCGCCGGGGCGGCCGCTCGGCCCGTTCAGCCGGACCGGGCCGGGTTCAGCCGGTGAAGCCCAGCTCGCCGAGGGTCTTCTCGATCCGGGTGCGGTGCGCCGCCTCCCAGTCGTCCAGCGTCTCGGCGGCCTCCTTGGCCAGCTTGGCGCGGGCCGCCGCCAGGGCCTCGGCGCGCCGGTCGGCGGGCACCACCACGACCCCCTCCTCGTCGGCCACCACGACGTCACCGGCCGCCACCGGCACGCCGCCGCAACGCACCCGGGCGCCGTGTGTGCCGAGCTCCCGCTTGGCCCCCGGGATCGGGATCACGCCGCGGGCGAAGACCGGGAAGCCCAGCTCCCGCACCTCGCCCAGATCCCGGATCAGGCCGTCGGCGACGAACGCCGCGACGCCCCGGCGCTGCGCGACGGCGCACACGTTGCCGCCGGCCAGCGCGTAGTCCAGGTCGCCCGACTCGACGACGATCACGGCGCCCGGCTCGGCCCGGTAGATCGCCGCGTGCAGCATCAGGTTGTCGCCGGGCGGGCACTGCACGGTGAACGCCGGGCCGGCCACCCGCGGCGCCCCCGCCCACAACGGACGGATGCCGATGTCCATGACCTGGGCGCGCCCGAGCACGTCGGCCAGGGTGGTGGTGGGGATGTCCTTGAAGTCCTGGTCCATGCTTCCTCGTTCTCCGGTGGGCGGGCGGCGGCCGGCCGCCGCCGGTCACGCTAACCCGCGACGGTTCGGGCGAGGAAGGCCCTTCGGCCGGAGAACTCCACGGCTCGGGCGGGAAGGTCGGGCGTGGGGTTCAGACGCGGAAGGCCGCGACGTAGCGGCGGGGGTCGCGGCGGAGGTCGGTGTCCCAGCGGGCCGTGGTCTGTTCGGCGAAGGTCTGCCCGGTGCGCAGCACTTCGTCGAGCGGGTCGAGGTAGTCGAGCACCTTCGGCTGTTCCAGGCCGGCGCGGACCCGGGCCCGCAGGCCTGCCCGGGCGAGCCGGACGAGTTCCGCCGCGAGTTCGCGGACCCGGTCGCCGCCGAGCATGGTGTCCAGGCCGTCGGCGGGGAGCCTGGCCTTCGCCGCGCGGTGCTCCGCCACGCCGTGGTGGCGCAGCAGTTCCCAGGCCGCCGTCCGCGAGGGCGGGTGGTAGGCGAGCCCCGCCCACAGCGCCGGTACGGCCGGGATGTGCCGGTACGGCGGGCCGTCCCCGGCCCGCAGTTCCAGGGTCCGGCGGACCCTGACGTCCGTCCAGATCTGCGACATGTGGGAGACCCAGTGGTCGAAGGTCGGCATGGTGCCGTCGTCGAAGCCCTGCCGCAGGATCTCGGCGAACGGCCGGTCGGGGGCGGGCCGGTACCGTCCGTCCGGGCCGCGGTAGTAGATCATCGGGATCCCCAGCGCCCAGTCGATGACGTCGTCGGCGTTCACGTCGGGCCGCAGCGCGGGCGGCAGGACGCCGCAGCGGCGCGGGTCCATCCGCAGCCAGTTCTGCGACCTGTGCGAGAGCAGCCCGTTCGACCGGCCGCCCTGCAGCGGCGAGTTGACGAGCAGTGCGGCGACCACCGGGGACGCGGCGGTCAGCATCCGCAGCTTCTGGGTGAAGTCCTCGTCGGACAGGTAGTCCAGGTGCACCTGGGTGGACAGCGACATCGACATGATCTTCGGGGCCCCGCTGCCGGCCTCGCCGATCCGGTCGAAGAAGTCGCGCATGACGGCACCGCGGAGCATCGGCACCCAGGAGACGGTGTCGAGCCGGTCGAAGGGGAGGTTGCCGCCGGGCAGGAGGGCCAGGCCGAAGCGCCCGACGAGTTCCGCGAGGCGCTCCATCGTGGCCCGCATGTCGTCCACGGCCGTGGCCAGGTCGGCGGCCGGGACGGAGGAGTACTCGACCTGGCCGCCGTGTTCGAGCGTGATCTGGGCGGTGTCCGCCAGGTCCACGCCGGTCAGCCGGCCGTTGTCGCGCCGGTCCGTGCCGCCCCATTCGGCGAGGACGGCCTCCAGGACGGCCCGGACGCCGTTCTTCCCCTCGTAGGGGGCGGCCCGCCCGGTCTCCGGGTCGACGATGCCGTTCTCGATCTCCAGCCCGATCCGCTCGGTCGCGGCCGCGGCCGGGGCGAGCAGCGGTCCGAGGTCGTCGCGGTGCAGCGCCGCTCCCGCCGCCGGGCCGCCGCTCTGCTCGCCGGTTCGGCGCCGGGGCGCCGGTGCCGCGCTCACCCGGCCCGCAGCCGCGCGGTGTCGTCGGCGTGCTGCCCCCGGTCGATCACCTGGCCCACCACGGCCAGGGCCGACTGGGCGGCGCCCTGCATCCAGGCGTGCGCTCCGGACAGGTGCTCTCCGGCGAAGAAGATCCTCGGGTCGTCGGTCGGGTGCGGGGCGCCGAGCCCGGTCAGGTACCGGGTGTGCTCGCCGGGCGCGAGGTGGGCGAAGGCGCCGCCGCCCATGCCGACCTGGTCGTCCCAGTTCCAGTGCACGATGTCGTCCGCGTCGCGGAGGATGCCGGGGTGCAGCCGTTCCAGGCACTTCAGGACCAGCAGGTCGCGGTCGGCCGGCGGCAGGGTGGTGAAGCGGCGGGCGTTGGCCCCCCACAGGTAGGCGCCGACGAGCACCGCGGGCTCGTGGGAGCGCTGCGGGTCCCGGGCGGCCCAGCGCCGCCTGCCGACGGTGCTCCCGTTGGTCCGGCCGTCGACGGGCCGGGCGTTGTCCGACGGGTACCAGCACTGCTGGATCGGCATGTCGGTGAAGCTGCCGCCGCCGAAGATCCGGTCGTCCAGTTCCCAGCCGCGCCGCTTGGTGTGCACGAGCGTCTTCGTGCTGCTGGCGTAGCTGATGCCGCGGATCGCGTGGCGCTGGTGGTGGGGCAGGCCGGGCCGGAAGCTGATCTGGTCGAGGGCGGGGACGGGGACGCAGCAGACGACGAAGTCGACGTCCTCGGTGATCGTGCCGCCGAGGCGCCGCCCGTGCACCCGGACGCCCCGGCGGGTCAGCGAGAGCTCGTCGATCTGGGTGGACAGCTGGAGGGTCCTCGGCCGCAGCCGGCGTACGAACGCGTGCACCAGGCGGTCGGTGCCGTCGACCAGTTCCACCTGGCCCGCGTGGAACAGGCCGAAGTAGTCGACGAGGACCTCCAGCAGGGAGGACTGCTCGTAGTGGACCAGGCCGCTGGCGTGGCCGAGGAGGTCCCAGGCGTCCTGCGACAGGTGCTCGTGGACGTACTGCCACAGCGACACCGAGACGAGCCGGTCGAGCGCCGGGTCGTCCCAGTGGCCGTCCAGCACCCGCCGGCGCTGGTCGGGGGTGAGCGTCTCCCAGGCGGCCGTCAGCAGCCGGTCCAGGATCCGCCGCGGGTCCTGCTTCTCGGCGGCGCGCAGCGCGAACGCCGGGTGCAGCGCGTGCACCTCCTGGACGCGGGCGCGGTGGCCGCGCAGGTGGTAGTAGGCGTCCGGGTTGAAGTTGACGAACGGCCTGGTCCGCAGGCCGAACTGGGACACGTAGTGGAGGACGCAGTGGTGGTTCCCGGGGATGCGCATGGCGCCCAGGTCGGCGTGCGTGCCGTCCCAGAAGCGGTGCGTGCGCACCCGTCCGCCGGGTTGGTTCGACCGCTCGTACAGGACGATGCCGAAGCCCCGGCGCTGGAGCTCGTAGGCGGCGACGAGGCCCGCCACCCCGGCCCCGATCACCGCGACCCGCCCGGTGGCGCCGGTCACCGGGCGCAGCAGGCTGCTGGGAAAGGCGAAGCTCTCGTCGAACATGGGCACCTCGCGTCGTCGTAGCCCTCAGCCTGGGGCAGCCCGTCGTCGCGAGCCACCAGACGGCGCCCATCCGAACGTCGGTCCGCGGCTGCCGCGGGCTCCGGTGATCCGCTGCCCGCCGTGGGCCGTTCGGCGTAGCCTTCGTGCATGGCAGAGAGCAAGGTCCGGGCGGCGGCGGCACCGAAGGCGAAGGCCGTGCCGGGGGTGAAGCCGGGGAAGCCGGAGTCGCACCTGGCGATGGTGCGGCGGGCGCGGCGGATCAACCGCGAGTTGACGGAGCTGTACCCGTACGCGCATCCGGAACTGGACTTCGAGAACCCGTTCCAGCTGCTGGTGGCGACCGTGCTGTCGGCGCAGACGACGGACCTGCGGGTGAACCAGACGACGCCGGCGCTGTTCGCGAAGTACCCGACGCCGGAGGACATGGCGGCGGCGAACCCGGAGGAGCTGGAGGAGGTCATCCGCCCGACCGGGTTCTTCCGGAACAAGGCGAAGTCGCTGATCGGCCTCTCGATCGCCCTGCGCGACGACTTCGGCGGCGAGGTCCCGGGCCGCCTGGACGACCTGGTGAAGCTGCCGGGCGTGGGCCGCAAGACCGCCAACGTGGTCCTCGGCAACGCCTTCGGGGTGCCCGGGATCACCGTGGACACGCATTTCGGGCGGCTGGCCCGGCGGTTCGGCTGGACCGCCGAGGAGGACCCGGTGAAGGTCGAGGCGGCCGTCGCCGAGATCTTCCCGAAGTCGGAGTGGACGATGCTGTCGCACCGGGTGGTCTTCCACGGCCGCCGGATCTGCCACTCCCGCAAGCCCGCCTGCGGCGCCTGCCCGGTCGCGCCGCTCTGCCCGTCGTACGGGGAGGGCGAGACCGACCCGGAGAAGGCGCGCAAGCTGCTCAAGTACGAGCTGGGCGGGCAGCCCGGGCAGCGGCTGAGGCCGCCGGGGGACTTCCCCGGGGAGGCCGCCGCCCGGGCCGACGCCGCCGGGCACCAGGGGCGGATCGCGGACCTGGCGGTGGGCGAGTGACCCGCGAGGCACGGCGGGCGCCGGAGCCGTCGGCGGTGCGGGTGGTCGAGGGGGACGGCCTGCCGGCCTGGCTGGAGCCGGTGCGGGAGGCGGCCGAGCGGGTGCTGCCGGAGCAGCTGAGCCGCTTCCTGCCGCCGGTGGAGGGCGGCCGGGCGGCGGCGGTGCTGATGCTGTTCGGCGAGGGCCCGGACGGGCCGGACCTGCTGCTGATCGAGCGGGCCCGCTCGCTGCGCTCGCACGCCGGGCAGCCGTCCTTCCCGGGCGGCGCGCTGGATCCGGAGGACGGTGACCCGGACGGCCCGGGCCCGGTCGCGGCGGCGCTGCGCGAGGCCTGGGAGGAGACCGGGCTGGACCCGGCCGGGGTGCAGGTGTTCGCGGTGCTGCCGGCGCTGTACATCCCGGTCAGCCGGTTCGTGGTGACCCCGGTGCTGGGCTGGTGGCGCGAGGAGTCGCCGGTGCGGCCGGTGGACCAGGGGGAGACCGGCGCGGTGTTCCGGGTGCCGGTCGCCGATCTGGCCGACCCGGCGAACCGGGTGCGGCTGCGCCACCCGTCCGGGCACGTGGGGCCGGCCTTCGCGGTGGCCGGGCGGCTGGTCTGGGGGTTCACGGCCGGGGTGATCGACCGGGTGCTGCACCACGGCGGGCTGGAGCTGCCCTGGGACCCGTCCCGGATCGTCGACCTCTCGGACGAGGCGCTGGCCCTGGTGCAGGGCGATCTCGACCACTCCCGGGCGCTGCCGGGCGGCGACGCCGGTCCCACGTGAGGGGCCGTCTGCGCGGCCGGGCCGCGGGCCGTGGGAGGGTGTCCGGGTGAACGTCCTGGATGTGCTGCTGATCGCCGCTGCCGTGGCATTCGCCGTGTCGGGCTACCGGCAGGGCTTCGTGGTGGGTGTCCTGTCCCTGGTCGGCTTCCTGGGCGGCGGCCTGCTGGCCGTCCAGCTGCTGCCGCTGCTGCTCGACCACCTCAGCCCGGGCACCACGGCCTCGGTGGTGGCCGTGGTGGTGGTGATCGTGTGCGCCGCGATCGGCCAGGCGGTGACCGCGCACTTCGGCTGGAAGCTCCGGGGCCACATCGGCCGCCGTCCGGCGCGGGTGCTGGACGCGACCGGCGGCGCGGCCGTGAACGTGGTCTCGATGCTGCTGGTGGCCTGGCTGATCGGCTCGGCGCTGGCCGGGGCGTCGCTGCCGACGGTGTCCAAGCAGGTCCGCTCCTCGGCGATCCTCGGCGGCGTGCAGAACGCGCTGCCCGACGACGCGCCGAACTGGTTCTCGGACTTCTCCAAGGTGCTGGCCCGCAACGGCTTCCCGCAGGTCTTCAACCCCTTCGAGCACGAGCCGATCACCCAGGTCGACACCCCCGACCCGGCGCTGGCCGGCAGCCCGGCGGTGGCGCGGGCCAAGCAGAGCCTGGTCAAGGTGGTCGGCACCGCCACCTCCTGCAGCAAGACCCTGGAGGGCAGCGGTTTCGTCTTCGCCCCGCACCGGGTGATGACCAACGCCCACGTGGTCGGCGGGGTCGACGAGCCGACCGTGCAGATCGGCGGGGTCGGCCAGCTGTACGACGCGACGGTGGTCCGCTACGACTGGCAGCGCGACATCGCCGTCCTGGACGTCCCCAAGCTGAACGCGCCCCCGCTGGCGTTCGCGGGCGAGGCGAAGACCAATGACAGCGCGATCGTGGCGGGTTTCCCGGAGAACGGCGCCTTCAACGTCCAGCCGGCCCGTATCCGCGGCCGGATCCAGGCCAACGGCCCGGACATCTACCACCGCGGCCAGGTGGTCCGCGACGTCTACTCGGTCCGCTCGCTGGTCCGCCAGGGCAACAGCGGCGGCCCGCTGCTCACCCCGGACGGCCAGGTCTACGGCGTGGTGTTCGCCAAGTCGCTGGACAGCGCCGACACCGGGTACGTGCTGACCGCGGCCGAGGTGCGGGAGGACGCGGAGAGGGGCAGCACCGCGAGCACCCCGGTGGACACCCAGGGCTGCGCGCTCTGACCGGGCCGCGGGGCGGTCCGACGCGCCGGGTCCGACGATCCGATATCCGTCACACCGTCAGTCCGCCCTGGTAGCCTCTGCCGCGCTCACCCGTTCGGCTCAACCGGGCGCCGTCCCGGAGTGAGTCTTACGGGAGGTCGTGGTAGTCCGATGATGGGTCACTCGCACGCGGTCAGTGGGGCGATGCTGTACGCCGCCTCCGCGCCGTTCCTGCCCCCGCTGCTGCTGCACACCACGCTGCAGCCGGCGGACATACTGATGGGCACGGTGCTGTGCGCGGGGGCGGCCCTGCTGCCGGACCTCGACCACCACGACGGCTCGATCGCCAACTTCCTGGGGCCGATCTCCAAGGCGCTCTGCCGCTTCGTGGCCTGGGCCTCCGGCGGGCACCGGCACGCCACCCACTCGCTGCTGTTCGTCGCGCTGATGGGCGCCGGCACCTGGGCGGGCGTCACCTACCTGGGCCGCAACTTCACCCTGGTGCTGACGTTCTTCCTGATCGCGCTCGCGATCCGGGCGCTGCGGCTCTGCCCGCCGGGGGACGGCCCGGAGAGCTGGATCACCGTCATCGGGCTGTCCGCGCTCGGAACCTTCGGGATGAACACCTGGATGCCGAACTCGCCGGGCTGGCTGCCGTACGCGGTGGCGCTGGGCACCCTGGCGCACCTGCTGGGCGACTGCCTGACCAAGAAGGGCGCGCCGCTGCTCTGGCCGCACAAGGAGCGCTACGAGGTGGTGCTGATCAAGCGCAGCGGCAACAACGTCGAGACCAAGGTGCTGGTGCCGATCATGTCGGTGGCGACCTTCGTCCTGCTCTGGTTCACCGCGGTGTCGCCGACGCTCGTGAACTGACCGGCGGGACTGGCCGGCCAGCCGACCCGACCGGCGGGACCGACCGGCCGAACCGATTGGTCGGCCGGAACCGGTCCGCCGGACCGGCCGGACGACGCGGCGCGAGGCCTCAGGTCTCGCGCCGCAGTCGTGCGCCGACCCAGCGGGCGCGTCGGCCGAGGATGCGGGGGATGCCGAGCTGCCGCTGCGCCGGGCGTGGACGGCGGTCGGGGCCGTCGTAGCCGAGGTCGTCCGCCCAGTCGGAGCGGTGGGCGGAGCGCTGGGAGCTGTTGTGGCGTCGGGCGCGCGGGGCGCCGCCGCGATCGGGCATCCAGGTCATACCGGAATGGATGCCCCTGGGCCGGTGGGGGTAACCGCCGGGCGCGCGTCGAAAATGGCCTATGCGGTTGTCATATGTGCGTCAGATCAAGGGAGTTGGGACCAAGGGCCCTTCCCTCCCGGCCCCTTCGCCGCTCCTGCGCCATCACTCCTTGTGACGGCCGACCCAGTCCAGCAGCTCCGCGGTGAACTGCTCCGGGGCCTCCTCGTGCGGGAAGTGCCCGACCCCCGGCATCAGCCGCCAGCGGTACGGCGCCGCCACGTACTCGCCGCCGCCCAGCGCGGTGTGCGACAGCAGCACCGGGTCCGCCGCGCCCTGGACGTGCAGGGTCGGCGCCGTGATCGGCTTCTTCATCCGCCGGGCGAACTGGATGCCGTCCGGGCGCGCCATCGAGCGCAGCAGCCAGCGGTACGGCTCGATCGAGCAGTGCGCCGTGCTGGGGATCTGGATGGCCTGCCGGTACGCGTGCACCGCCTCCTCGTCCAGCCGGTTCGGACCGGCCCAGGCGTCCAGGTAGCGGCCGACCAGCGCGGCGTCGTCGGCCACCAGACGGCGTTCCGGTATCCACGGCCGCTGGAAGCCCAGCACGTGCTCGAAGGCGGCCGCCTGGCGGCGGTCGGTCAGCAGGGCCCGGCGCAGGTCCCGGGGGTGCGCGGCGGAGACCACGGTGAGGCTCTGGATCACCGACGGGCGCATCACCGCCGCCACCCAGGCCAGCGTGCCGCCGGCGGCGTGCCCGACCAGGTGCGCCCGGCGCTCGCCGAGCGAGCGGATCACCCCGGTGATGTCCAGGGCGAGGTTGCCCGGGTCGTACCCGCGCGGGGTGCGGTCGCTGCCGCCGACACCCCGCAGGTCGAGCGCCACCGCCCGGTAGCCGGCCTCGGCGAGCGCGGTCAGCTGGTGGCGCCAGGCCCACCAGTACTCGGGCCAGCCGTGCACCAGCAGCACCAGCGGGCCCGAGCCCAGCTCGGCGATGTGGAACCGGGCGCCGTTGGCCGCGAGGTCGCGGTGCGTCCACGGGCCGCTCTGCCGGACGCTCCAGGCCTCGGCGCCGCCGTCGGGGGTGGTGCCGGGGGCCTCATCGGCGGGCTCCCCCCCGGGTGCCAGGTCGGGTCCGGAGTCGGCGGACGGCTGCGCGGATACGGGCTTCTGGTCAAGCGGCATACCGAGAGCGTGTCACATCCGTGCGCCGGACGGCGCCCGGCACTCGCTCCCGGCGGGTCCGGGCGGGCGGCGTGCACCGCCACCGGACGGACGGTTACGGGATGCGGCCCAGGGCCCGGTCGATCTCCTCCTTGGTGGCCGGGCGCGGCCGGGCGTTCTTCAGCACGTCGGCGGTCTTCTGGGCGCCCTCGATGGTGCGGTGCGGCTTCTCGATCCGCTTGAACGAGCGCCAGGCCATCAGCCCGAGCAGCACCGCGAGCAGCAGGTAGGCGCCGGCCACGATGAGGAACGACCAGCCGAGCGACAGGCCCAGCGCGTGGATGCCGAAGGCCGCCGCGGCGCTCAGCATCGGGACGGCGGCCAGCGCCACCACGGCGGCGACGCCCAGCGAGACGCCCCCGGAGACGCCGCGCTTGACGTCCGCCCGGATCTCGGCCTTGGCGAGCGCGATCTCGTCGTGGACGAGTGCGGACAGGTCGGCGGTGGCCGCCGCGAACAGCTGCCCCACCGAACGCTCGCCCTCGTAGGGCGCCCGGCCGTTGCTGGACGGGTCTGCGGCTCCTGCGGGCATCAGCGGTTCTCCTCTGCGGCTGTGCGGCGTGACGCCGCCGCGTGGTGCGGTTCGGGGGGCCGGAGGGGCCCGGAGGCGTCAGTGGACTGTCGACAGCTCAGAATCATGCCCCTACCGGTCAGTCGCACACCACTCCGGGGCCCCGCCGGGGGGACGTGTCCGGGCTCTGCCGGGCCGCCGGCGGGCCTCAGCGGGGCTTCTCCGGCCCCTCGCCGTCGGGTCGCGGGGCGAGCCCGGCGGCCCGGGCCCGCCAGGCCGGGTCGTCCTCCTGGTAGACGTCCGGGACGCCGTCGCCGTCCACGTCCCGGTCCTCCTCCTCGCACAGCTCGCGGTAGTGCCGGTTGCGGAGCTTGAGCAGCACGGTGGCCACCGTCGCGCAGAGCAGCGAGCCGACCAGGACGGCCGTCTTGGAGAGGTCGGCGAGGGCCAGGTCGTCGCGGAACGCCAGTTCGCTGATCAGCAGCGAGACGGTGAAGCCGATGCCCGCGAGCACCGAGACCGCGAACATGTCGGCCCACCTGAGCTTCGGGTTCAGCTCGGCCCGGGTGAACCGGGCGGCCAGCCAGGTGCCGCCGAATATGCCCACCGTCTTGCCGACCAGCAGGCCGATGACGATGCCGAGCGGCGTGGCCTGGGTGAACACCTCGCGCAGCGACGGGCCGGAGATCGTCACCCCGGCGGCGAACAGTGCGAACACCGGGACGGCCAGGCCGGCCGAGAGCGGGCGGACCAGGTGCTCGATGTGCTCGCCGGGGGAGTGCTGCTCGTCGCCCTCCCGGTGGCAGCGCAGCATCAGGCCCATCGCGACGCCCGCGACCGTGGCGTGGATGCCGCTCTCGTGCATCAGCGCCCAGTTCACGACGGCCAGCGGTACGAACAGGTACCAGCCGTGCACCCCGCGCCGGTGCAGGAACCAGAACAGCACCAGGCCGGCGAAGGCCAGGCCGAGCGCCCAGAACCTGATGCCGGAGCTGTAGAAGACCGCGATGATCAGGATCGCGATCAGGTCGTCCACCACGGCGAGGGTGAGCAGGAAGGCGCGCAGGGCGGACGGCAGGTGGCTGCCGACCACGGCCAGCACGCCGAGCGCGAAGGCGATGTCGGTGGCGGTCGGGATGGCCCAACCGCTGGGGTGACCGCCGCTGCCCGAGTTGACGAGCGCGAAGAGGATCGCCGGCAGCGCGACGCCGCAGACGGCGGCCACCACCGGGAGCAGCGCGGCGCTCGGGGTGCGCAGCTCGCCCGCGACGAACTCGCGCTTGAGCTCGATCCCGGCCACGAAGAAGAAGATCGTCAGCAGGCCGTCCTTGGCCCAGTTGCCGAGGGTGAGGTCGAGGTGCAGCGGGGCGGAGGGCCCGACGGTGTAGTCGAGGACGCTCTCGTAGGCGTGCGGCCAGACGTTGGCCCAGACCAGCGCGGCCACGGCGGCTAGCAGCAGCAGCACGCCGCCGACCGTCTCGGTGCGCAGGGCGTCGGTGATGAACGTCCGCTCGGGCAGGGACAGTCGGCCGAGCAGCTGCCGGCGGCGGGTCGTCGGCTCGTGGACGGGCGGCTGGTCGGTCACGAGGACCTCCTGAGGGGCTGGGAGCGGCAACGGATGCACGTGTGGTGCAGTTGCCGACCAGACTTCCCGGCGCGCCCTGTGACGCTCGGACTCCCGTTCAGGGATCTTGATGCGTCGTTAACAGTCTAGGGGATCGTTCGGGTGACATCCGGATTGTCCTATTCAAGGACTTAAGCCCTACGGGTGGGTTCTGCACTCCGGAGGAGCAGCGGCACGGCACCCGAATGGCCCAGGCCGCTCGCAGACGGGTGAACGCGTCACCGTCGGTCGCGGGGCACCGCCCGCTCCCGGCCGCCCCGCTGTACACCCCGGCGGCCGACCGGAAGGGGGCTTCAGACCCGCGGCATGGCTGTGCCCCGGGCGGTGACCACCGCCCGGGGCACGCTTCACCGTGTCGGCCGGCTCAGCCGTTGCCACCCGCCGGCGGCAGCTGGGCCTGGATCTGGCTCATCACCGTGCTGTCGGCGAGGGTGGTGGTGTCACCGACCTCGCGGCCCTCGGCGATGTCGCGCAGCAGACGGCGCATGATCTTGCCGGAGCGGGTCTTCGGCAGCTCGCCGACCACCTTGACCTGCTTCGGCTTGGCGATCGGGCCGAGCGTGCGGCCGACGTGCGCGCGCAGCTCCTCGACCAGCTCCGGGCTCTCGGTGGCGCCGCCGCGCAGGATCACGAAGGCGACGATGGCCTGGCCGGTGGTGGCGTCCGTGGCGCCGACCACGGCGGACTCGGCCACCGACGGGTGGCCGACCAGGGCCGACTCGACCTCGGTGGTGGAGATGTTGTGGCCCGAGACGAGCATGACGTCGTCGACCCGGCCGAGCAGCCAGATGTCGCCGTCCTCGTCCTTCTTGGCGCCGTCACCGGCGAAGTAGCGGCCCGCGAAGCGCGACCAGTAGGTGTCGATGTAGCGCTGGTCGTCGCCCCAGATGGTGCGCAGCATGGACGGCCACGGCTCGGTGAGCACCAGGTAGCCGCCGGAGCCGTTCGGGACCTCGTTGGCCTCGTCGTCGACCACGGTGGCCGCGATGCCCGGCAGGGCGCGCTGGGCCGAGCCCGGCTTGGTCTCGGTGACGCCCGGCAGCGGGCTGATCATCATGGCGCCGGTCTCGGTCTGCCACCAGGTGTCCACGATCGGGGTCTTGCCGGCGCCGATGTGCTCGCGGTACCAGATCCAGGCCTCGGGGTTGATCGGCTCGCCGACGCTGCCCAGCACCCGCAGCGAGGACAGGTCGAACTTCGCGGGGATGTCGTCGCCCCACTTCATGAAGGTGCGGATCGCGGTCGGCGCGGTGTAGAGGATCGTCACGCCGTACTTCTGGACGATCTCCCAGAACCGGCCCTGGTGCGGGGTGTCCGGGGTGCCCTCGTAGATGACCTGGGTGGCGCCGTTGGAGAGCGGGCCGTAGACGATGTACGAGTGGCCGGTGACCCAGCCGATGTCGGCGGTGCACCAGTAGACGTCGGTCTCCGGCTTGAGGTCGAAGACCGCGTGGTGGGTGTAGCTGGCCTGGGTGAGGTAGCCGCCCGAGGTGTGCAGGATGCCCTTGGGCTTACCGGTGGTGCCCGAGGTGTAGAGGATGAACAGCGGGTGCTCGGCGTCGTGCGCCTCGGGGGCGTGCTCGGTGGACTGGCGCGCGGTGATCTCGTGCCACCAGACGTCACGGCCCTCGGTCCAGGAGATCTCCTGCCCGGTGCGGCGGATCACCAGGACGTGCTCGACGCCGTCGACCTTGGTGAGCGCCTCGTCGATGGCCGGCTTGAGCGCGGACGGCTTGCCGCGGCGGTAGCCGCCGTCGGCGGTGATGACGAGCTTGGCCTGGGCGTCCTCGATGCGGGAGGCGACGGCGTCGGCGGAGAAGCCGCCGAAGACCACCGAGTGGGTGGCGCCGATCCGGGCGCAGGCGAGCATCGCGACGACCGCCTCGGCGATCATCGGCAGGTAGACCGCGACCCGGTCGCCCTTGCGGACGCCGAGCTCCAGCAGCGCGTTGGCGGCCTGCGAGACCTCGTCCTTGAGCTGGGCGTAGGTGATCGAGCGGCTGTCGCCGGGCTCGCCCTCGAAGTGGATCGCGACCCGGTCGCCGAGACCGGCCTCGACGTGGCGGTCGACGCAGTTGTAGGCCACGTTGAGCTTGCCGTCGGCGAACCACTTGGCGAAGGGCGGGTTGGACCAGTCCAGCGTCTCGGTCGGCTCGACGGCCCAGCTGAGGCGGCGGGCCTGCTCGGCCCAGAAGCCCAGGCGGTCCTCGGAGGCCTGCGCGTACGCGGCCGCGGTGACGTTGGCGGCGGCGGCGAGCTCTGCCGGCGGGGCGAATCGCCGCTCCTCCTTGAGCAGGTTGGCCAGGCTCTCGTTGCTCAACGCGCACTCCTCATCGAGTCATGATCGGAGACGATCCCGTGCGTGGGGATTGTCCCGTGTGTCCCAGCGCACAGCTCACCAGGCGAATGGGGCACTTGACAAGAGCCTCCGGGTAATTGGTGTAGACCTTTGACCGACAGTCGAACGGACCATCGTACGGCGCACCGCCTCGGGGCGGTGCGCCGTACGACGGCCGGAGGGCCCGTGCCCCGGCCCGCCCGGCGGGGACACGGGCCCGGCTCTCAGGCGGCCAGCCAGGGGCCGTCCTCGGTGCCGCCGGTGGGAACCCGGCCGTCCTCATTCACCCGTTCGGGCGTGTCGCCCGCCACCGGCCCGGCCGGCGGTGTCCTCGGCGCTGCCGGGCCGGCCGCGGTTGCGGCCGCTGCCGTCCCGATGCGCGCCTCGATCGGACTGAACGTCCCCTCGGCCCGGTCGAGCACGTAGGCCTGGGCGGTCGCGAAGTCGAAGTACATCCCGACCAGCCGCAGGGTGCCCTCCTCCACCCGGCGCTCCACGGCCGGGTTGGCCAGCAGCTGGTCCAGCTGCTGGACCACGTTGGTGATGCAGAGCTGCTCCACCAGGTCCACCACCGGCCGCGCGTCGAACCCGGCGGGGACCCGGCGGAGCCGGTCCAGCGAGCCGCGGCCGTTGCGCAGCCAGCGGGCCAGCGGGGTGGGCGGCCCGGGGCGCTCGTGCACGCCGTCCAGCAGGGCCTTCATCGCGCCGCAGCCGGAGTGGCCGCAGACCGTGATCGAGCCGACCTCCAGGACCTCGACCGCGTACTGCACCGCGGCCGCCACCGAGTCGTCGGCCGCGCCGGGCTCGTACGGGGCCGGTACCAGGTTGCCGACGTTGCGGACGGTGAACAGGTCCCCCGGGCCGCTGTTGGTGATCATGCTGGTGACCATCCGGGAGTCCGCGCAGGTCAGGAACAGCTGGGAGGGTGTCTGCCCCTCCCGGGCCAGCCGGGCGAGTTCGGGCCGGATCAGCGGGGCGGTGTGCTGCTGGAACACCCGGACGCCGTCCAGCAGCCGGCCGTGCGGATCCTCCTGCTGCTCGATGCAGTGGTGGCCGACCCAGGGCGTCCAGGCCCGGCAGCGGTGCGGGCCGGGTGAACTGCCCGCCCGGACGGTGCCGTCGGGGTCGAGCACCTCGTCGTCCCTGCGGCGCGTCACCATCGAGACCCGTCCGCCCGCGGCCTGGTGGCCCGTCCGCCAGCTGTGCAGCGTCTCGTACGCGGCGTGGTCCAGGAAGGAGCCGTCGTGGACCACGGTGACCTCGGCGCCGGAGGGGATCCCGGCCAGCGCCCGGCTCAGCCGGGGTACGGCGGTGAAGGTGAGCGGCCCGTGCGTCTGGACGGTGACCGCGCCGGCCGGGCCGGCCAGCACGTCCACGTGGGCGCGGGTCAGCCGGTAGAGCGCGAGCAGCACGGCGGTGCCGGCGCCGAGCGCGACGCCCCACAGCACGCCGAGAGCCACCACGCCGAGCACGGTGGTCAGGTAGACCGGGAACTCGCGGTGCCGGTGCACGTTGCGGATGTGCGCGAAGCTCACCATCTGCAGCCCGACCACCAGCACCAGCGCGGCCAGCGCGGCCAGCGGGATCCGGCGCAGCCCGCCGGTCAGCGCCAGTGCGGCGGCGAGCACCCAGACGCCGTGCAGCACCGAGGACCACCTGGTCTGGCCGCCGGCCCGCACGTTGGCGGTGCTGCGGACGGCGCCGCCGGCGACGGGCAGCCCGCCGACCAGCCCGCTGACGATGTTGGCCAGGCCCTGGCCGCGCAGTTCGCGGTCGAGGTCGCCGGTACGGCGGGACATCCGGTCGACCGCGACGGCGGACAGCAGCGACTCCACGCCGGCGACGGCGGTGACGGTCAGGACGGCGGCCAGCACCCCGGCCAGCGGGCCGTGCGGCAGTGCGGGCACGAGGGCGTGCGGCTGCCAGGCGGGCAGCCCGATGTGGGCGAGCCGCAGGTCCAGGGCCAGGGCGAGCGCGGTCGCGGTGGCGACGGCGGCCAGCGGGCCCGGCACCTTGGCCAGCCTGGCGCCGAACTCGCCCGCGCGGCCGGGGAGCCGGCCGAGTCGGGGCCAGCCCAGCAGGACGGCCACGGTCACCGAGCCGGCCAGCAGCGCGGGCGGGTGCGGCCCGGCCAACTGGCCTGGCAGCGCGAGGAGGTTGGCGATCGCGGAGCTCTGCGGGGAGCCGCCGAGGACGACGTGCAGCTGCGCGATGGCGATGGTGAGCCCGACCCCGGCCAGCATGCCGTGCACGATGGCGGGCGAGACGGCGAGCGCGGTCCGGGCCACCCGGCGCAGGCCGAGCAGGAGTTGGAGCAGCCCGGCGGCCAGGGTGATGGCGCAGGTGGCCCGCCACCCGTACTGGACGATCAGTCCGGCGGTGATCACGGTCAGCGCGGCCGAGGGGCCGCTGACCTGGAGCGGGGTGCCGCCGAACAGTCCGACGACGATGCCACCGACGGCCGCGGCGGCGAGGCCGGCGGTGAGCGGGGCACCGGTGGCGAGCGCGATGCCGAGGGAGAACGGCACGGCGATCAGGAAGACCACCAGGGAGGCGGAGAGGTCCTGGGCCCAGCGGGCCTTGGTGCCGGGGCCCGGTGGTGCGTGGTCGGTGGTGTCGGAGGCGATGGGGGCGCTGGAGATGTCGAGGGTCATTGTCTTCCCGTCTGTCCGGGGGAACGAACGCAGTCAGGTCCGGCGGTGGGTGGGGCTCCGGGGCGGATCGGCTGTCGTGGGTCGCGACGGTGTGGCGGGATGGCGTGGGCGCGGCGGGGAGTGCGGGTGTCACCGGCCGGACCTTGACCATCAGGGCCCGCCAGGGGCCTGGGCGAGGTGCGGGACGTCTCGCCGAGGGCCGTCGGGACGGACCATCAAGACTCGGTAAACCGAGGGTAATGAAAGCTTTGCACAGCGTCATTCCGGGAGGGAAGGGGAAAACCCCCTGATTCACCCCATTGGGTGGTGTTCGAACCGCTGGGGATCTGCTGGCGGCGCCGGGCGGTCCGGACATGCGGAACGGGCCGTGGGGCCCCCCCGGGGGGGGGGGGGGGGAGCGGGCCGTTTTTGTGGAGCCGCGTCCGGCCTTTCTCCCCCCCCAGGGGGGCCTCCCCCCCCCCCCCCCCCCACCCCCCCCCCCCCCACCCCCCCCCC